>NZ_JAZGQL010000013.1:0-64757 GCF_036421995.1 Plantactinospora veratri
CGGTCCGCCCCCCACGGACCCGGCCGTCCCCGCCGAACCGGTGACCGGTTCGGCGCTGGACGTCCCCAAGACCTGCATCGACGCGACCGACCAACTGGACCCGGCCGGGCCGGTTGGCCACGCCGGTCCCCCGGGCACCGCCGGGGCCGGTCGCCCCGGCGCGGAGTCGAACGGCGGTTCGGCCCAGGCCGGTGGCCGGAAGACCGGCTCGCACCGGTCCTCGACCAGGTTGCCCTCCGGATCGACCAGGCAGCGCCGGTACCGGCCGTCGTCGTCCAGTACGCCGACCCCGCCGAAGGCGCCGTAGCGGTAGTGCACCACCCCGCCCCACTGGTACGGCCGGTCGGAGAGGACGGCCGGCCCCACGTAGCCGGCGGTCGCCTCGTCGAGACGTCGCGCCAGTTCCCGGAAGAGTTCGTCGGTCGCGGGGTGCACGGTGAGGAACTTTCCGGCCCCGGCCCTCGGTGCCCGGGGAGCGTTGAGTTCGGCGAGTCCCGCCGTGGTGGCGACGAAGCTGAATTCGGTACCGGTCTCGACCAGCACCGGCGCGCACGCCGCGAGCACCAGCGGCGCGTTCCCGGGCGTTGCCGAGACGTGCAGCTTCCAGCCCTGCAGGCGGTTGACCGGCAGCGCCGGGGTGACCACGGTCCGCCCGGCCCGTTGCCGCACGGTCCAGCCGGCGAGGCTGATCCGGTCCAGCAGCTCGACGATCAGGTCGGCCGGCTCGGGTTGCCCGGACCAGGCCGCATGGCGGGTGGGAGCCGAGGTCCGCCCGCGCAGCGGCATGGCGAGGCCGGAACTCCGGCTCGCGGTTGCCGACGACTCGGGCGTCATAGGTCTCCCCGGTTGGCGATCGGTGAAGTGCCGGCCGTGGTGAGTGGCGGCTGGCACCGCCGACGAGAGTGCCGGTACGGCGCATCGAGTCGGCATCGACCCGACATCGAGTACCGCCGGCCGGGCCCCGGACCGGCGGCTCCGGGCGGAGAGTCGTCGACCAGATCCGGTCGGGTACCGGACCGTACGAAGACACGCCGGATTTTCCCGAGTGGACTGGGACACCGGTCCCGGGCCTGCGGGACCGCCGACGGGACATGATGCGTCAGTCGACGGACCGTTCCGCGCCCCGTTGAACAGCGGGCCTAGGCTGCGGAGGACCGTCACCCACCAGCGCCGAGAACCGTCGAGATTGGATTACGAGGGGAGTGTCATGACCGCTAAGCCGATTGGCCCGGTTCGCCGTACGGAGATCGAACCGATCGTCATCGCCAGCGACAACAGCTTCGCGCACGCCTACGGCAGCGTCGCGGAGATGCTGAGCGAGAAGGACATCGGCGCCAAGGCCCAGGGCGGCCTTGAGTTCTTCGACAAGGCGGGCCGTCGGCTCGCGCCGGTATTCAGCCACGCCTGGGAGTTGGAGGGGCTGGTGCCGACGCTGGAGGATCCCGACCCGGAGCTGATCCAGGGCCGGCTACAGGCCGTCGTCCAGCACGTCGGCGACTACATCCGCCGGCACCCGGAGATCGTCGCCGACTCCGGGCTGACCGTGGACGAGGCGATCGCCGCGCTGCCGCAGCTCGGCGGCGGCACGCTGGCCCAGGACGCCGCGCACTTCCCGGGTGGCGACTCGCCCTCCGGCGGCATCCGGCTGATGAACCAGGGCGGGTGGTTCCACAACACCCTGCACGCCGCCGGCTGGACACACTGAAAGCTTGATCGGACAGGGGTAGACGGGGTGACGTCCACCGAGGGCACCAGGCAGTGGCCCGTAGGCCGGGTCAGTGGACTGGTCGGGGCAGCCGTAGTCGTCGCACTCGCGGTGACCGGACAGTTGGTCAACGCCGGCGAGACGACGGTCCAGCTCACCGGAGAAGTCGCGGTGATCGCCGTCGCGTTCACCACGATGGGCGCGTTGATCCTGCTCGGGATACCCGGGCATCTCGTGGGCCGGCTCATGCTCGCCGCCGGGGGGGCGGCGAGCGTGGCCGTGCTCGCGGAGAGCTGGGGGAACGTGCTGCCGCTGGCCTGGCTCAGCCAGTGGGCATGGTGGCCACCGTACGGACTGATCTTCCTCGCGCTACTGGTCTTCCCGGACGGGCGGCTGCCGTCACCGCGGTGGCGACCGCTGGCAGTGGTGATCGTGCTCGGCACGGTCGTCGCCGCGCTCGCCGGTGCGGTGGCCGCTCTGGACGACCCGTACAGCCTGATCAGCGTCGCGGGGGCGGCGCCGACGCAGCGGGCCCGGACACTCGTCCTGGTCATGGCGATCGCGATCGCGGTGACGGTGGCCGCGATGGTCGGGGTGCTCGTCTCGGTACTGTTGCGTTGGCGCCGGGCCGACGGTGAGACACGAGCCCAGTTGGCCTGTCTGCTGGCCTCCGCCATCCTGCTGCTGCTCGGCCTCGTCCTGGAGACCATCAACCTGCCCGGGTCGTGGGTGATCATGGTCGTGGCGCTACCGATCGGAATGGCCGTCGCCGTGCTGCGCTACCGGCTGTACGGGCTGGACCAGGTCATCAACCGGACCATCGTCTGGCTGGTGATGAGCCTGCTGGTGATCGCCGCGTTCGTCGGGCTGATCACCCTGCTGCGCGACCTGCTGATGGCGGGCAGCACCTCGAACGCCTCGCTGGTCGCGACCGGGCTGATCGCGGTCGCCTTCGAGCCGGCCCGGGGCCGGGTGCAGCGAGGGGTCAACCGGCTGCTCTACGGCGACCGGGACGACCCGTACCAGGTGATGGCCCGGCTCGGCGAACTGCTCGGCCGTACCGTCGAGCCCGGCGCGGTGCTGCCGCTGCTGACCGACACCATCGCGCGGTCGCTGCGGGTGCCGCACGTCGCGGTGGAGGTCGAGGGGCGGGAGGGGCCGCGGGTCCTCGCCGCGCACGGCACCGCGAACACCCCGGTCGAGGCGTTCGACATGGTGACCCGGGGGGAACGGGTCGGCCGGCTGCTGGTCGCCAACCGGAGCGCGGCGAGCCGGTTCACCCCGGTGGAACGGCGGCTCCTGGGCGATCTGGCGTTGCACGCGGCCGTGGCGGCCGACGCCGTCCGGCTCATCCACGACCTCCAGGAGTCGCGGGAGCGGCTGATCACCGCCCGCGAGGAGGAGCGTCGGCGGCTCCGCCGCGACCTGCACGACGGGCTCGGCCCGACGCTGGCCGGGATGGCCATGCAGGTCCGGGCGGCGCACAAGCTCGTCGCCGGGCAGCCCCGCACCGGTCGGATCCTCGACGCGCTCACCGCGGACCTGCAGACCTGCACCGCCGAGGTACGCCAGCTCGTCGACCAGCTCCGGCCGCCGGCGCTGGACCGGGGGCTCGCCGCCGCGCTGCGCAACGAGTGCGCCCGGTTCGACACCCCGACCCTCTCGGTGCGGTTGCAGGTCGACGGGAACCTCCAGGGGCTGCCGGCGGCGATCGAGGTGGCCGCGTACCGGATCGTCGCCGAGGCGCTGAACAACGTGACCCGACACTCCCGGGCCAGCACCTGCCGGGTGAACGTGCATCGGGACCGGGCGCTGACGGTGGAGATCGTGGACGACGGGGTGGGGCTAGGCCCGCGCCGGCCCGGTGGGGTCGGCCTCGACTCGATGCGGGAACGGGCCACCGAACTCGGCGGCGAATTCGACATCACCCCGAGCAGTCCACATGGTACGTCCATCCGGGTGCGTCTGCCGTTCCAGGCGACCGTACCCGACCAGGCGACGGGTACGACGGCACAGGACAGCCCCGGCACTCTCGGACGAGCGGCCACCGAGGTACCGGCCGTAGATGCCGCCGCTGCCGGCCGTAAGGGTGGCGACGACGGGCCCGATCCCGGTTCCGGTGGCCCGGACGGCTGCTGGGGAGTCGCCCACCGGTCCGTCGACACCGGCTCGGAGTCGGATGTGCCGCAGCCGAGGAGTGCCCCGGCACAGCCCGCCGGCACAGCCCCGCAGGCCGCCAGCAACCAGAGTCCGGACAGTGACGCGGGCCGGACCGGCTAGCCCGCTACGCTGAACCCGCGATGCGCAGCCCGGCTCCGCGGTGCCATTCTGCCGGCCGCTGGCAGCGCACAGGACGCGGTGTGCGGGCAGAGGCGGCGACGAGCATGGTGCACGGTGGACGGATCCTCATCGTCGACGACCACCCGGTGGTGCGCCGAGGGCTGCGCACCATGCTCGAGGGCGAGGCTTGGGTGAGTGAGGTCTTCGAGGCGGCGACCACCGCCGAGGCGATCAGCACCGCGGTCAGCGAGCGGGTCGAGGTGATCGCGATGGACGTGACGCTGCCGGACGGCGACGGTGTCGACGCCACCGCCCGGATCGTCCAGTCCTGCCCGGAGACCAAGGTGCTGATGCTGACGATGGCCAACGACGAGGAGATCGTGGCTCGGGCGCTGCGGGCGGGTGCCCGGGGCTACGTGCTCAAGGACACGGATCCGGACGCCGTCATCGACGCGCTGCGTACGGTCGCGCAGGGCGGTGTCGTGCTGGGGCCGGGCATCGGGCCGTCGGTGCTGACCACCCTCAACCGGGGGCCGGTCGAGCTGCCCGCCCCGTTCAACCAGCTCACCGCCAGGGAGCGGGACATCCTCGGTCGGCTCGCCTTCGGCGACACCAACGCCAAGATCGCCCGTCACTTCGGGCTCAGCGAGAAGACGGTACGCAACCAGCTCTCTGCGATCTTCGCGAAGCTGGGTGTCGCGGACCGGGTCCAGGCGGCCCTGCTCGCCCGCGACGTCGGACTCGGCACCTGAGCCGTCCCCGTGGTGCTCAGCGCGGGTGCAGGTCGAACTCGACGGTGACCGGGTAGTGGTCCGACGCGGATTCCGCGGCTCCACCGGTGACCACCCGAGGGTGGTGGGCCAACCGGGCCAGCGGCGGCGTGCCGAGCAGGTAGTCCAGTCGCATCGCGGTGAACTCCACCCCGCCGCCCGCGCCGGTCGGTACGGTCTGCGGCGGCTCCGCCCGGTCCGTCGGCGTGCCGGGACCCTGCGGCCGGAACAGGTCCACGAAACCCGCCCGGTACAGCGCGGCGACCGCCCGGCTGTCCACGGTCACCCCGTCCGGCATCAGGTGCCGTCCCCGATATTCCGGCAACAGCCGGCCGATCCGCTCGTCGTGCCGGTCGAGCGGGTCGAGCGTGTTCAGGTCACCCATCAGCAGGACCAGCCGCTCCGGTAAGGGCCTCCGGTCCGGTCCGCCCCGACCGGCCGCGCCGACCAGCCAGCCGGCCTCACGCAGCCGGCGCCGTCCGGAGTACGGATGCAGGTGCGTGCCGAGCACGGTCAGCGGCCCCCGGTCGGTCGCCAGTACGACCCGCTGCGCCCCGTGGTGGAACGGCCGGCGGACCGACGCCGCCGCAACCGCCTCGACCGGCGGCCGCACCAGGATCGCCACCGGCTGCCCGAACCATCCACCGGCCAGGTACGCCCGCATGCCGAGCCGCCGCGCCACCGTGTCGAGCCGGTCGCGGTCCCGGCGCAGGCCCCGGAGTTCCTGCAACGCCAGGACGTCCGGCCGCTGTTCGGCGACGACCTGGACTATCCGGTCGAGCCGGCCCGGGTCGGCGCCGTCGCGCCCGCCGTTCCTGATGTTGTAGGTCATCGCCCGCACCCGGCCGCACCCCCGTCCTCGTTCCCGTCCGGCTCCGGGTGGCCGCCGGCCTCAGTCCGGCCGGGCCGCCCGGGCCAGTTCGTCGTCGAGGCTCGACAGGTCGGCCGGGCTGCCCGGCGCGGTCTCCGCCGTCCGCGTCCCGCCGGTCGGGCGGCTCGACCCGGCCGGCCCCGTACCGGCACCGTCGCCGCCCTGCCGCCGGCTGTCCTCGGAGAGTTCCGCGTTGGGGCGCACCACCAGCCAGAGCAGGCCGATCCAGAGCGCGGTGAGCAGCGTGGCCCCGGCGAAGTCACTCGGATGGTGCATCCCCCGGTACATCCGGGAGGTGGCCACCGCCAGCGGCATGACGACGGCGGCCAGTACGGTCAGCCAGCGCCACCACCGATCGGTGCGCGGCATCACCAGCAGGGCGATCGCCACCCACAGGCACATGGTCGCCGCGATGTGCCCGGACGGGAAGGACGCGGTCGGCAGGTGGCCGTCCAGGTGCTCGACCGGGGGGCGGGGCCGGTTCACCGCCCGGGCCGACGCCAGGAAGAGGGTCAGCTCGCCGAACATGGTCAACGCGAGGAAGAGCACCGGCCGCCAGCGCCGCCAGAAGGCCAACGCCAGCGGGCAGAAGACCAGCGAGACCAGCAGGATGGCGTGGGTGTCGCCCGCCTTGCTCGCCAGGTAGCTGAGGTCGTTGAGGGATTCGGTCCGGTGCGCGGCGAACCACTCCGGCACCTCCCGGTCGAGGGTCTCGACGAAGCTGCCCTTCGAGTAATAGCTGACCAGCATGCCGAAGGCGTACAGGGCGCCGAAGACCAGCACCCAGCCGGTGAGTACCTCGGCGACGGCCGCCCGGGGGTGCGGCAGCAGGTGGTCCTCGGCCGGTGCCGGGCTGATCTCCCGACCCGCCTCCGGCTCCAGCCCCTCGGCCAGCGGCCGGACCGGGCGACCCCGCTCGCGGCGCCACAGCCGGAAGGCGTACGCGGTGACGCCCAGCCAGGCGAGGCCGAGCAGCCAGCCGGCGAGGACGTCGGAGAGGTAGTGCACGCCGAGCGCGATCCGGGTCACCCCGACCGCGAGTACCACCGCGACGACGAACCCGACCGCCGCCCGGCGCCACCCGCGTCGCATCGCGGGCAGGAAGACCAGCAGCAGGGCGCCGTAGGCGACCATCGACCCGAGGGCGTGCCCGCTGGGGAAGCTGTTGCCCGGCGCCGAGGCGACCGGGATGTCGACCACCGGACGGAGCCGGCCGACCAGTTCCTTCAGCGACGGGTCGAGCACCAGCGCGCCGAGACCGGTGACGATCAGGTAGACCGCGAGCCGGCCCTGCCGGCGGATCAGCAGGCCCACCACCGCGATGGTGACCAGCCAGAGCATGATCGGTCGGCCGCCCAGCGAGGTGATCGCCCGGAGTACGGTGACCAGGCCGTCGTTGGCCGAGACCACCTCGTTGAACCAGGCCGCCGTGCCGTGGTCGGCCCGGTGCAGCGGCTCCCAGTGGAACCGGACCAGCAGCAGCAGCACGCCGAAACCGGCACCGGTGCCGGCGACCAGGGCGAGCCCGGCCAGGCTGCGTTCGGCGAAGTGTCCGAGAGGTCGCCGTAACTGTTCGCTGACCGTCGCCACGCCAGAACTCCCTTCTCGGTTCTGGCCTGCCCGGTACCCGCGGCGCGGGCGGCGTACACCCGTCAGCCGTCGCGCGGCTCCGTGCCGGAGCCGACCGGGTCGGCCACCCGCCCTGCGGTGGCCCGTGGCCCGGGCAGGGTCCGGCCGAGCCGCTCCGCCGGATCGACGCCTGTACCGGCCTCCCCCGGGTCGGTCCGGTCGGGCTCCCAGCGGTCCGGCTCGGCCGGCTCCTGTTCGCCGATCCGCAGCGCCTCCAACTGGGCGGCGAAGGCGAGGCCGCCGAAGAGCGCTATGCCGGTCAGGTTGGCCCAGAGCAGCAGTGCCATCATCCCGGTCAGCGCGCCGTAGGTGGCGCCGAACGCGTCGCTGTACGACACGTAGCCGGCGAGCAGGATGCTGGCCAGCCACCACAGCGCGATGCTGAACCCGGCGCCGAAGAGCAGCCAGGACAGGCCCGGCTGCCGGCGGCGCGGCGCGTGCCGGAACAGCACCGCGACGGCGAAGACGGTCAGCCCGAGACTCAACGGCCAGCGCAGCACGTCCCAGGCGAGGCTGGCCGACGGCCCCCACCAGTCGTAGTACCGCGCCATCGAGCGGCCCAGTTCGCCGCCGCCGACCAGGATGAGGAAGCCGGCCAGCGCGGGTGCCCCGGCGGTGAGTGCCAGGACGGCGGCCCGGACGTACTTCCACAGTGCCGGCCGGTCCCGCTCCACCCCGTAGATCCGGTTCGCCCCGCGTTCCACCTGGGCCATCGTGGTGGTCAGCGCGACCAGCCCGGTGATCAGGCCGAGCGCCAGGGCCAGCTCGCCGGCGTCCTCGGTCTGCTCCGAGTCGACCAGCAGCTCCCTGACCACCGCGTCGCTGGCGCCCGGGGTCAGCGCGATCACCGTGTCGGCGACCACCAGGCCGCCCTCGTCCGCCCCGAGGTCACTGATCAGGCCGGCGAGCGCGATCAGGAACGGCACCACGGCGAGGCAGAGTTGCAGGGCGAACGCCCGGGAGTGGCTGAACGCGTCGCCGTAGCGGAACCGGATGAAGGCGTCCCGGACCAGGTGCCAGCCACCGTGCCGGCGCAGGGTGTGCCAGGCGTCGTCGGCCGAGAGTTCGTCGTCCGCCATGCAGCGGGTCTCGGGAACCAGCCGGGTACTGCTCACTGCGCCTCCTCCACCCGACGCTCCCCCCGTTCGGCGACCGCGTCGGCGTCCACCGCCAGGTCCGGCTCGGTCTCCGGCTTCGGTACGCAGAGCAGGAGCGCCTGCGGGCGCACCGACACCTCCAGCGTGCGGCCGGCGGGGATGACGTCCCCGTCCAGCTCGCGCGGCTGCGCCCGGTTGCTGGTGATGGTGACCTGCCGGCCGCGCAGCACCTCCATCCCGGGCACCCGGCGGCGGCGCCGCAGCACCGCCCAGCCGAGCGAGAGCCAGTGGTTGAGCGTCCGGGGGGTGAGCACGGCGACGTCCAGGTAGCCGTCGTCCGGTTCGGCGTCGACGAGCAGTCGTACCCCGCCCTGCAACCGCCCGACGTTGGCCACCAGGACCGTCTTGGCCCGGCGCCGCCGGGGTGGCTGGTCGTCGATCTGGATCGACACCCGCATCGGCCGGTCCCGCAGGTGCCGCAGCGCCCCCATCACGTACGCCGGCCAGCCGACCCGGGCCTTGGTGGTCTCGGAGGTGGCCTCGAGCATCTTCGCGTCGAAGCCCATCCCGGCCATCACGGTGAAGTACTGGTCCCCGCAGGCGCCGACGTCGATGCGCCGCCGACCCTGTTCGATCGCCACCTCCAGCCCGGCGGCCAGGTCGCCGGAGAGCCCGAGGTTGGCGGCGAGCAGGTTGCCGGTGCCCGCCGGCAGGATGGCCATCGCCACGTCGGTGCCGACCAGGGCGCCGACGCAGGACATCACGGTGCCGTCGCCGCCGCAGACGAAGAGCACCTCGGCGCCGGCCTCGACCGCCTGCCGGGCCTGCCCCTCGCCCGGGTCGTCCACTGTGGTGCTGAACCAGGCCGGTTCGGGCCAGCCGGCGGCCGACAGCGTGTCGATGACGGTACGACGCAGCCCGTCCAGGTCGGTCTGCTTCACCGGGTTGACCACCACCGCCGACCGGGGACCGCCGGCACCGCCGGTCTGGGCAGCCCCGGCACCGCCGGTCCGGAGACCCGCCGGGACGCCGTCCGTGCTTTCCTCGTGCGCCTTCACGGCCGCCAGTGTGCAGCAGCTTGCCTCCGTCAGCGACCCGGACGGACGTGAACAATCGCGCATGTCGGACGGGTTTGCCCCGGCGCACGCCGCCAGCGGGTCCGGCTGGTCAGGCGGCTTGGGGGCACCCGGCGAACGGCCGGCGCCGGTCAGGCGGCCCTGCGGAGGGAGTCGAGGGTACGGCGGCGCAGCTCGGCGAGGTCCAGTCCGGCCTCGGTCAGCACCAGTGCGGCCAGCCCGTTACCCTCGCGGAGCAGCCCGAGCAGGATGTGCTCGGCGCCGATCTCCCGGTGCCTGAGCTGGACCGCCTCGCGCAGGGCCAGCTCCAGCACCTTCTTCGCCCGGCCGGAGAAGCGGTTGGAGAGGTCCCAGCCGCCGAAGAGGCCCCGCCGTGCCGACCGGGCCGGCGGCGACTCCAGGGCGCCCTCGCCGAACGACTCCTCAAGCTTGGACCGGACCGCCGCCAGGTCGATGCCGATCGAGCGGAGCGCCTCCGCGTCGCGGTCGCCGAGTTCGTCGGTGCCCCGGCCGACCTTCCGGTCGATCGCCTCGGTCACCCGCGCGGCATCCACGCCGGCCTGGTTGAGCAGCCCGGCGACGGAACTCTTCTCCGCGTCCAGCAGGGCGAGCAGCAGGTGCTCGGTGCCGACGTTCCGGTGGCCCAGCCGCTCGCGGGCCGCCACCGCTCCCCGGACCACGTCCCGGGCCTGCACCGTGAACCGCTCGAACATCATGCCCCTCCCTGGGTACGCGCCGACGCCCGGCCGGCGTGCTTCTTGTGAACTCCCTGCCTGCTGACCTCGAGTGCGTCGGCGATCTCCTGCCAGGACCAGCCCTGACGCCGGGCGTTGTCGACCTGGACGACCTCCAGGCGTTCCAACAACCGGCGCAGGGCCACCACCGCACGCAGCCCGATCCGTGGATCGGTGCTGCCGGCTGCCGCCGCCAGATCCGTTGCCTGACTCATGCTGTCAACTTAGGTTGACAGTGCCATCCTTGTCAACCCCAGTTGACGCGACCCCGGACGGAGGTCCATGCCCCGGACACCTCAGAGCGGGCCGTTCAGGAGAGCGCGGCGCGGAACGCCGTGGCGCGGAGCCGGAGGGCGGTCAGGTCACCACCCTGGGGCGCCGTACCGAGCAGCGACTCGGAGGCGCCCACCGCGACGGCACCCGCCGACAGGTATTCCGGGGCCGACTCGACGTCCACCCCACCGAACGGCACGAACGGGACGTCCGGAAACGGCTCCCGGAGCGCCCGGAGATAGGCCGGGCCGCCGAGCGACGCCGGAAAGAGCTTCACCGCGGCCGCCCCGGCCAGGCTGGCCGCGACCACCTCGGTCGGGGTCAGCGCACCGACCAGGGCGGGCAGCCCGAGCCGGACCGCCTCGGCCACCGCCGGCACCAGCCCCGGCGTCACCACGAACGACGCACCGGCCTGCTCCGCCTGCACCACGTCGGACTCGGTGAGCACCGTACCGGCGCCCAGCGGCGCGTCCGGCCCCAACGCCGCCCGGGCCCGGACCAGCACCCCGGCCTCGTCCCGGGAGGTCAGCGACACCTCGACCAGTGCGATGCCCGCCTCCGCCAGCGCCAGTACGCTGGCCAGCGCCGCATCCGGATCGTCCCCCCGCACGACGGCGAGCAGCCGGTGCCGGCGCAGCACGTCGGGCAGGTTCACCGCCCCATCCTCGCAGTCCAGCCCGCCCCCGCGCGGCACAACGGGACCGGGCCGGACCAGCACAGAACCGGCAGTGGCGGAGATCTGCGGGGATTCGCATATACCGCCTGGTCAGTTGGCAAATCCTGCTAACCTCCCGGCCATGCACCGAAGCCCTGTGACGGGTCCGGACCGGATGCCCGCCGAGGGCGACGTCAGCCGCAGCTACCCGCTCGCCGGCCACCGGCTCACCGTCGCCGGGGGCAGCCGGGTGGGTCAGCGCTACTCGGCGAACTTCGACGTACTGCACGTCGATCCGGTGCTGCCGTTCCTGGCGGTCGCCGACGGGATGGGCGACGGCCGGGGCAGCACCGTAGCCGGTGGCACCACCATGGAGACGATGGTCGCCGGGGTACGCGCGGCAGCGCCCGACGTCGGTCCCGGTCAGCTCCGCGCCGCGATGGCCCGGGCACAGTCCCGGGTCCGGGCGGCCGGTGCCGAGCTGAACGAGCTGACCGGATGCACCTTCACCGGCCTGGTCGTCGTCCCGCCGGCCACCGGACCGGTCGACGCCGGCCCGACTCCGGCGGCCGGCGGCGCGGTCGGCGAGGCACCGTCCCCGACCGGCTCGGGCGTCAGCGGCGACGGGGGCGGGGCCCGGCGTACCGCGCCGATCGCCCGTGCCGCCCCGGCGGGTACGGCAGCGGACCCGGTCGGCGTGACCGAGCTGGCCGGCTGGCTCGTGCAGATCGGCGACTCCCGTGCGTACCGGCTGCGGGACGGGCTGCTCGAACTGCTCACCGTCGACCACACGGCCGCCTGGCTCGGTGCCGTCTACGGCTGGTACCCGGCGGACTCGCCGGCGGCGGCGGCCGCCCGCTACCAGCTCACCCGTTACGTGGGCCACCCGGCCATGCCCGAGCCGGACCTGCTCAACGTCACGCTGCGGCCCGGCGACGTCTACTGCCTCTGCACCGACGGGGTCGCCGAACAGCTCGACTACCAGCGCCTGGCCAGCCGGCTCGGCGCGACCGGCAGCCTTGCCGAGACGGTCCGGGGAATACTCGCCGACACCCTGGTCGCGGGCGGTCGGGACAACGCCACCGCCGCCGTACTGCGGGTCGAGCACTGACGGACCGGCACCCGCCGGCCGTACTGGCCGAATCCGCCGACGACCGCCGTACCGTCCGGATACTCTCTGCTGGTGCGAGGGATACCCCAGGTAACCGATGGCGGGCCGGTGGCCGGATGACCCCGGGACGACGGTGAACGCTCCACAGGACGCGCTGGTCGTGGTCGGGGTCGACGACTCCCGGCTGAGCATGACGGCGGTCCGGCTGGCGGCCCGCGAGGCGGTCCTGCACTCCCGCCCGCTGCGCATCGTGCACGCGTTCAACTGGGTCGCGGACCCGTCGGAGCCGATGCCGGAGGAGCCCCGCCGCCCCGCCGAGGAGCTGCTGCAACGGGCGGGCGCCGTCGCGATCGAGGCCCAGCGGGGCGTCGAGGTCTCCTGCGCGCTCATCGAGGGACCGGTGATCACCACCCTGCTCCGGGAGTCGGGTTCCGCCGCGTTGCTGGTGATCGGCGACGGCGGGCTGTCGGCGGGTTCCGACGTGCCGACCCCCTCCGACGCCACCGCCGTGCAGCTCGCCGCGCGGGCGGGATGCAGCGTGCTGGTCGCCCGGGAACAGCTTCCGCTGACCGGGCCGGTGCTGGTCGGGGTGGACGGCTCGGCCAGCTCGCTGAGCGCCCTCGACTTCGCCTTCGACACCGCCGAGCGGCACCGCACCGACCTGGTCGTGATGCAGGTCTGCGACCCGGACGGTACGGACGGCGCCCCGCCGCCCGAGGTCGTCGAGCAGCTCGCCGAGGCGGTCGCGCCGTGGCAGCGGAAGTATCCCTCGGTCCGGGTCAACCAGCAGGTCCGGACCGGCGACCCGGAGTCGACGCTGGCCCAGGAGACCCGCCGGGCCGAACTCGTGGTGGTCAGCGCCCGAGGTGACGAGCCCTGGCGCGGCATGCTCGGCTCGGTCAGTCAGGCGATGCTCTACCACTCGACCTCGCCGGTGGTGGTGGTACGCGGCGCGCACGGGGTGTACATCCAGGAGTGAGTGAGCCTGCCGAGATCGCCGTTCCGGTCCCGGGGCGGGCCGGCTCGGGGCAGGCTCGGATGATGGGAATTGCGCTGGACCCGCAGCCTCGGCTGACCGACGAGGAACTGGGCCGGATCGACGCGTACTGGCGGGCCGCCAACTATCTGAGCGCCGGGCAGATCTATCTGCTGGCGAACCCGCTGCTGCGGGAGCCGCTGCGGCCGGAGCACGTCAAGCCGCGCCTGCTGGGCCACTGGGGGACGGACCCGGGGCTGAACCTGGTCTACGTACACCTGAACCGGCTGATCGTGGCCCGCGACCTGAACGCGATGCTGGTGACCGGCCCGGGACACGGCGCTCCGGCGATCATCGCGAACACCTGGCTGGAGGGGACCTTCTCCGAGCTGTACCCGTCGGTGAGTCGGGACGAGGCCGGAATGGCCCGGCTGTTCCGGCAGTTCTCCTTCCCGGGCGGGATCCCGAGCCATGTCGCCGCCGAGGTGCCGGGGTCGATCCACGAGGGCGGCGAGCTGGGCTACTCGCTCGCGCACGCCTACGGGGCCGCGTTCGACAATCCGGACCTGCTGGTGGCCTGTGTCGTCGGTGACGGCGAGGCGGAGACCGGTCCGCTGGCCGGGAGCTGGCTCTCCACGATGTTCCTCGATCCGGTCCGGGACGGTGCGGTGCTGCCGATCCTGCACCTCAACGGCTACAAGATCGCCAACCCGACGGTGCTGGCCCGGATGCCCGAGCAGGACCTGCTGGACGTGTTGGGCGGCTACGGCTACCGGCCGTACGTGGTGGCCGGGGACGAGCCGGCCCGGGTGCACCGGGAGTTGGCGGCCTGCCTGGACCGGGCGCTGGACGAGATCACCGAGATCCAGCGGCGGGCCCGGCGCGGCGGGCCGGTGCAGCGGCCACGCTGGCCGATGCTGGTGCTGCGGACCCCGAAGGGCTGGACCGGGCCGGGTGAGGTCGACGGCGAGCAGGTCGCCGGGACGTTCCGGTCCCACCAGGTGCCGCTGGAGGGGGTACGCGACAATCCCGACCACCTGGCCCAGTTGGAGCGCTGGCTGCGGTCGTACCGGCCGGAGGAGCTCTTCGACGCGACCGGCGCGCCGCTGCCGGCGCTGGCCGAGTTGGCTCCGCGCGGCGACCGGCGGATGAGCGCGAACCCGCACACCAACGGCGGCGTCCTGCTCCGCGACCTGGTGCTGCCCGATTTCCGGGAGCATGCCGTCGGGGTGGACCGACCGGGCAGCCCGGCCACCGGTGCCACCGGGGTCCTCGGCGGCTGGCTCCGGGACGTCATCGCGGCGAACCCGGACCGGTTCCGGCTCTTCGGCCCGGACGAGGTGGAGTCGAACGGGCTGGCCTCGGTCTTCGAGGTCACCGACCGGACGTTCCTGGGCACGATCGAGCCCGGGGACGACCACCTCTCCCCCGGCGGCCGGGTGATGGAGGTGCTCTCCGAACACCTCTGCCAGGGCTGGCTGGAGGCGTACCTGCTGACCGGCCGGCACGGCATCTTCACCAGCTACGAGGCGTTCATCCACATCGTCGACTCGATGCTCAACCAGCACGCCAAGTGGCTCAAGGTCACCCGGGACATCCCGTGGCGCCGCCCGGTCGCCTCGCTCAACTACCTGCTCTCCAGTCACGTGTGGCGGCAGGACCACAACGGCTTCTCGCACCAGGATCCGGGCTTCATCGACCACGTCACGAACAAGAAGGCCGAGATCGTCCGGGTCTACCTGCCGCCGGACGCCAACACGCTGCTCTGCACCATGGACCACTGCCTGCGCAGCCGGCACTACGTCAACGTGGTGATCTCGGGGAAGCAGGCCGCCCCGAACTGGCTGCCGATGGAGCAGGCGGAGCTGCACTGCCGGCGCGGGGTCGGGATCTGGGAGTGGGCCAGCAGCGACGCCGGGGCCGAGCCGGACGTGGTGCTCGGGTGTGCCGGCGACGTCCCGACGCTGGAGACGCTCGCCGCCGCCGACCTGCTCCGGCAGCACCTGCCCGAGCTGAAGGTACGGGTGGTCAATGTCGTGGACCTGATGCGTCTGCAACCCGCGGGCGTGCACCCGCACGGGCTGGCCGACGCGCAGTTCGACACGCTCTTCACCCGGGACCGGCCGGTCATCTTCGCCTACCACGGCTATCCCTGGTTGATCCACCGGCTTGCCTACCGCCGGACCAACCATGCCAACCTGCACGTCCGGGGCTACCAGGAGGAGGGCACCACCACCACGCCGTTCGACATGGTGATGCTGAACGACCTCGACCGGTTCCACCTGGTCATGGACGTGATCGACCGGGTACCCGGGCTGGCTGTCCGGGCCGCCGACCTGCGGCAGGCGATGATCGACGCCCGGCAGGAGTGCCGGGATCACACCCGACGGTGCGGCGAGGACCACCCGATGGTCGCGCAGTGGCAGTGGCCGGGCTGAGCCGGCCCGGGAGTGGGGAGATCATCGGGCACGGCCGGCCAGCAGCCAGCGGGTGACCGGAATCCGCAGCAGGGTGCGCCGACCCTCCCCCGGCACCGGCACGGTGACGTCCCAACCGGCGTACTTGCCGTGGAACGCGTAGACGATCTCGGCCGGGAAGTCCGCGCGGAGTACCGTAGCCCGCCCCTCGGCCACCACCGGGGCGTCGCCGTTCTCCAGCGCGAGCGAGACCCGGGGGTCGGCGTCGATGTTGCGTACCTTCCTGTTCCGCGCGGCGCTGCCGACCCAGAAGGTGTCTTCGCGGTAGAGGAACCACACCGGCGTGACGTGGGGGCTGCCGTCCGGCCGGAGCGTACAGAGCCAGACGTTGCGGTCCCGGTCGAGACGATCACGCACCCGTCGGTCAGGATCCATCGGCATGGTTCCATCCTCCACCGGTGGTGCGAAGCGTCGGCAAGGAGGCTGACCAGGAGCGGGTGATTTGGTTATCTGGTGGCAGCCGGTGCTTCCCCGCGCCGGCACCGGCACGCAGAGGAGGCAGACATGCCACTTCCGGACCAGGACTCCGCCGTCGGCCACTCGTTCGCCCTGGAGGTGGACGGGACAGTGATACCGCAGATCACCGAGGTCTCCGGGCTGCGCCTGGGCCAGGACGTCGTCGAGTTCAAGTCGAGCGCCTCCGACGGCGAATATGTGGTCCGCACGCTGCCCGGCCGGCCCCGGGAGGGCGAACTGACCGTCGTCCGGCCGCGGGACGGCGCCGACAGCTTCGAGAGCTGGATCGCCGACGTCCGCGCGGGTCGGGGCGACGGGGGCGGGTCGGCCGCCGCCGTGCTCGTCCTCGACGCCTCGGGTACGCCGGTCAAGCGCTACAAGCTCGTCGGTGCCACGCCGAAACACCTGGAGGTCAGTACGATCACCAGCGGCGGTACCGGTGTGCTCACCGAGAAGCTGGTGCTGACCTACGAGGCGGTGGAGGTGGAGTAGTCCCGTGACGCGGTCGGCGGACGAGATCCTGGACATCGTCGACGAGCGGGACCGGGTGGTCGGGCAGGCCCCGCGCGGCGAGGCGTACGCCCGGCGACTGCGGCACCGGGCCGTCTTCGTGCTGGCCCGCGACCCGGCGGGGCGTATCTTCGTGCACCGGCGTACCGCACAGAAGCTCGTCTTCCCGTCCCACTACGACATGTTCGTCGGCGGGGTCGTCGGTGCCGGCGAGTCCTACGACGAGGCGGCCCGGCGGGAGGCCGAGGAGGAGTTGGGGGTGACCGGCCTGCCGGCGCCGACCCCGCTGTTCAGGTTCCGCTACGAGACTCCCGAGCACGCCTGGTGGTCCGCCGTCTACGAGGTGTGCTGCGCTACCCCGGTCGACCCGCAGGTCGAGGAGGTGGCCTGGCACGCTTTCCTCACCGAAGAGGAGCTGGCCCGGCGGCTGACCGAGTGGGAGTGGGTGCCGGACGGGCTGGCCGCCTACCACCGGCTGCTCGACCGCCGGCGGGACCGCGCGGGAGACGGCCCCGCTCAGCCCGGATAGTCGAGCTGCGGCTCGGCGTGCGGGGCGCCTTTCAGCTCGTGGAAGCCGGGCACACCGGCGACCAGCAGGGTGCCGTCCCAGAGCCGGCCGGCCTGCTCGCCGGTCGGGATCCGCGAGATGACCGGGCCGAAGAAGGCGATCCGCCGACCGTCGGTGCCGGTGACAGCGATGATCGGGGTGCCGACGTGCTCGCCGACCAGCGCGATCGCCTCGGCGTGCGAGGCGCGCACCGCGTCGTCGTACCCGGTCGACATGCCGGCCTCGACCAGCTCGCGCGGCAGGCCGGCGGCGTCCAGCGCGGTGTGCAGGTCGCCGAGCCAGTCCCCGTCGCCCCGGGCGGTGGTCCACATCGCGGTGTAGAGCCGGGCCAGCGCCTCCGGGCCGTGCTGCTGCCGGACGGCCGCACAGATCCGCACCGGAACCCAGAGGTAGCCCTCGGGGTCGCCCTCCGGGTCGTCGTCCCGGCCCTCGTTGAGCACCGAGAGGCTCATCAGGTGCCAGCGCGGCTCGACCGGCCGGACCTTCGCCACCTCCAGCAGCCAGCGCGAGGTCGTCCAGGTGTACGGGCAGGAGGGGTCGAACCAGAAGTCCGCGACGATCGTCTCCGGCATTCCGTGCCCCTTCCAGGTCTGCTCGTGCCGTCCCTCCTCGGAGCTTAGGCGGAGGCGGTCCCGGGCGATGCGCAGCCGGGGCGCCGCCCAGCCGAGGAAGCGCGCGTGCATGAGCTTCGGATCCGGACGGCGGCTCGGGTGCAGCCGGTGCAGGTCGGCCATCGCCTCCTGCATCAGGCCGGCGAGGAAGACGGCCAGCCCGACCGGGTCGGCGACGTAGTCCAGCGGCAGCAGGGTACGGGCGGTCAGGCAGGGCCAGTCGGTGGCGCAGACCCGGCAGAGCCAGAGCGGGCGCCGGGGCAGGTGCGACCAGCCGAGCCGGTCGGTCGCCGTGCTGCGGTCGCGTCGGCGGGAGGAGTACTCGACTCCGTCGGTACCGGCATCTGGTTCGTCCGCCATCACGAGGGCCCCTCTCTCGCTCCACTGGTGACACTCTGCTGTGGTTGCCCTACTGTCGGAAGGCGTCGGCCGTGGCCTCGGCTTTTCAGTGGCCGCATCGGTCGTCACACACCGTGTCCAGTGGAGGCGAGAAAGGGATTGTGGAGGGACTGTGGAGAGCGAACAGCAGCCCACGGCGGACCTGATCCGCACCCAGCTACGCCTGATGCGCAGCAACGCCGGGCTCAGCCAGGACGAGTACGGCCGCCGGTCGAACTACTCGGCGTCGATGGTGTCGGCGGTCGAGTTGGGCCAGCGCCCCCTCGATCGGGTCTATCTGGCCCGCGCCGACGCCGTGTTCGGCACCGGCAACCTCTTCGTCTCGCTACTCAAACTCGCCGAACGGGACGGCGAGCCGATCTGGTTCCGGCCGTGGCTCGACGCCGAACGCACGGCCACACAGCTCAGATGCTTCGAGCCGATGCTGATCCCCGGACTGTTCCAGACCGAGGACTACGCACGGGCGGTCATCCGAAACGACGTCACCCTCACCGAGGAGGAGGTGGAAAGGCTGGTCGCCGCCCGGATGGCCCGGCAGTCCATCCTGGATCGGAATCATCCACCGCAACTCACCGCCGTGCTCGACGAGTCAGCTCTGCACCGGTTCGCTGACGGCTACGCCCAGGTAATGACCGGGCAACTCAATCATCTGATCGCTAGCGCCGAGCGTCCGAACGTCAGTGTGCATGTCATCCCGGCCCGCGTCGGCCTCCATGTCGGGCTCGAAGGCTCGTTCATCCTGGCCCGCTCGGACGACGGCGGCTGGGTCGGTTTCTTGGACAACCAGCTCGGTGGGACCGTGGCGGACCGCATCGAGGAGGTCGAGACGCTTCTGGCAAGGTGGGAGAGTGTGCGCAACGTGGCGTTGCCCACCTGGCAGTCGGTCGAGCTGATCAAGGATGTGATGAGGCCATGGACGCCCTGAGCGGTGCGCGCTGGCGTACCTCCAGCCGGAGCGGCTCCAGCGGCAACAACTGCGTCGAGGTGGCGGACAACGTGGCTGGGGTCGTACTCGTGCGGGACAGCAAGGACCGGGCGGCCGGCACCCTCCGCTTCACGCCGGGCGCGTGGCGGGCCTTCGTCCAGGTCACCGCCACCCGCTGATGACGGCAGTACGGCCGGCGACCTCGCGGATGGTTGCGTCGAGGTCTTGACAGTGGCGTAGCACAGCCAAATAATTCAGCCATTGAACAAATTGACCAGGTGGGTTCGATCCGGCTCAGCCAGCTCGCCGTCGAGCACCTGGTTCGCTCCCCGCTGACCAACCGCGCCAGCTGACCCGTACCCGACGAGCCTTGGGAGGGACCGGTGCCACTCGTCGCCGGGGTTGACTCGTCGACCCAGTCGTGCAAAGTCGTCATCCGGGACGCCGAGACCGGGAAGCTGGTCCGGGAGGGTCGCGCACCACACCCCGTCGGCACCGCCGTGCCGCCGGCCGCGTGGGAGGCCGCGCTCTCCGACGCGGTCGCACAGGCTGGCGGACTGGACGACGTGTCGGCTGCCTCGGTTGCTGGGCAGCAACAGGGCATGGTGTGCCTGGACGCCGACGGCGCGGTGGTCCGGGACGCCGTGCTGTGGAACGACACCCGCTCGGCCGGTGCCGCCGCCGACCTGATCCAGGATCTCGGCGGCGGCGAGGCCGGGCAGCGAGCCTGGGCGGAGGCGGTCGGCCTGGTACCGGTCGCCAGTTTCACCGTCACCAAACTGCGCTGGCTGGCCTCGGCGGAGCCGGACAACGCCGCCCGTACGGCTGCGGTGTGTCTACCGCACGACTGGCTGACCTGGCGACTGGCCGGCGCACCGGGGCTGGCTGCGCTGCGCACCGACCGCAGCGAGGCCAGCGGGACCGGGTACTGGTCGGCCGCGACCGGTGAGTACCGTCCGGACCTGCTCCGGTTGGCGTTCGGTCGGGATGACGTGCTGCTGCCGCAGGTACTCGGGCCGACCGGTCGGGCCGGGCACCTGCGCACCGGCGCACCGCTGGGCCCCGGTGCCGGTGACAGCGCTGCGGCGGCGCTGGGCGTCGGCGCCGAACCGGGCGACGTGATCGTGTCGATCGGCACCTCCGGCACGGTGTTCACCGTGGCCGACGTGCCGGTCGCCGACCCGAGCGGGATCGTGGCCGGGTTCGCCGACACGACCGGCCGTTTCCTGCCGCTGGTGTGCACGCTCAACGCCGCCCGGGTGCTGGACGCCGCCGCGACGATGCTGCGGGTGGACCACGCGGGGCTGTCGGCGCTGGCGCTGTCCGCCCCGCCGGGCGCCGACGGGCTGGCCCTGGTGCCCTACCTGGAGGGCGAGCGCACACCGAATCGCCCGCAAGCCACCGGAGCCGTGCACGGCCTGACCCTGCGGACCTCGACCCCCGCGCTGCTGGCCCGCGCGGCGGTGGAGGGCATGCTGTGCGCACTCGCTGACGGGCTGGACGCGATGATCGCGCAGGGCACGACGGTCAACCGGGTCGTCCTGGTCGGCGGCGGCGCCCGCTCGGAGGCGGTACGCCGGATCGCGCCCACGGTCTTCGGTCTCCCCGTGCTCGTGCCACCACTGGAGGAGTACGTCGCCGCCGGCGCCGCCCGCCAGGCCGCCTGGGTGTTGTCAGGCGGGCAGCGACCGCCGTCCTGGACGGTCGGGCAGGTGAAGGCGTACGAGGCGGACGCCGTGCCGCTGGTCCGCGAACGGTACGCCGTGGCCCGCGCGAACGTCCTCGACCGCGCTGCCTGACGGACTGTCGCCACGAGGGTCCCGGTCAATCGGAACCGCGACGAGCCGGGCCGACCTGTCGGACCGCTGATTCACCCCTGCGGTTGCCCGGGGCCGGAGACCGGGCGCCCGGCCGGGGCGTACCCGGGTCGTCCGGGTCCCGGCTGCGGTGCCGGCGGCGGCGCGAAGACGCCGGGTTGCGGCGCCGCCGCGACCACGTTGCGGCCCACCTGGAAGCCGACCGCCGCGAGCATCGTCGTCAGGCTGCCGATCGCCGTCACGATCGCCAGGGTCTCCAGGCCCTCGGCCTCGAACTGGCAGTTGGGGTCGATGGGATCGCGAGGGTTGGGCATGCACACCTCGATCGCCCACATGCCTAAGGCTGGTGCCACCAGCAGGCCGACGAAGGAGAAGAGCATCAGCACGATGAAGACGGGGTGGACACCGGCACGTCGCATGATCGCGAAGTGTAGATGATCCCTTCTCCGGCCGGGGCCTGACAGCCCGCTAACCGCCGCCGCCCCCACCGCCGCAGCCGCTCCCGGAACCGCAGCCGCCTCCTCCGGCGTCGCCGCTGCCGCTGTCGGCACCGCCGTAGCCGGCGTAGCCGGAGCCCGGTGCGCCGGTCGGTCCGGTGTCCAGGGCACGGTGCTCGACGTACGCCTCGGCACCCATCTCCGGGTCGAGTTGACCGAGCACGTCGGTACCGAACAACGCCACCGCCATCGCCGTCGCCGTCGGGCCATAGGTGGTCAGGGCGGGCCGGTGCTGCGGGCCCAGGTGGTCGTACGTCCGGCGAAGCTGTCCGAGCAGCACCTCGGCGGCGACGCTCACCCGGGGCAGCTTGGCGATCAGCAGGAGGTAGCCACCGAACACGGCGAGCGTGGCCAGGCCAAGCCAACCGGGCGACCTCCCGCCCACCAGGTCGCCGCTGATCCCGGCGACCCCGATGACGACCAGCAGCAGCATCAGTCTGGCGCCGCGCCGGACCCGGCGGGAGGCGGCCGGACCGAGCAGCAGCCCGGCCTCCTCCAACTCGTCCCGGATCCGCCCGACCGCCGCCACCACCCGGGGATCGGCCCGGAGTGCCTGCTGTGCCACCCCGGCACCGGCGGCCGCGTGCACCGCCTTGTCCAGCGCGGTGGCGCCGGGTGCCAGCGGGCCGTTCGCCGACAGCGTGCGGGCCGGCGTCAGCCGTACCGCCTCGGCGGCGCGCAGGCCGGCCAGCGCGGCGTAGACGGCCAGCCGCTCCCCCGCGTGCAGGTAGCCGACCTGCTGCGGCACGAGGTCGCCGCGTTCGAGCCGGGACGGCTGCCGGAGCAGCCGGCGGCGGTACGTCCAGACGGTGCCGAAGACCGCCACCGCCGTACCCAGGTAGACCCAGACGGAGGTGGGGATGCCGAGGGACCACATTGGGGCACTCCGGAGGGGACGGGGTGGTCAGGTCGCTACAGTGTCCAACCCGCCCGCCAGCGGATCGGCCGGGGGCGTCGCCGACCGCTGACCAACTACGCTGCATCGTCATGGCCTCGGAGCACGTGACGACCGGCGAGATGACGCTGCGCTACACGCTGACCGCCGAGGACCTGCTCGACGGGTTCGCCGCGCAGTCCCGCAGCTTCCACCACCCCTGGTACCTCCGCTGGCCGACCACGATCCTGACCCCGGTGGTCGTGGCGGCCGTCCTCGTCCGGGCCGCGCTGGCCGGGGACTTCTCGACGGTCGTGGCACTGGCGGTGCTCGCCCTGCTGGTCGTGCTGATGCCGATCATGGTCGGCGTCGACCTGCTGCTGCTCCGGTTCCTCCGCAATCCCCGACTGATCTACCGGCTGAACGTCGGGCTGCTCGTCCGGGCGAACCCGGCGCTGACCAAGCCGATGACCGCCGTCGTCGACGAGGTCGGGGTACGGGTGCACAACGTCGGCGGGGAGATGCGCAGCGGCTGGACGATGCATCCGCTGCACGTCGAGACGGAGCGGTCCTTCGTACTGCTCGCCTCTCGGCGCCGGGGCGCGGCCGTACTGGTGCTGCCGAAGCGCGGCCTGGGCGAGGCGGACCCGGCGCCGCTGCGGGCGCTGCTCGCCGCGCACAGCAGCCGGCTGGACTGACCCGGCCCGTCGTCGATCGGTGGCCGGTTCCCGGAACCGGAGCCCCGCAAATTTGATCGATCCGGGTAAATCGGCTCACTCCCGCCACATCGATCTGGACTGATCGGGTCGAGGTGTTGACGCAGCCGTAGCGCGTCTGCAACATTACGACGACACCACGCAAGTTTCGGGTCACTAGTTGCTAGATAGTTTTCTACATCCCGGAATTTCTGGACAGGCGTTCTCTGTGCTCCTTCCCCGGCTGCCCACGGGGATCGACCCTCGGCGGGGTCGCGGCGGCGGTGGACAGGCGGACGGACGGCGCCACCGCTCGCCTTCGGCGGCGGGCGGCAGCCGGGCCAGCCGCCGACCAGGCCCGGCCGCTCGCAGCACCCCAGTCGGTTCCGACGAGCGCCAAGGGAACACCATGAGACAGCTACCACCAAGACCCCGCCTGATCTCGGCGACGCTCGCCACCGGACTGCTCGTGGCCGCCGGATCGCTGCTCCCGACTCCGGCCTCGGCCCGCCCCGACACCGGACCCGCCCGGGCCGAGGCCGCGGTCGCCGCCAACCTCAGCGCCAGCAGCTCCCATCCGGAGTACCCGGCGGGCAACGCCGGCGACGGCAACCAGGCAACCTACTGGGAGAGCGCCAACAACGCGTTCCCGCAGTGGATCCAGGCCGACCTGGGCTCTGCCGCCGAGGTGAACCGGCTGGTGCTCAAGCTGCCGTCCGGCTGGGGCACCCGGACCCAGACCCTCTCCGTGCAGAACAGCAACAACGGCTCGACGTTCAGCACCCTCGTCGCCGCCACCGGCTACACCTTCAACCCGGCCAGCGGCAACACCGTCACCATCAACCTGCCGGCCACCAGCACCCGCTACCTGCGGCTGCACATCACCGCCAACAACGGCTGGGCAGCCGGCCAGCTCTCCGAACTGGAGGTGCACGGCCCGACCGGCGGCCCGGACAGCCAGGCCCCGACCGCACCGGGCAACCTCGCCTACACCCAGCCGGCCAGCGGGCAGATCCGGTTGACCTGGAACGCCGCCAGCGACAACGTCGGGGTGACCGGCTACGACGTCTACGCCAACGGCGCGCTACGGGCCAACCTCGGCAACGTACTCGGCTACACCGACAACCAGCCGGCCAGCGCGACGGTCACGTACCACGTACGGGCCCGGGACGCCGCCGGGAACGTGTCGCCGAACAGCAACACGGTGACCCGCAACGGCACCGGAAACCCGCCCGCCGGGACGAACCTGGCGGTCGGCAAGCCGATCACCGCCTCGTCGACCGTGCACACCTTCGTCGCGGCCAACGCCAACGACGACAACGTGGCGACGTACTGGGAGGGAGCCGGCGGGGCGTACCCGAGCGTGCTCACCGTGCAGCTCGGTGCGAACGCCACGGTCAGCTCCGTGGTGGTCCGGCTGAACCCGGACTCGGCCTGGGGGCCGCGCAGCCAGACCATCGCGGTGCTCGGCCGCGAGCAGAGCGGCTCGTCGTTCAGCAGCCTCGCGGCGGCGACGCTCTACAGCTTCAACCCCGGCAGCGGCAACAGCGTCACCATCCCGGTCAGCGGCAACGTCGCCGACGTACGGCTCTCGATCACCTCCAACAGCGGGGCGCCGGCCGGCCAGGTCGCCGAGTTCCAGGTCTTCGGCGTGCCGGCGCCGAACCCGGACCTGACCGTCACCGCCGCCACCTGGAGCCCGGCCGCGCCGGTCGAGACCACCGCGATCACCGTCTCGGCCACCGTCCGCAACGCCGGCACCGCCGCCTCCGGTGCCACGAACGTCAACTTCTACCTGGGTACGACCCTGGTCGGCACCGCCGCCGTCGGTGGGCTCGCCGCCGGGGCCAGCAGCACCGTCACCGCGAACGCGGGGCCGCGCAACGCCGGCACCTACCAGTTGACCGCCAAGGTCGACGAGTCCAACGCGGTCGTCGAACAGAGCGAGACCAACAACAGCTTCAGCAACCCGTCCGCGCTGACCGTCGCCCCGGTGGCCAGCTCGGACCTGGTCGCCATACCGAGCTGGTCGCCGAGCACCCCGGCGAACGGCCAGACGGTCACCTTCGCGGTGGCGATCCGCAACCAGGGCACCAGCGCCTCGGCCGGCGGCGCGCACGGCATCACGGTGACCGTGCTCAACGCCAGCGGGGGAACTGTCCGCACCCTTACCGGCTCCTACACCGGCACCGTCGCCGCCGGGGCCAGCACCGCGCCGGTCAACCTCGGCACCTGGACCGCGGCCAACGGCCGGTACACCGTCCGGACCGTACTCGCCGCCGACGCCAACGAGCTGCCGGTGAAGCAGGGGAACAACACCAGCGACACTCCGTTCTTCGTCGGGCGCGGCGCGAACATGCCGTACGAGATGTACGAGGCCGAGGACGGCACGCTCGGCGGCGGCGCGGCGGTCGTCGGTCCGAACCGGACCGTCGGCGACCTCGCCGGTGAGGCGTCCGGCCGGCGCGCGGTGACCCTGAACAGCACCGGCGCCTACGTCGAGTGGACCACCCGGGCCCCGACCAACACCCTGGTGACCCGCTTCTCCATCCCGGACGCCCCGGGCGGCGGCGGCACCAGCTCGACGCTGAACATCTACGTCAACGGCGCCTTCCACAAGGCGATCGACCTGACCAGCCGGTACGCCTGGCTCTACGGCGCCGAGGCGAGCCCGAACAACTCACCCGGCTCCGGCGGCCCCCGGCACATCTACGACGAGGCGAACGTGATGCTCAACTCGTCGATCCCGGCCGGCAGCCGGATCAGGTTGCAGAAGGACCCGGCGAACAGCACCACGTACGCGATCGACTTCGTCAACACCGAGCAGGTCTCGCCGCGACCGAACCCGGACCCGGCCCGCTACACCACGCCGACCGGCACCGGACACCAGGACGTGCAGGACGCGCTGGACCGGGTCCGGATGGACACCACCGGCAACCTGATCGGCGTCTACCTGCCGGCCGGCACCTACAGCACCTCGAACAAGTTCCAGGTGTACGGCAAGGCGGTAAAGGTGGTCGGCGCCGGCATGTGGTACACCCGGTTCGCCACCCCACCCGGCCAGGAGAACACCGACGCCGGCTTCCGGGTCGAGGGTACGGCGAACGGCTCGTCCTTCGAGCACCTCGCCTTCTTCGGCAACTACACGTCCCGGATCGACGGCCCCGGAAAGGTCTGGGGCGAGCTGTCCAACGTCTCCAACCTGACCTTCGACAACGTCTGGGTCGAACACACCGTCTGCATGTTCTGGGGCGTGCACGTCAGCAACGTCACCATAAAGAACTCGCGGATCCGCAACACCTTCGCCGACGCGGTCAACATGACCAACGGCAGCACGAACAACCTGGTCAGCAACGTCGAGGGACGCGGCAACGGGGACGACGCTTTCGCGCTCTTCTCCGCGACCGACGCCGGTGGCGGGGCGAACACCGGCAACGTCTTCGAGAACCTGACGGCGACGTTGACCTGGCGGGCCGCCGGGGTCGCGGTGTACGGCGGGCAGAACAACACCTTCCGCAACATGTACATCGCCGACCAGCTCGTCTACTCCGGAATCACCATCAGCTCGCTCGACTTCGGCTATCCGTTCGTCGGGTTCGGGCCGGGGATCACCCGGGTGGAGAACGCCTCGATAGTCCGGTCCGGCGGCCACTTCTGGGGCGCGCAGACCTTCCCCGCGATCTGGGTCTTCTCCGCCTCCAAGGAGATGCGCGCGATCCGGGTCAGTGACGTCGACATCGTGGACCCGACCTATCACGGCATCATGTTCCAGACGAAGTACAACGGCAGCAGTCCGGAGAACCCGGTGACCGACACCGTGTTCACCAACATCTCCATCAGCGGGGCGCAACGCAGCGGCGACGCGTACGACGCGAAGTCCGGATTCGGCATCTGGGCGAACGAGATGCCGGAGGCGGGTCAGGGTCCGGCGGTCGGCTCGGCGGTCTTCAACAACCTGCGGATGAGCAACAACTACCAGAACATCCGGAACACCACGTCCACCTTCACCATCACCGTCAACCCCTAGGAACCGGACTGGCGGGGTGTCGCCGGAAGCGGGTGCTTCCGGTGACACCCCGCACGCCGTCGCGGCGGTCGGAGCCGACGCGGCCCCGACCGGACACCCCCGGGATGCTACCGCGGCTGCTCGTGCCGCTGGGCGAACGCGATGTCCCGCCAGATGGCGAACCGCCCGGCCGGGTCACTGCCGCTGGAGTAGTACCACGGCCACTCGGTCACGCTGTCGCCGATCGCGTCGAAGACGGCCGCCGCTGCCGGATAGTCCTCGGCGAAGGAGAAGGCGAGCGCGAACGAGTTGTACGGGCTGGCCCAGCCCGGCCGGCGCCGGTGCTCCGGGTGCCAGATCGACTGCTCCGCCGCCGCCCGCAGTTCGGCCCGTACCGCCGGGCTCATGATGTACGGGTCCTTCTCCTCGCTGGGCAGGCCGAGCCAGTGCTCGATGTGCGCCACCACCACAAGTTCGTGCAGCAGGCTCCCGGCCGGTGCCTTGGCCGCCGCCGTACGCGCGAAGTCGAACATCTCCTCCGTACTGCCGAACCACTTCTTGCAGAGGAACTGGAGCATCTGCTGGTGTGCCGTCAGGTGCGTGGGATGCCGGGCGACCACCTGCGCGAAGCGGCGCATCGCCTCCTCCCGGCCGACCTGGCGACCCCGGGCGGCGGTGACCAGGAAGGTCCACGCGGTCGTGTCGTCGGGGTCCCGCTCCACCACCTCGTCGAGGCAGTTCTCGGCCATCCGCAACCGGTCGAAGAAGCCCTTGAACTGGCTCTGGCTGGTGTGCTCGGCGGTGGCGCCGCCGCGCGCCTCCCAGGCCCAGTAGACGCCGTGGCAGCCGCGTACCAGCACCGGCAGCGTGGAGTGCGGCTCGGCGGCGATCCACTCCCCGATCCAGTCCTGCACCCCGTCGACGTCCGCGCAGACGCCGAGATAGAACGCCCGGTCGTCGGGGTGCCGGACCGAGTCGAGGAAGTCGCGGACGGTTACCCAGTCCCGCTGGCCGAGCGCGGCGCGCAGCCGGGCCGCCCCCGGATCGCCCTTGGCCTTGTCGATTGTCGGCCCGGTGCTGGCCGGACCCGCCGGCGCCACCGCGGCCTGCTTCTTACGGAACGGCCAGACCACCGTCTCCCCTCCCCGTCGTCGATCCGCGTCCCGGATTCGACGCGCATCCCCCGTTGTCGAAGCGCAGAGGTTACCGGGCGGCGGGACCGGGCGGAAGGCGAGACCTCGACCGGCGGCGACGCCCCGGCGGAAGCGGTCGGGGAAACGACCCCGACAGCGTCGGACGGCGGAATCGTGTTACCGGGACGCACCGTACCGGTCGGCGGAGATATCTCACTCGTTCCGGCGGAGCGACGACTTGCCTGCGGACTCCACCCGCACCTAGCGTGGGACGGCGATCACGTGGACGGGGGACGACCGGTGCGGATCGGGATCCGACGACGACGCACGGTACGACGAGACGCTGCGGAAAGCGCTCCGGTATCCCGTCACCAGTTCCGGACGGCACCCCGGACGGGCGGGACCGGGGCGTCCCGTAACGGAGTCGAACCGTGCCGGCCGAACTGAGTGCCCTGGTCCGGTCGGCGCAGCAGGGCGACGAGTACGCGTTCCGGATGCTCTACCGGGAACTCCAGCCCGGACTGCTGCGCTACCTGACCGTGCTGGTCGGCTCGGACGCCGAGGACGTGGCGTCGGAGACCTGGTTGCAGATCGCCCGTGACCTGGCGACCTTTGCCGGCGGGCCGGGTTTCCGCGCCTGGGCCACCCGGATCGCCCGCAACCGGGCACTGGACCACCTCCGCCACCAGCGCCGCCGGCCCACCGTGTCGGTACCGGTCGAGGCACTCTCCGAGCTGCCGGGGGCCGAGGACACCGCCGCGAGCGCCGACGAGGGGCTGGGCACCGACACCGCCGTGGCGCTGATCGCCTCCCTGCCGCGTACCGAGGCCGAGGCGGTGCTGCTGCGTACCGTGATCGGGTTGGACGCCGAGAGCACCGCGCGGGTACTCGGCAAGCGCCCCGGGGCCGTCCGCACCGCCGCGCATCGCGGGCTGCGGCGACTGGCCCGCCTCCTGGCGCAGAACGGGCGGGACGGGGTGACGGAGCCGGCGGCCGAGGGTGGACCGGTTGACGGTGAACCGGCCGTCGCGCCGGTCGCCGACGTACGGTCCAGCGAGGACGTCGAGGCTGGACAGGGATGGCGCTGAGAGAGATGAGCATGGCTTTCCGTCGACGCGGCGGGGCTGGTCCGGAAGCGGGCGAGCGGCTGCTCGACGCGGTCGCGGCCGGCGCCGCCGAGGCCCGGCACGCGCACGGCGACGTCCGCGACCCGTTCGGTGGTCGGGCCGGTGATCCGGTGACCGGTCCCGTGACCGACCCGGTGCCCGGCCCGTTCACCGATCCGGTCGCCGAACTGCTCGCCGTCGCGGCAGCCCCGGCCCGGCCCGGAGAACTCGACGGCGAGGACGCCGCGGTGGCGGCGTTCCGGGCGGCCCGTGCCGCCCGGGCCACGGCAGGCTCGGCAGCGACTCCGCCGACATCCGAGAGCCCCGAAACCCTGGCCGGTACGTCCGCCCGGCCACCCGGCCGCCGCCGACGGCTGACGGCCGGTGCCTTCGGCTGGCTCGCCGCGGTCGTCGCCACCCTCACCGCCGGGGTGGCACTGGCGGCGGAGATCCCCGCACTGCGTCCCGCCGGCCCACCCCGGAGCACGCCGAGCGTGGACGCGGTCCCGAGCGCCGGACGGACGACCGCACCGCCGACCACCGCACCGGCACCGACGCCCGCACCGCACCGCACCGCACCCCCGGCCACCGAGCCCGGCCCGTCCGGCCGCGGCCTGCCACCGCAGGCGCTCGTGGCGCAGTGCCGCGCCTTTCTGAAGGGTGGCCAGGGTTCCGGTCCCGCCACCCGCCGCCCGGCGTCCGCCGCCCTGGTCCGGGCGGCCGGCGGCCGCGCCGAGGTCGACGACTACTGCCGACGGCTGCTGGCCGCCGATCCCAAGCCTGGCGGCGGCCCGGGCAAACCCCGGGACAAGGGCGAGCCGGGCGGTCCGCCCGCGGGTCGTCCGGCCGGCAACCCGATGCCGGCGGATTCCGCTGAGCCGCTGGCGGCGGTCGGCTCCGGCTCGGCCACCGGACCGGGGCGCCCGTCCCCGAGGCCGTAGCGGGCGCCGGCTATCGCGCAGCGGCGCCCGGATCGGCGTCCGGCTCCTCGGCCGGACGCCGGTCGACCCAGTCGGGCAGCGCCTCCCGGGCGGCCAGCCAGGTCGCCGGCACGCCGACCGCGTCGGGCCGGTCACCGATCCCGGTGTACGCGGCCAGCACGCCGCCGACGATCGCCCCGGTCGTGTCGATGTCCCCACCGGCGGTCACACACGCGCTGATCGCGGCCGGATAGTCGCCGAGATGCGTCGCGGCGACCCATAGCGCGAACGGGACGGTGTCCTGGGCGGTCACCCGTGACCCGTTGCCCAACTCGTACGCCGCCTCCTCGACGGTCACCGCCGCAGCGGTGAGCAGCCGACGGGCCCGCTCGACTCCCCGGCGCACCTGCCCGTCGACCAGGTACGGCTCCAGCCGGTCGAGGAACTCGGGCGCGGAGGGGCGTACCCCGGTGAGCCGGGCCGCCCCGGCGTGCGCGGCGGCGACCGCCACCAGTACGGCTCCGGCGATCCCCTCCGGGTGGGCGTGGGTCACCTCGGCGGACCGGATCGCCTGCTCGGCCGCCCGGCGGGGCCGGTCGGCGTGGTACGCGCCGAGCGGAGCGACCCGCATCGCGGCGCCGTTGCCGCAGGAGCCCTCTCCGCCGAACGCTTCGCGGGCCGCGTCCCGCCACGGCACACCGTCGCGGATCTGGTGCAGGATCACCACCGCACCCGCCCCGTAGCCCCGGTACGGTTCGCAGCGCTCCGCGAACACGGCGGCGAGCCGGTCGGACCGGATCTCGCCGTGCGCGGCGAGTTCGGCAACCACCGAGCAGGCCATCTCGGTGTCGTCGGTCCACTCCCAGGGGCCGGCCGGAGGTCGACCCGCCGCCAGCTCGGCCGGTGACCGGCCGACCATGAAGAACTGTGCGCCGAGCGCGTCACCGACGGAGAGCCCGTGCAGGCTGTCGTAGCAGAGGTCGAGCCGGGCCGGCTCGTGCAGGACGAAGGACATCACCCTCGATCATGCCCAAGCCGGTCCGGGCCCGGCCACCCCGGCGCGCCGCCGGGTCGACCGGGCGACCGGTCAGCGTTGGCATGCCTTCAGTGGGGTGCTGGTCCGGGCGCTGCGGGTGGAGCCGTCCTTGAACTTCGCCGTCGCGGTGACGGCGATCGTGCCGCCCGCCGAGTTGCGCGACTCGGCCCGGAACGGTCCCAGGCTGGCCAGCCAGGTCCCCCGGTCGCTGCCGATGGTCCGGGCGGAGCCGCTGCCGTTGAACGGCACGGCGGTGCTGACCCGGTAGCGGAACGACACCGAGGAGACGTTGCCGGCCGCACCCACCCGGATCTGCATCAGCCCGAAGCTGGGGTTGCCGCATCCCTCCTGGTGCAGGCCGGTGAAGTTCTGCGCCTGGCCGAACCCGCCGGTCACCCGGACCGTCACCGTCGTCTGCTCGCCCATGGTGCGGACGCGACGGGTCGGTGCGGCGGTGGCCGGCGGCCGGGTGGTGCGGGCCGCCGTGGGCCTGGGCGTCGGAGTCGGGGACGGAGTCGGGTCCGCCTCGGTCGGACTCGGCGCGGCCGGCGAGGAGTCGGTGGCCGGCACCCCGTCCGACCACTGTGGACGCTCTGCGCCGCTGCCCGCGCAGGCTGCCGAGAGGGACAGGACCACCGCGCACGCCACGGCGAGCGCGGCGTCTGATCGGGTACGCCGAAAGTTGAGGACAGTCACCATGATCCCGTCGGTCGTGTTGGCCCCATTTCGCGGCATCAGCCGGCCTTGACCGTAGTCCTATCCCTCGATGTCGCCAAATCCACACCGGAAAGTGGGACAAGTCAGCACTTCACCGACCCGTCTCCGGGTCGGCCAGCTCGGCCGGGAGGGGCCGGTGGTGCAGCACGTCGAGTCGCGACACGGCCCGGGTCAACACCACGTAGAGGCGGTGCGGGCCGCGCGGCTCCGCCTCGACGATCTCGGCGGGCTCGACGACGATGACGTGGTCGTACTCCAGGCCCTTGGCCAGGGTCGCGGGCAGCAGGGTGACCCGGGCGTCCTGGTCGGGCGCGTCCGCCCGGCCGACGGCGATCCCGGCGGACCGCAGCGCCCCGGCGAGTCCGGGCAGCGCGGCGTCGGCGGCAACCACCGCGACGGAGCCCGGGCGCGCCAGTGCGGCCCGGACCGCGGCGGCGGTCGCGGCCGGCAGGTCGCCCGTCGCGCGGACCCGGACCTCTCCGTCGGTACGCACCGAGCGCGTCCGCGCGACCGCGACGTTCAGCCCGGGAAGCAGCCGGTTCGCCAGGCCGAGTACGGCCGCCGGCACCCGGAACCCGGCGGTCAACGGCACGACGGCGGCGTCGGGCTGACCGAGGTACGCCAACTGGTCCCGCCAGTCCGACGCCGCCCACGGAGTGGTGCCCTGGGCGAGGTCGCCGAGGACGGTCAGCGAGCCGTGCCGGCTGCGCCGGGCGATGACCCGGCACTCCAGCGGCGAGAGGTCCTGCGCCTCGTCCACCACGACGTGCCGGTAGCCGGCCGGATGGTCGAGCAGCCCGGCCAGCTCGTCGAGGAGAACCAGGTCGGCCGCGGACCAGGTCGCGGCCCGGACCGTCCGGGGCGGCCGGGGCCAGGCCAGTGCGGACTGCTCGGCGGGCGCGAGCAGCCCGGCCGCCGCCCGGGCCAGCACGGCCGGGTCGCCGAGCAGCGACGCCAGCAGTTCCGCCGGCCGGGTGGTCGGCCAGACCGCGTCGAGGAACGCGGTGACCGGGCGGCACCGGGCCATCCGACGCAACCAGGCGCCGCTGGGCGTCTCCGCCCGGGTCTCGGCCCGGCTTGCAGCAGGCCGACGATCCGGGCGCGGAGCCGTTCCCGGCCGATCGCGTACGGCGGCTCCTCGGCGCGTACGTCCTGGACGGTCCGGCGCAGCCACGCCACCGGCAGTCGCCACCGGTACGAGCCGTCCGGGACCACCAGCGGCTCGGTCGGCTCGACGATCCGGTCGTAGAGCGCCCGGCGCAGCACCGTGACCATCCGAGGGTCGTGCTTCAGGGCAGCCGTCTCGGCACTGTCCACGGCGGTGACCGGGTGTTCCGGCAGCAGCTCGGCGAGGGTGCACTGCTCGACGTCCACCTCGCCGAGTGCGGGCAGCACGGCGGAGATGTACCGCAGGAACGCGACGTTCGGCCCCACCACCAGTACGCCGCCGCGGCGCAGCCGCTGCCGGTGGGTGTAGAGCAGGTACGCGGCCCGGTGCAGGCCGACGGCGGTCTTTCCGGTGCCCGGTCCGCCCTGTACGCAGACCGACCGGTCGAGATCCGCCCGGACCAGGTCGTCCTGGTCGGGTTGGATGGTGGCGACGATGTCCCGCATCGGCCCCACCCGGGGACGCTCGATCTCGGCGGTGAGCAGCCGACTCGGTCCGGCTCCGGGTTCGGCACCGGGCCACCCGCCCGCTCCGGCCCGTTCGAGGCGCTCGTCCTCGTAGCCGGTCAGCTCGGCGGGCTGCCGGTTGGTCCAGCCGTACCGGCGACGTTCGCGTACGCCGAGCGGTTCCCGGGCGCTGGCCCGGTAGAAGGCGCGGGAGACCGGTGCCCGCCAGTCGATCACCAGGGGTTGGCCCGACTCGTCGGGAACGTGCCGCCGGCCGAGGTAGTAGCACTCGCCCCGGTGTTCGCCGGCCGCCGCCGAGTCGCCGAACCACAACCGGCCGAAGTACACCGGCCCGTCCGGTTCCTCGGTCAGCTCCTTGAGGTGGCTCTTGAGCATCCGGCCGAGCGTCTCGGCGGTGTACCGGTCGCCGGCGACGGTCGCGCCGGTGGCCACCCGTACCCGGGCGGTGGTCAGCATCCGGGCCAGCGCCGCCCGGACGGCCGCCAGCCGGGCCTGCTCCTCGGCGAGGGTACCGGCGGGCCGCCCGACGCCGGCGGTCGCGGGTTCGGGCACGGTCTGCGGGCGGGGGTCGGCGGGGTGGGCGGGACCGGACAGGACCATGGTCAACTCTCCACGTCACATGGCAGATTCCTTAACTCGGTAAAGACTATAACTCGAGTAATAAAGTTGACCTGGTCTGGAAATGTTAGGATCGATCACATGACCGACGGACCGGGGCTGCGGGAGCGGAAGCGGCAGCGCACCCACGACGCCCTCTCGGCGGCGGCGATCTCCCTCTTCCTCCGGCACGGCTACGACAACGTCTCGGTGGCCGACGTGGCCGCCGCCGCCGAGGTCTCCAAGCCGACGCTCTTCAAATACTTCCGGAGCAAGGAGGATCTGGTCCTGCACCGGATCCTCGACCACCGGGCCGAGGCCGCCCGGGTGGTCCGGCAGCGCCGCGCCGACGAGGCCCCGCTCACCGCGCTGCACCGGCACTTCCTGGCCGGGTTGGACCGGCGGGACCCGGTGACCGGGCTCAACGACCACCCGGAGGTTCTCGCGTACCACGCGATGGTCTTCGGCACGCCGAGCCTGGCGGCCCGGGTCGCCCGGTACGCGGCGGACGACGAGGAGGCGCTGGCCGAAGCGCTCAGCGAGGCGGCACCGGCGACCGGCGTACTCGACGCCCGGCTCGCCGCCGGTCAGGTCGTGGCGGTACAGCGGATACTCGCCCGGGAGAACTGGCAGCAGCTCAGCGCCGGACGTACGGCCGCCGAGGTGTACCCGGAGGCGGTGGCCGCCGTCGACAGCGCCTTCCGGCTGCTCGCCACCGGTCTCACCGCCTACGCCGACCCCGGCGGGGCCGACACCGACTGACCATCGGTCGACGACCGCTGGGCACTGGCCCGGGCACGGCTTGGTGTCCCGTCCAGCACGGGTGCCGCGGTGGACCGGCTCAGCCGGATTGGCCGTCGGTGCCGACCGGGGCCGGTGGTCGGCGGGCGAACGGCGGCGCGTGCTCGGGGCGCACGCCGATGCCGATCAGGTAGGCCGGGCCGAGGGAGGCGAACGGGAACCGCCGCAACAGCGCCAGCACCGGCCGGGGCGGCCCGGCCCGACGCCCGGCCAGGATCGGCGCGACCAGACCCCTGTGCATGAGCCGCTGTAGTCGCTGCACCAGGATCGTCGGCAGCAGTCGCCGGGCGCGGACCGCCGCCAGATCCGCCTCGCTGACCGTGCCCCGGCGGAGTGGCTCGGCGAGCAGGGTGGCGGCGGCGACCGCGTCCTGCACGGCGAGGTTGATCCCCACGCCGCCGACCGGTGACATCGCGTGCGCGGCGTCGCCGAGGCAGAGCAGTCCGGGCACGTGCCAGCGGTCGAGCCGGTTCAGCCGTACGTCGAGATGCTTGACGTCGTCCATCGAGGCGATCGCGTCGACCCGGCCGGCGAAGCCGGGAGCCAGTTCCGCGATGTCCCGGCGGAACTGTTCGACCCCCTGGGCGCGCAGCCGCGCGTCGCTGCCCTTCCGGGCGATGTAGGCGATCTGGAGGTAGCCCTCCCGGGGGATCACCACGGCGAACCGGCCCGGACCCACCCGGGGGGTGAGCCCGGCCGGGTCGTCGTGCGGGTCGCGGGGCAGCCGGAACCACCAGGCGTCGATCGGCACCGGGAACTCCCGGACCGGCAGGTTGGCCTGAGCGCGGGCGATCGACCACCGGCCGTCGCAGGCCACGGTCAGCTCCGCACGCAGCTCGCCGGTCTCACCCTCGGGTCCCCGGTAGCGCACGCCCCGGACCCGCCCCTCCTCCCGGATCAGCTCGGTCACCTCGGTGCGCATCCGCAGCGTGAAGGAGGGCTCGGCGGCGCCCGCGTCGGCGAGCAGGTTGAGCAGGTCCCACTGCGGCACCATCGCGACGTACGGGTAACGGGTCTTCAGTCGGCGGAAGTCGGCGACGACGATCTGCCGCCCCGGCGCCACCGGAAAGGCGACTTCGTCCAGCCGGCTCTGCGGCAGGGCGGCGAACCGCTCGCCGAGGCCCAGCTCGTCGAGGAGTTGCAGGGTGGACGGGTGCACCGTGTCGCCCCGGAAGTCCCGCAGGAAGTCGCCGTGTTTCTCCAGCACCGTCACGTCGATGCCGGCCCGGGCCAGTAACAGTCCGAGCACCATTCCGGCCGGTCCACCGCCGACGACGACGCAGGTCGTACGTTCGCCCACCGCGATCACCTTATTCAACGGGTGATGAATTATCTCCTCACCGTACTCCCGGCGCAGCGAAGATCGCAACTGTCCGGGCCCCGGCGGCGTTGACGGGTCGAAGGCGTCACGCTACGTTCGTTATCAGAACAGGCGTACGCAACACGAACGACTGCGCCCGTCTGCCGTCGCCGCGCTCGGCAGGGCGACGACGCGCATCAGGAGACTGGGGACGGATGGCTGAGATCGTCTCGTTGACCGAAGGTGTGGCCGAGTTGGTCAACGACGGTGACACGGTGGCGCTGGAGGGCTTCACCCACCTGATTCCGTTCGCCGCCGGCCACGAGATCGTCCGGCAGCGGCGACGCGACCTGGAACTGGTCCGGATGACCCCGGACGTCATCTACGACCAGCTCATCGGCATGGGCTGCGCCCGCCGGCTGGTCTTCTCCTGGGGCGGCAATCCGGGCGTCGGCTCGCTGCACCGGTTCCGGGACGCGGTGGAGCGCGGCTGGCCCACTCCACTGGAGATCGAGGAGCACAGCCACGCCGGGATGGCGAACCGCTACGTGGCCGGAGCGTCCGGGCTGCCGTTCGCGGTGCTGCGCGGCTACACCGGCACCGACCTGCCCCGACACACTGCCACCATCAAGCCCATCACCTGCCCGTTCACCGGCGAGGTGCTGACCGCCGTACCGGCGTTGAACCCCGACGTCGCGATCGTGCACGCCCAGCGGGCCGACCGGGCCGGCAACGTGCAGATGTGGGGCATCACCGGCGTGCAGAAGGAGGCCGTGCTGGCCGCCAGGCGGTCCCTGGTCACCGTCGAGGAGATCGTCGAGTCGCTGGAGCCGATGCCCACCCAGGTGGTTCTGCCGACCTGGGCGGTCAGCGCGGTCGCACTCGCGCCCGGTGGTGCGCACCCCTCCTACGCCCAGGGCTACTCGGTCCGGGACAACGATTTCTACCAGGCCTGGGACGCGATCAGTCGCGATCGGGACACCTTCACCGCCTGGATGCGGCAGCACGTTCTCGACGCCGGGAGGCAGGCATGAGCGACCGTGGCCGGGGTGGCGGCACTCTCCACGGCCGGCCGCGCCGGCGCGCTGCGGCTGCGCCGAGCGGGCACGGCGACGGCGCCGAGGTGGGCGGACGGACCGAGCGACCCGGGAGGTGGCGGCGATGAGCGCGGAGTGGACCGCCGACGAGATGATGACCGTCGCCGCCGCCCGGCAACTGCGGGACGGCACCGCGTGCTTCGTCGGAATCGGCCTGCCGAGCACCGCCGCCAACCTCGCCCGGGCGACCCACGCACCCCGGCTCGTGCTCATCTACGAGTCCGGGTGCCTCGGCGCCAAGCCCGACCGACTGCCGCTCTCGATCGGCGACGGCATCCTCGCGGACACCGCCGACGCCGTGGTCAGCGTGCCGGAGGTCTTCAACTACTGGCTCCAGCCCGGCAACATCGACGTCGGATTCCTCGGCGGTGCCCAGCTCGACCGGTACGGCAACATCAACACCACGGTCATCGGCGACGACTACAGCGCCCCGTCGGTACGGCTGCCGGGGGCCGGTGGGGCACCCGAGATCGCCGCCTCCTGCCGCGAGGTCATCGTCATCATGCGGCAGAGTCCGCGTACCTTCGTCGAGCGGGTCGACTTCGTCACCTCCTTCGGGTACGGCACCGGACCCGGTGACCGGGAGCGGCTCGGGCTGCGCGGAGCCGGACCACAGGTGGTGATCACTGACCTCGGCGTACTCCGGCCCGACCCGTCCACCCGGGAGCTGCTGCTGACCGAGCTTCATCCGGGCGCCACGGTGCAGCAGGCCCGGGAGACGACCGGCTGGCAGTTGCGGGTCGCCGACGACCTGCGTACCGGCGAGCCACCGACCGGGCCGGAGCTCTCGGTGCTGCGGGCACTCAAGGCCGCCACCGGCGAGGGCCGCTCCGGGACCGGGCTGAACCGGCCGTCGGAGCCCGTCCCGCCCGCGCCTGGTAGAAACGGGCGATGACCCGCAGCATCGCCACCAACACCCGCGTCGAGCGTGCCGAACTCCTCGACTTCCTCCGACCCCGGCACCGCGCCATCCTGATGACGACCCGCCCGGACGGCCGGCCGCAGTCCTCGCCGGTGACCTGTGGCGTGGACCCGGAGGGCCGGATCGTCGTCTCGACCTATCCGGAACGGGCGAAGGCGACCAACGCCCGCCGGGATCCCCGGGTCTCGCTCTGCGTTCTCTCGGAGGACTGGAACGGGCCGTGGGTGCACGTCGACGGTACCGCCGAGGTGCTCGACCTGCCGGAGGCGCTGGAGCCGCTGGTCGAGTATTTCCGGTGCATCTCCGGCGAACACCCGGACTGGGACGAGTACCGCGAGGCCATGCGCCGGCAGGGCAAGTCGCTGATCCGGGTCACCATCGACAGTTGGGGCCCGGTCGCCACCGGCGGCTTCCCGGCCCGACTCGCCGGCTGACCCGGCACCGGCCCCGAACCTCCCGGCCGGAGTGGCCGGGGGGCCGGGCTGCCGGTCAGAGGTAGAGACAGAAGGGATGGCCGGCCGGGTCGAGGTGCACGAGGACGTCCTCCTGGGGCTGGAAGTCGGCCCGGGTGGCGCCACAGGCCACGGCGTGTGCGGCGGCGCTCTCCAGGTCGTCGACCCGGATCTCCAGGTGCATCATCATCTGCTGGTCGCCGGGGCCGGCCGGCCAGCTCGGCCGCCGGTACGGCGACTCGGTCTGGAAGGCCAGCCCCACTCCCCCGGCCGGGTCACGCATCAGTACCCAGTCCGGCTCCTCCTCGGTTATCTCCCAGCCGAGGAGGCGCTGGTAGAAGCGGGCCAGAGCCCTCGGATCCGGCGCGCTCAGGTTGACGGTGGTCAGGGTCAGACCGGTGCCGTCGAGCATGGTGTACAACCTCCGAACGCTGATCAGTGCCTTGGGGTCAAGAGCCGTGCGCGGCGGGACTACGACCCGAAGGCGGCGAGGAACCGGTCCCGGAAGTCACTCATCCGCCAGACCGGCGTCTCCGGGCCGGGCTTCAGCCCCTCCTGCCAGTTCCAGCCGGAGATCCTCTCCAGCAGCGCCGCGTCCTTGGCGACGATGGTGATCGGTACGTCGCGACTGGCGTTCTCCCCGGTGACCAGCGGGGTCGGCTGGTGGTCGCCGAGGAAGACGAAGACCAGGTCCTCGTCGCCGTACCGCTCCAGATAGGAGACGACGGTGTTCAGCGAGTACTCCACGGCCCGGCGGTACTGGGTGCGTACCTTGCCGGTGTCCCGCCAGACGTCGTCCGGCGACTCGCCCGCCTCCGCCATCGGCCCGAAGATCGAGCCGTCGCCGAGCTGGTCCCAGCCGATCAGTTCCGGGATCGGCGCCCAGGGCGCGTGGCTGGAGACCAGCGGGATCGTCGCCATCACCGGCGGATGGTCCGGCCTGGAGTGTTCGCGCTGCTCGAAGACGGAGAGCGTGTACTGGTCCGGCATCTGTGCCCAGCTGAACTGCGGGCCGCGGTAGCCGAGTTCCTTCGAGGCGTGCACCTCGTCGTAGCCGAAGAACGTCCCCTCCGGCCAGGTCTGGGTGATCCCCGGCATCACTCCGACGGTCCGCCAGTCGGCCCGCTGGAAGGCCCGGTTCAGGGTCATCCGGTCGGTGGCGACGAGGTGGGTGTAGCGCTGCTGGTTGTCGATCCAGAGCCCGGAGAGCAGCGTGGCGTGGGCCAGCCAGCTTCCGCCGCCGGCGGTCGGCGAGGTGAGCCAACCGCTGCGCGCCGCGTACCCGGCGGTACGCAGCCTCGTGTAGCCGGTGTCGAGGGTGGCGCCGATCTCCGGGGCGAAGGCCGGATCCTCGACCGCCGAGCGACCGTAGCTCTCGACGAAGGCGAGGACCACGTCCTTGCCCCGCAGGCCGGTCAGCAACTGCTCGCCGGGGGTGTCCGCGAACGCGTCGACCCGGGCCTCGGCCGCGAAGACCTCCTGGTCGCGCAGGGCCGCCCGTACCTGGAGCGCCCGGTCGTAGCTGAGCGTGCTGACCGGTACCTCCGGGACGATCTGCACGCCGAGCACGGCACCGACGACACAGGTGGCCCCCAGGGCCGCGACGATGTGCGTGGTCGCCCGGCGGTGCCGGACCGCCAGCCGGGTCAGCCGGAGAACCGACAGCGTCATCAGCACGAGCAGGCCGACCGCGAGCAGCCCGGCGGCGACCACCGCGACCACGGCGCCGGTCCGGCCGTACGACTCCTCGACGTAGTCCGTGCCGGCCTCGAACGAGATCCAGTCGAAGACCGGGTTGAACGGCCGGGCCAGCACCGCGTAGAAGCCGATGTCGATGACTTTCACGATGGCGAGCAGCCCGAGGGCGATCCCGACCGGCACCGCCACGATCCGGCGTCCCCAGCCCGGCAGGAGCAGCACCAGCGCGACCACCAGCAGGGCTTCCAACGGCAGCCGCAGGAACGCCCCCGGTGTGTAGAGGGTGAGCTGGTTCGGCGCCAGCATCGCGAAGACGACCAGCAGCAGGGCCAGCATGCTGGCCAGCCGGGTCGCCACGATCCGCGACCAGCCACGCTTCCGCGCGGGTGTGCCGGCGTCGGTCACGCCGTCGGGGGTGTCCGGCACGGTGGTGCCGTCGGGCGTGCCGGCGGCGTTGCCGTCCGGGGTCGCACCCTCGGCCGTGACACCGTCCGAAGCGGGACCGTCCGAACCGGGACCGTCCGAACCGGGACCGTCCGAACCGGGACCGTCCGAACCGGGACCGTCCGAACCGGGACCGTCCGAACCGGGACCGTCCGGTGGTTCCGGCGGCGCATTGGTCGGGGTTCGACGACGGCGCGTGAAGACCGACAATCCAGAGGCCCTTTCCCGTGAAGCCTGGTGGCGCCCGCCCGCCACTGGGGTAACCGAGCCGCACGCACGCGCGTGGTCGGCGGCGCCGGCAGCGTACGGCCCGGCCGGCGACGGTCGGGGCGGTGACCGGCCAGGTCTCCGTGCCGCCGTCGTGATCCGGGCGCCACGTTAACATCCTGGACCGACCCGGCCCGGCCGCCGGTTGTCAGGTCGGTGCCACACTCACCGGCCGGGACCGGACCGTCACCCGACGGCGAGTTCCTCGCTGTACGCGGCGATCGGGCTGCCGTCCGCGCGATAGGCGGTCAGCCGGCCGTGCGAGAGGTTGGCCGAACGGAACGAGAAGAGCCGCTGCCCCGGATAGACCTCCAGCAACGGAATCGTCCGGGGGGCACCGCCGGGCGCGGACTGGTATTCCAGCCGGGCCACGGTGGCGTCGACGACCCCGTTGACGCGTACCTTGGTCTTCTCGGCGGTGACCCCGAAGCTGATCGGCGCACCCGCACCGAACGCGGCGCACTCGGCGGCGCTGCGGCAGACGAAGAAGTAGCGCGGGTTGTGCACGTCCGACATCGAGTACGCCTTGAAGGTCGGATCGGCCCCCGCCGGCAGCGGCTGTACGGCGAAGAAGGCGACCGTGGCCACGGCGGCGGTGCCCACCCGCAACCAGCCCCGGGCCGTGCCGGTACGCCGACCGGCGGCGACGGCGGCGACCGTGACCCCGCCGAACCCGGCCAGGCAGAGCGTGACGGTGGCCAGGGTTCGGGAGTTCTCCAGGAGGAACTGAAGTCCCGGGGTCATCGAGACCGGACTGAGCAGCGCGCCCAGCGACAGCACCATCACGCCCAGCACCGCGACCCCGGCCACCCGGCGGGCCACCCCGTACGTTCCGACCAGGAACATCGCGGCCAGCACCGGCCAGATCTGGTGGTGGGTCCAGGAGACCGGCGAGGCCGCCACGGTGGCGCAGCCGACCAGTACGGCCGCGTGCGCCGACTGGCCGGACAGTTCGAGCCGGCGCGCCCGCAGCAGCGCCGTGCCGCAGACCACCAGCACCAGGCCGGCCCAGAGCAGCGGGAAGGTCCCGCCCTCCACGCCGACCCGTAGCAGCATGCCGTGCAGGGACTGGTTGCCGAGCGAGGCGAGGTTGCCGACCCGGGAGGTGTTGAGGAAGGTGCCGGTCCAGAAGGTCCAGCTGTCAGCCGGCAACACGACCGCGCCGACCACACCGCAGGCCAGGAAGGCGACGACCGACCGGCCGGCGTCGCGCCAGCGGCGGGAGACCAGGAAGAAGACCACGAACAGCAGCGGGGTCAGTTTGACGGCGGCGGCGATCCCGACCAGTACGCCCCGGTACCGGGCCGGGGTGAGCCCCATCCCGTCGACCAGGGCCAGCAGCACGATGAAGACACTGACCTGGCCGAACCGCAGGTTGCTCTGGGCCGGGGCGGAGAGCATCAGCGCACAGGCGACGGCCGCGACCACCAGCGGTCGCCGGTGCCGTGCCGAGGTGACGGCGCCACCCGTCGCTATCGCGATGGCGGCGATCGCGGCGCAGGTCAGGGCCAGCCAGCACAGTTGCAGGACGCCCTCGGGCAGCAGGCCGATCGGCGAGAGGACCAGGGCGGCGAAGGGCGGGTACGTGAACGGTCCGCCGTTGGCGGCGACGAAGTCGTAGAGCGGCTGGCCGGCGTGCAGGTGCCGGATGGCGCCGTAGTAGATGTGCAGGTCCGACAGGCGTTCCCAGTCGGGCCGGCGGAGCACGAGGAGCGACGAGACCGCCGCGATGACGGCGAAGACTCCCCATAGCGCGATCGTCCCCCGGCGACTGCCCATTGCAGGAGTCTAGACAGCCCACGTCGGCGGGAGATCGACCGATGCCGTACGGAGACCGGGTGGTGACCGAGCTGATACGGCAGTCGGGCCGCGGACGGTGGCGTGCGTAGACTGCCGCCGGAGAGGATGATCCGATGACTCTGGACGCGGCCGACCAGCACCGCCGGGCGGTCACCTTCCGCCGGCTGCACGAGGGGCCGACCTTCGTACTCCCCAATCCGTGGGACGTCGGCAGTGCCCGGGTACTCGCCCAGCTCGGTTTCCCCGCGCTCGCCACCACCAGCGCCGGGCTGGCCTTCGCGCTCGGCCGGCCCGACGGCGCCAACCTGGTGAGCCGGGCGGAGACGTTGCAGAACGTGAGGATGATCGCGGCGGCCACCCCGCTGCCGGTGGCGGCGGACCTGGAGAGCGGGTTCGGCGACAGCCCGGCCGAGGTGGCCGAGACGATCCGGCTCGCCGCCGAGGCGGGTGCCGTCGGCGGGTCGATCGAGGACGCCACCGGCGACCCCGCCGAGCCGATCCGCCCGCTGGACGAGGCGGTCCGGCGGGTCGAGGTGGCGGTGGCGGCGGCCCGGAGCCTGCCGTTCCCGTTCACCCTGACCGCCCGGGCGGAGAACTTCCTCTACGGCCGGGCCGACCTGTCCGACACCGTACGCCGGCTCCGGGCCTACGCCGCTGCCGGCGCGGACGTGCTCTACGCACCGGGACTGCCGGACCTGGACGCCGTCCGGTCGGTCTGCGCGGCGGTGGAGAAACCGGTCAACGCGCTGGCCGGGTCGCCCGGGGTGACGGTCGCGATGCTCGCCGACTGTGGCGTACGCCGGGTCAGCGTCGGCTCGACCCTGGCCCGGGTGGCGATGACCGCCCTCGTGGCGGCGGCCCGCGAGATCCGGGCGAGCGGCAGCTTCGGCTTCGGCGCGGACGTGCTCAGCTACGCCCAGGTCAACAGGCTCATGCCGTAGCCGCTCGCCGACCCCCGCCACGCCGGCTGGACTGCTGTTTCGTCGGTGCCGCTCGGCATACTGCCGGGCGGACACCAACGGCGTACGTCCGATCGGAGAGTTGACCATGACAGCCTTGTTGGCAATCGGCACCGCCAAGGGCCTCTTCCTCGCCACCAGCGACGACGGTCGCAGGAGGTGGCAGGTAAGCGGGCCGCACTTCCCGATGACCGGGGTCTACTCGGTCGCCGTGGACAAGCGGCGGCGCACCCCCCGGCTGCTCGCCGGGGTGAGCAGTTCACACTTCGGCCCCAGCGTCGCGACCAGCGACGACCTCGGCGCGTCCTGGCAGGAGCCGGCGGAGTCACCGGTCGCGTTCCCGGACGGCACCGGGTCCAGCCTGGAGCGGGTCTGGCAGCTCAGCCCCGGCCCGGCCGACGAGCCGGACCTGGTCTACGCCGGCACCCAGCCCTCGGCGCTGTTCCGCTCGGTCGACGGCGGCATCTCCTACGAGATGGTGCGTCCGCTCTGGGACCACCCGCACCGCACCCACTGGGGTGCCGGATTCGGCGGTCAGGCGATCCACACGGTGCTGCCGCACCCGACCGACCCGGCGCAGGTCCTGGTCGCGATGTCGACCGGGGGCGTCTACCGCACCGACGACGCGGGTGCGAGCTGGCGTCCGCAGAACACCGGCATCCGCGCCTACTTCATGCCGGACGAGTGGCCCGAGTTCGGCCAGTGCGTGCACAAGGTCGCCCGGGACGCGGCCGACCCCGAGCGGCTCTACGCGCAGAACCACCACGGCGTCTACCGCTCCACCGACGGTGGGCTGAGCTGGCAGTCGATCGCCGACGGGCTGCCCAGCGACTTCGGGTTCCCGATCGTCGCCCATCCGGACCGCAGCGGCACCATCTACAGCTTCCCGCTGGTCGCGGACCGGGAACGGTTCCCGGTCGACCGGCGCTGCCGGGTCTTCCGCTCCACCGACGCCGGTGACACCTGGCAACCGCTGACCGACGGGCTGCCGAGCGGGCCCTACTATCCGGCCGTGCTGCGCGACGCGATGTGTGTCGACGACGCCGACCCGGCCGGCGTCTATTTCGGCACCCGCTCCGGCGAGGTCTACGCCAGCCGCGACGAGGGGGACTCGTGGTCGCTGGTCGCCGCGCACCTGCCCGACGTGCTCTGCGTCCGGGCCGCGGAGGTGTGAGCCGCATGGTCACCGTCATCGTGCCGGCCGCCCTGCGCGGCGAGACGGCCGGCGCCGGCCGGCTCGACGTCGCCACGGCGGGCACCCTCCGAGCGGTCTTCGACGAGGTGGCCGCGCAGTGGCCCCGGCTGATCCGGCGGATCCGGGACGAGCAGGGCCAGTTGCGCCGATACGTCAACGTCTACGTCGACGGCGAGGACTGCCGGCAGACCGGCGGCCTCGACACGGCGGTACCCGACGACGCGGAGGTCCGGATCATTCCCTCCGTCGCCGGGGGCTGACCCGACAGCGCCGGAGACGGCCCGCGGCCGAGCAGCAGTTCAGCGCCGGAGACCCCTCGCGGCCGGCGGCCGTCCTGGGCCCGGCCGGCGTTGTCCGCCACTCGGGGTGCGAAGGGTCGCGACGCCGCCTACCGTGGGGGTTGGTCAACGTTTCCGTGCTGTTGGCCGGCGATTTGTCGTCCTCGGCCCGGGGGCAGGCGTGGGATGGGACGGCGGCCCGGGGCGGGCCGTCGACCGGTTATGCGATCCACTGTCCGTGGGGTCCCCGCACGTGTCGCTCGACGTCTTCGTTGTGGAGGCTGCCCATGTCCGACTGGCGTTCGCGCGCCCTCCGTCCCGCGAAGCGGGCCCTGCGCCGCTCGCAGGACCGGTATCCGCAGGCGCCCCCGGAGCTGTCGATGGATCCGCGGGCCGGCGAGGAGGGCAACGAGGCGCCTCCGGCGGAGGAGAGTGTGGTCACCTCCGCGATCTACCGGGACGGTCACCGGATCGAGGGCACGCCGAACCTCGCCGAGACCTGCCAGCGGCTGCGGCAACACCCCGGGACGATGGCGTGGATCGGCCTGTACCGGCCGACCGAGGGGCAACTGCTCACCGTGGCCGAAGAGTTCGGGCTGCACGAGCTGGCCGTCGAGGACGCCATCGTCGCGCACCAGCGGCCAAAGCTCGAACGGTACGGCGACACCCTCTTCGTGGTGCTCCGGGCCGCCCGCTACCTCGACGAGCGCGAGGAGGTCGACTTCGGCGAGGTGCACGTCTTCGTCGGGAGCAACTTCGTGCTGACCGTACGGCACGGCCAGGCACCCGACCTGACCGCCGTACGTCGCCGGATGGAGAACGACCCCGACCTGCTGCGGCGCGGCCCGGAGGCGGTGTTGTACGCGATCCTGGACAGCGTCGTCGACGGGTACGCCCCGGTGGTCGGCGGGTTGCAGAACGACATCGACGAGATCGAGACCGAGGTCTTCCGTGGCGATCCCCGGGTGAGCCGGCGGATCTACGAACTCTCCCGTGAGGTGATCGAGTTCCAGCGGGCCACCCGGCCGCTGCTGGACATCCTCCAGGGGCTCACCGCCGGTTTCGAGAAGTACGGCACCGACGAGGAGCTGCGGCGCCTGCTGGGCGACGTGGCCGACCACGCCACCACCGCCTCGGAGCGGGTCAACGAGTTCCGGCAGATCCTGGCGGACATCCTCACCCTGAACGCCACCCTGGTGTCGCAGGCGCAGAACGAGGAGGTCAAGAACCTGACCGTGGCCAGCTACACACAGAACGAGGAGATCAAGAAGATCTCCGCCTGGGCCGCGATCCTCTTCGCGCCGACCCTGATCGGCACGGTGTACGGGATGAACTTCGACTACATGCCCGAGCTGCACTGGGTCTTCGGTTATCCGTTCGCGATCTTCCTGATGCTGGTCGTCTGTAGCACGCTCTACGTGATCTTCAAGCGCCGCGACTGGCTCTGACCCGCCGCGACCGCCGTACGCCGCGACCGGCCGCCCCACCGCCGTCCCGGCCGCGTGCTCACAGCCAGTTGTTGCGCCGGAAGCCGCGGTGCATGAACACCGCCAGGACCAGCATCACCAGCAGCACCACCCAGAAGCCCTGCTCCGCCTTCACCCCGGGGATGAACTCGAAGTTCATCCCGTAGATGCCGGCGATGAAGGTCTGCACCGCGAAGATCGCCGCCCAAGCGGCGATCTTGCGCATGTCGTTGTTCTGGTCCACCGAGACCTGGGCCAGCCGGGCCTGGAGGATCGAGTTCAGTAGGTCGTCGTACGCGGTCACCCGCTCCACGGTCCGGGACAGCACGCCGTGCACGTCCCGGAAGTAGCGGACCACGGGCCGGGGCAGCTCCCGGTCGTCGAGCAGCGCGGCGAACGGTCGCTGCAACGGCGCCACCGCCCGCTTGAACTCCATCAGCTCCCTCTTGAGCTGGTAGATGTGCGCGATCCGGTCCCGGGCCGTGCGCGGGGCGAAGACCTGCTCCTCCACCGCGTCGATGTCGGCCTCCACGGCGGTGGCCACCTGGACGTACGAGCCGACGATCTGGTCGCAGACCGCGTAGGCGACCGCCCAGGGGCCGAGGGTCAGCAGGGTGGGCCGGACCTCCAGGTCGGCCCGGACCGGCCGGAGCGCACCGGGTGCGCCGTGCCGGACGGTGATCACGAAGCGGGGACCGACGAACACGGTCACCGCACCGGTCTCCACCACCTCGGAGGTCTCGGTCAGCTCGGTGTGCTCGACGTACCGGCTGGTGCGCAGCACGATCACCGTCACCTGGTCGTAGCGCTCCACCGCCGGCCGGTGCTCCCGGTTGAGCGCGTGCCCGGCGACCAGGTCGTCGAGGCCGAACGTCCGGGCGATCGGCGCGAAGTCCGCCTCGTCCGGATCGTGCAGCCCCAGCCAGACGAACCCGCGCCCCTTGCGCGCCGCCGTCAGGGCAGCGCGGTAGTCGGGCGGGCCAGGCAGCCGGCGACCGTCGACGTACGCGGCGCAGTCCACGATCCGGTCGGTCTCCGGGCCGCGCTGCGCGGGGACGTACCCGGAGGAGAGGCCCTCGGGGTTGAGTATCCGGGCGATCGCCCTGCGGACCGGCGCCACCCACCTGGTCCGGGTACCGGCCGTCGCGGCATCCCGTTCGTACCCCGTCATCCCCGGATGCCCCTTCCCGCGCGGTCGCTGGGGTGCATCGAACCACCCGCCGACCACCCGGCCGGTCCCGGGTCTCCCCCCGGCCGGTGCCGTCGTGCGCCAACCGGCCCGCTGGCCAGCGGAAGCGGCCCCTGGCTAGTGGAAGACCTTCAGGCCCACGATGCCGGCCACGACGAGCAGCAGGCAGAGCAGCCGGGGCAGGCTTGCCGACTCGCCGAGCGCGATCATGCCGACCAGCGCGGTCCCGACAGCGCCGATCCCCACCCACACCGCGTAGCCGGTACCGACCGGAATGCTGCGCAGTGCGTAGCCGAGGCCGGCCATGCTCAGCAGGAGGGCGCCGGCGAAGATGCCGGTGGGGAGCGGACGGCTGAAGCCGGCGCTGCGCTCCAGGGCGACCGCCCAGACTGTTTCCAGCATCCCAGAGATGATCAACACGATCCAGGCCATGACGAACTCACCTCGATGGCGGTCGTCTTCGCAGGCCGGGTACGACGCGCAACTCGTCCGGGATCGCCGCGGCGTGACGGCGTCACCGCAAGGATAACGATCTAGAACACCGGCAAATGCCGTTTGTGCGCGATGTCACCGGGCGTCGGGATCGCTCCGTCCCGGCCCTGATCGCGGCCCGGTTTGTGTCTCCGAGCGTCGGGAAGAGCCAGCCCGGAACACCGGTTCGCCGGGAGGAGGCACGATGGCCGACGCCGTACCCGACCCGTCGGCCGTGTCGATCGGGCTCGACACGGCCGCGCACGTCGGGATATCCGTCTCCGAGCTGGACCGCTCGGTCGCTTTCTACCGGGCGCTCACCGGGCTCGATCCGGTGGTCCGGGACGAGGGCATGCACGGCGCCGGGTTCGCCCGCTCGCAGGGACTGCTCCGGACGAGACTGCGGTACGCCACCTTCCGGCTGCGCAACCTCGGCATCGACCTGATCCAGTTCGCGGAGCCGGCGGGCGAACCGGCCGAGGTGGCCGCGAACCGCCCCGGCTCGATGCACCTCTGTTTCGAGGTGGACGACCTGCCGGCGGTCTACGACCGGATGCGGGCGGCCGGGCTCGACTTCCTCGGCCCGGCCTACACGTTCACCACCGAGGAGGTGTCGCCGCCGGACGCGGCCGGCACCGAGGTCGCGTACTTCAACGACCCGGACGGCACCAACCTGGAAATCATCGCCCCGAGGGGCGGTTTCGCCCGGCCGGACTGACCAGCGGCCCGGCCGGGCGGTGCCACGGCGAGGCTCAGTTGTCGCCCCAGACCTCCTGGGCGGTCTCCACGATCAGCCGCAGCTTTGCCACCTGCTCCTCCTGGGTCAGCGCGTTCCCCTCCACCGTCGAGGAGAAGCCGCACTGCGGCGAGAGGCAGAGCTGCTCCAGCGGCACGTACCGGGCCGCCTCGTCGATCCGGCGCTTGAGCGCGTCCTTGCTCTCCAGCTCACCCCGCTTGGTGGTGACCAGGCCGAGCACCACCTTCTTGCCCGGCGGGACGAACCGCAGCGGCGCGAAGTCGCCGGAGCGCTCGTCGTCGTACTCCAGGAAGAAGCCGTCGACGTCGAGCTGGCTGAAGAGCGCCTCGGCGACGAAGTCGTAGCCGCCCTCGGCGGCCCAGGACGACCGGAAGTTGCCCCGGCACATGTGGGTGGTCACCGACAGGCCCGCCGGACGGCCGGCCAGCGAGGCGTTGATCTGCCGGATGTAGCGCTCGTGCTGGTGCTCCGGGTCGCCGCCCTGTGCGGCCACCATCTCCCGCTGCCGGGGGTCGTTCAGATAGGCCAGGCTGGTGTCGTCGAACTGGAGGTAGCGGCAACCGAGGTCGGCGAGCCGGCGCACCTGCTCGGCGTACGCGGCGCTGAGGTCGACCCAGAACTGGTCCAGGTCCGGGTAGACGGCGGTGTCGATGGCGGCCCGGCCGCCCCGGTAGTGCACCATGCTCGGCGACGGGATGGTCAACTTCGGCGTACCGGTCGTGACCTGCTCCTTCAGGAAGGTGAAGGCGTCACCGAAGATGGTGTCGGTCAGCTTCACCCGGTCGTGCACCCGCAGTGCCGCCGACTGGAACTCCAGCTTCCCGGCGGAGTTGAAGAACTCGACGGTCAGCTTCTCGTCCGCCGGGTCGATCCCGCCGAGCTGGTAGATGAAGTCCATGTGCCAGGAGGTACGCCGGAATTCGCCGTCGGTGGCGGTACGCAGCCCGATGCTCTCCTGTAGACGTACCACCTCGCGGATCGCGTCGTCCTCGACGGCGCGCAGCTCCTCGGCGGAGATCTTCCCGGCGGCCCGGTCGGCCCGGGCGGTCAGCAGCCGCGCGGGCCGCAGCAGGCTGCCGACGTGGTCGGCGCGGAACGGCGGGCGGGATGGTGTGTCCATGGTGGTCCCCTCTGTTCCTGGTACGCGGGCGCTCGGTCGGCACGCGCCGGCGCCACGTACCGCGACGGCGCGGTCCGGCCAACCATAGTCCGCCGCGCGGGCATTGATGATCTAGAGACCGTACCGCCGGCCGGACCCCCGCGCCGGCCGGAACCGCTGTCAGGAGGCGGATTCCGGACCGGTCTGCGCCCAGATGGCGCTCATCTCCTTCATGGCCTGCTCCATGATCTGCACCATCGCGGTCTTGGCCCGCTCGCCGTCGCGCCGCTGGATCGCCTGGGCGACGTCGGCGTGCAGTTGCAACGCCTCCTCGTGCGGATAGTGCGGCATCAGGTCGTAGTGGTGGCGGCCGGCCAGCACCTCGGCGACCAGTTCGTGCAGCTTGACGAACATCTCGTTGCCGGAGTCGACCAGCACCTGCCGGTGGAACTCGATGTCGAGCCGGAGGAACTCCGCCTCGTCGCCGGCCTTGCCCGCCGCCCACATCTTCGCGGCTAGCCCGACCAGCTCGCTGGCCTCCTGCGGGGTGGCCCGCAGCGCGGCGAGCGAGGCGGCCTGCGGCTCGACGGCGGTACGCAGCTCGGTGATCGAGCGGAGCTGGGCGATCCGGCCGGTCGAGGCGAGCCGCCAGCGGATCACCTGGGGGTCGAAGACGTTCCAGTCGCCCGCGGCCCGGATCAGGGTGCCGACCCTGCGGCGGGACTCGACCAGGCCCATCGAGGAGAGCACCCGCAGCACCTCCCGGACGACCGAGCGGGAGACGGCGTACTGCTCGACGAGGTCGTCGATGTAGAGCACGGAGCCCGGCGCGAGCTGGCCGGCGCAGACAGCCGTGCCCAACTGGTCGAGCAGCCGGGCGTGCAGCCCGGATTCGCCGGGGTCGAGCCGGACAGACGCGACCTCAGGTGACGGCATGGCCATAAATAAAGCCTATCAGTGAGTGACCTGGTATTGCTTAAGTCAGGTTTATCGGCCTAGCATCCGGCATTAGGCGGACGTAGGAGTCCGCGGGCGGCGTCCCAACGGCGGGGCGTCGCGAGGGAAGGGGAGATGGACGTGTTACGTCGCTCGGTAATCGGAACATCTCTGGCCGTGGTGGCTGCCCTCGGCCTGTCCGCCTGCGGAGGCGGCGGCGATGACAGCGGCGGGTCGAACACCCTGCGCGTCACCCTGGTGAACCACGTCTGGACAGAAAACATAAAGAAGGCCCTGCCGGAGTTCGAGCAGCAGAGCGGCCTGAAGGTCGAGGTCACCCAGCTCGGCGAGGACCAGCTCTCCGACCAGTACAACGTCAAGTTGAACGCCGGCTCCAGCGACATCGACGTGATGATGTACCGGCCCCTCCAGGAGGGGAAGCTCTTCGCCAAGAACGGCTACCTGACCGACCTGACCGACAAGGCCAAGGAGGACTCGGCGTTCGACTTCGCCGACTTCCAGGGCCCGCCGGTGCAGGCCACCACCTACCAGGAGAAGCTGGTCGGCATCCCGATCATCACCGAGCAGGAGGTCCTCTACTACCGCAAGGACCTGCTGCAGAAGTCCGGCTTCAGCGCACCGCCGAAGACCCTCGACGAGCTGAAGACCATGGCCGCCAAGGTCGAGGCCGACAACCCGGGCACCGCCGGCTTCGTGGCCCGGACCGGCAAGGCCGCCGCGGTCACCCAGTTCTCCAGCTTCCTGTTCAGCTTCGGCGGCGACTTCGTCGACGGCAGCGGCAAGGCCAGCGTCAACACCGAGCAGGCCAAGCAGGCGTACGCGTACTACGGCGGGCTGCTCCGCGAGCACGGCCCGGAGAACATCAGCACCGACATGAGCTGGTCCGAGGCGATGGCGATCTTCACCCAGGGCAAGGCGGCCTTCTACACCGAGGCGAACTCGCTCTACAAGAACGCCACCGACCCGGCCAAGTCCAAGGTCTCCGACAGCGTCGGGTTCGCGCCGTTCCCGGCCGGTCCGGCCGGCTCGAAGCCGTACAACATCCCGTCCTGGGCGCTCGGCGTCAACGAGGGCTCGGAGAACCAGACCAACGCCTGGAAGTTCATCCAGTGGGCGGCCGGCAAGGACCAGACGCTGGCGCAGCAGAAGGGCGGCGTGCCCGGTGCCCGTACCTCGGTCTGGGCCAACCCGGAGGGCATCGCCACCTACCCGCAGGACCTCGCCGAGGCCATCAAGGTCAGCACCGAGAACGGCGTCGGCCACGACCGCCCGCTGGTCGTGAAGGTCGCCGAGTCCCGGGAGATCGTCGGCCAGCCGATCGTCGACGCGATCACCGGCAAGGACGTGGCCGGCTCGGCCGCGACGGCGAACGAGGCGTTCCAGAAGCTCCTCGACGACGAGAAGTAGGCCATCGCGCGGGGTGACGGAGCGATCCGTCACCCCGCGCGGCGGATCCGCCGAACCGGAAAGACCACCCCATGGCATCTCTGGCATCCCCCCAGCCGTCCGGCGAACTGACCGGCTGGACCCGCTGGGCGAACAACAACCGCAAGTGGCTCTTCGCGGCACCGGCCATGACGTTCGTCGGTGCACTGATCATCTTTCCGCTGGCCTGGACGATCTACCTCAGCCTGACCGACGCCGAGGGCTCGGTCCGGGCCGAGTCCGAGTTCATCGGCTTCGCGAACTACCTCGAGGTGCTCTCCGACACCGACCGGTTCTGGCCCGCCGTGCTGCGTACGGTCGGCTTCACCGGGGTCGCGCTGCTCTTCGAGATCGTCCTCGGCATGGCGGTCGCGCTGCTGTTGTGGCGGCCGTTCCGCGGCGAGCGGTGGGTCCGGGTGGCGATCCTGCTGCCACTGGTCGCCACCCCGGTCGCGGTCGGCATGATGTGGCGGCTCATCTTCGACCCCAACATCGGGATGGCCAACCAGATTCTCGGCTGGGTCGGGATCGGCCCGCAGCCCTGGCTGGCCGGCCAGCACAGCGCGCTGCCGACGACCATCTTCATCGACATCTGGCAGTGGACCCCGATGGTGGTGCTGATCCTGCTGGCCGGGCTCACCTCGCTGTCGAACGAGCCGGACGAGGCCGCCCGGGTGGACGGCGCCAGCGCCTGGCAGCGGTTCCGGCACGTCACGCTGCCGCTGCTGATGCCGACGGTGATCGTGGCGATCCTGCTGCGCGGCATCGACGCGCTGAAGACCTTCGACATCCTGTACGCCACCAAGGGGCGCGGCGGCGGCTCGTTCCACGAGGTCGAGACGCTGAACGTGTACGCGTACGGGCTGAGCTTCGACTACAACGAGTACGGCATCTCGTCGACCGTACTCATCATCTTCTTCCTGATCATCATCGGTTCGATGTGGGCGTTGACGTCCCGCCGCAAGAAGGGCGCACAGTGATGGCCCGCCGCAAGCGTCGTACCCCGTACCAGGTCTTCCGGGCGGTCGCCCTGGCCGTGGTGGTGGTCTCGCTGATCGCCCCGCTGCTCTGGATGGTCGCCGCCTCGTTCAAGACCAACGTCGACATCTACGACTCCGGCAAGGCGTTCACGTTCACGCCGGTGCTGGACAACTACACCAAGGTCCTCGACCAGGCGAACTATCTCCAGTTCATCGGCAACAGCCTCTGGGTGGCCTTCGCCGCCACCGTGCTGTCGCTGATCCTCGGCGTGCCGGCGGCCTATTCCATGAGCCGGTTCAACATGAAGAAGTCGGCGCTGGTGGTGCTGATGGCCCGGGTGATCCCCGGCGTCTCGCTGCTGGTGCCGTGGTACTACGTCTTCTCCAACCTGCGGCTGGTCGGCGGCTTCACCGTGCTGATCCTCAGCCACATGTTCGTGTCGCTGCCGCTGGTCGTCTACATCCTGATGGGCTTCTTCGACGGCCTGCCGCTGGAGCTGGAGGAGTCGGCCCAGGTGGACGGGCTCACCCCGATCGGGGCGTTCCGGCGGATCACGCTGCCGCTCTCCGCGCCGGGGATCGCGACCGCCGGCATCCTGTCCTTCATCTTCTCCTGGAACAACTTCATGTTCGCCCTGGTGCTCTCCGGCGCCGACACGAAGACCCTGCCGGTGGCGATCTTCGACTTCGTCGGCTACGCGAGCATCGACTGGGGTGGCCTGATGGCCGCGTCCACGGTGGTCACGCTGCCGATCATGCTGATCGCGCTCTTCGTGCAGAAGTACGTCGTCTCCGGCCTCACCGCCGGGGCCACCAAGGGCTGAGGGCGGAGACCGTGACAAAGATCGAGCGGGTGGAGACCTTCCTCGTCCCACCCCGGTGGCTCTTCGTGCGCATCGAGACCGCGGACGGGACCGTCGGCTGGGGCGAGGCGACCTGCGAGGGCCGGTCCGAGACAGTACGCACCGCCGTGCACCAGCTCAGCGAGCTGCTGGTGGGCCAGGACGCGCTGCGGATCGAGGACCACTGGCAGGTGATGACGAAGGGGTCGTTCTACCGGGGCGGGCCGATCCTGGCCAGCGCCGTCTCCGGGCTCGACCAGGCGCTCTGGGACATCGCCGGCAAGCACTTCGACGCCCCGGTGCACCAGTTGCTCGGCGGCCCGGTCCGGGACCGGATCCGGGTGTACGGGTGGGTCGGCGGCGACGATCCCGGCGAGGTCGCCGAGCACATCGCCGCGCAGGTGGCGGCGGGGTTGACCGCGGTCAAGATGAACGCCTCCGGCCGGATGAGCCCGGTCGCCTCGGTGGCCGAACTCGACGGGGTGGTCCGGCGGGTCGCCGCCGCCCGGGAGGTGCTCGGCGAGCACCGGGACGTCGCCGTCGACTTCCACGGCCGGTTCACCCTGGCCAACGCCCGTCGGGTCGCCCCGCTGCTGGAGCCGTTCCGGCCGTTCTTCCTGGAGGAGCCGGTCGTACCGGAGAACTCGCACCTGCTCGGCGAGTTCGTCCGGTCGACCAGTACGCCGGTCTCCACCGGGGAGCGGCTCTACAGCCGGCAGGAGTTCCTGCCGGCGCTCCAGGCCGGCATCGCGGTCGCCCAGCCGGACCTGTCGCACGCGGGCGGGATCACCGAGGTCCGTAAGATCGCGGCACTGGCCGAGGTGTACGACGCACAGCTCGCGCCGCACTGCCCGCTCGGACCGATCGCGCTGGCCGCCTGCCTCCAGGTCGGCTTCGCGACGCCGAACTACCTGATCCAGGAGCAGAGCATCGGGATCCACTACAACGCCGACGCCGAGGTGCTCGACTATCTGGTGGACCGGGCGCCGTTCGGGTTCGCCGACGGATACATCGCCCGGCTCACCGGTCCCGGCCTCGGCATCCAGATCGACGAGAATGCGGTACGCCGGGCGGACCAGCGCGGGCACAGCTGGCGCGGGCCCGTCTGGCGGCATCCCGACGGCTCCTTCGCGGAGTGGTGAGCCGACCCGTCGGTGCGCCGCCCCGCTCCACCACCCCAGCGCAGAGCAGAAAGGCATGTCGTGAAGATCGTCGCGGCAGACGTGATCGTCTCCAGCCCGGACCGCAACTTCGTCACGCTCAAGATCACCACTGACGAGGGGATCACCGGGCTCGGCGACGGCACCCTCAACGGCCGGGAACTCTCCGTCGCCTCCTACCTGGCCGACCACGTCGTACCGCTGCTGATCGGGCGGGACCCGCACCGGATCGAGGACACCTGGCAGTTCCTCTACCGGTCGGCGTACTGGCGGCGCGGGCCGGTCACCATGGCCGCGATCGCCGCCGTCGACGTGGCGCTCTGGGACATCAAGGCGAAGGCCGCCGGGATGCCGCTCTACCAGCTCCTCGGCGGGGCGTCCCGGACCGGCATCATGGCCTACGGGCACGCCTCCGGGCGGGACATCCCGGAGCTGTTCGACTCGATCCGGCACCACCTGGAACTCGGCTTCCGGTCGATCCGGGTGCAGACCTCGGTCCCCGGCATCGAGGCGGTCTACGGGGTCGCCGCCCAGACCAGCGTGGACGGCAAGCGCTACGACTACGAGCCGGCGCAGCGCACCGCGCTGCCGGTCGAGGAGGACTGGGACACCCGCGCCTACCTGCGACACCTGCCCACGGTCTTCGAGGCGGTCCGGGGCGAGTTCGGCCCGGAGCTGCCGCTGCTGCACGACGGCCACCACCGGATGACCCCGATCCAGGCCGCCAAGCTGGGCAAGGCGCTGGAGCCGTACGACCTGTTCTGGCTGGAGGACTGCACCCCGGCGGAGAACCAGGAGGCGCTGCGGCTGGTCCGGCAGCACACCACCACCCCGCTGGCGATCGGCGAGGTCTTCAACACGGTCTGGGACTACCAGACGCTGATCCGTGAGCAGCTCATCGACTACGTCCGCTCCGCCGTCACGCACACCGGCGGGATCACCGCGATGCGCAAGCTGCTCGACTTCGCCGCGCAGTACCAGATCAAGTCCGGGATCCACGGGCCGACCGACATCTCACCGGTCGGGATGGCCGCCGCGCTCCACCTGGACCTGGCGATCCACAACTTCGGCATCCAGGAGTACATGCGGCACGGCCCGCTGACCGACGAGGTGTTCCGGCAGTCGTTCACCTTCACCGACGGCTACCTGCACCCCGGCGAGCAGCCCGGCCTGGGGGTGGAACTCGACGAGGAGGCGGCGGCCCGGTTCCCGTACCAGCCGGCGTACCTGCCGTTCAACCGGCTCAAGGACGGCACCGTCCATGACTGGTGACGGCCGCCCCGGCCCGTCGCGCGGCGGCGACGGGCCGGCCCGGTCCACCCGGCACGTGGTGGTGATGGGGGTCTCCGGGTCGGGCAAGACCACCGTGGCCGAGGGAATCAGCGCGGTGACCGGGCTGACCTTCGCCGAGGCGGACGAGTTCCACCCGGAGTCCAATGTGGAGTTGATGCGGGCCGGGGTGCCGCTCGCCGACGACCACCGCTGGCCCTGGCTGCGCGAACTCGCCGGCTGGATGGCCGAACGTGCCGCCGAGGGAATCTCCACGGTGCTGGCCTGCTCGGCGCTGCGACGCTCCTACCGGGACCTTCTCCGGCAGGGGCCGCCGAGCGTCGACTTCGTCTTCCTCGACGGGTCGGCGGAGGTGATCCGGGAGCGGATGTCGCGGCGGGCCGGGCACTACATGCCGGCCAGCCTGCTCGACTCGCAGATCGCCACGCTGGAACGGCCCGGAGCGGACGAGCGGGTCCTCACCCTCGACGTCGCCGCCACCCCGCAGGAGCTGGTCGAGGCCGCCGTCGAGGGTCTCGGCCTGCCGCACCGCCGGGCCGCCCACCCGGAGCGCTGAGCAACCCGGAAACGCTCCGGTCCACCGTGACCGGTCCGGCCCGGTGCCCGGTCCCCGCGCCGGACGCCGGGCCGGCCGGGTACGTCCTACCCGCCCCTCGATCGTTCGCCTAGTGACAGGAGAAGGCGGCAGTCGAGGACGGCAGGGAGTGGGACGGCGGCTCAATGGCGAGCGACGAGACGCGCAGACTGCTGCGCCACCCCGAGGCACCGAAGCGGGCCACCCTGCTGGAACTGCTGCTCGACGTGGTCTACGTCGCGGCGCTCGCCCTGCTCTCGATGCGGCTGGCCGAGGAGGTGACCTGGCTCGCCGCCGCGCAGGTACTGGTGCTGCTGATGGCGGTCTGGTGGGTCTGGTCGATCACCGCGCTGCTCACCGACTTCTACAACCCGGACCAGCCCAAGATCCAGGTCATCGTCGCCTGGGCGATGCTGGGCAGCATCGTGATGACGGCGAGCATCCCGCAGGCGTTCGCCGCGCTCGGCTGGCTCTTCGCCGGGATGTACGTCGCCATCCACCTGGTACGCGGCGTCGTGCTGATAGCCGTACTCCGCGGGCACCAGGCGCAGATCCGGGCGGCCCGGTTCCTCTGCTGGTTCGTGCTCTCCGGGGCACTCTGGCTGGCCGGTGCCTTCCTGCCCGCCTCGACCCGCCTGATGCTCTGGGGCGCCGCCCTGGTGATCGACTACGTCAGTGCCGCGCTGCGGTACCCGACACCGTGGCTGGGCCGGGTCCCGCTGGCCCAGTACGACAAGGCGAGCGAGCACCTCGGCGAGCGGTACCAGCAGTTCGTCATCCTGACCCTCGGCGACATCATCCTGGTGCCGCTGCTGATCAGTGGCCGGAGCGGACTCAACGCCGTACGGATGGGGATGCTGCTGCTGGCGTTCGTCACCATGCTGCTGCTCTGGCAGATCTACGTCTACCGGGCCGGAGCGCTGCTGCAAACGGCGATCGACAGCGGGCCGCGCCGGGCCACCCGGTGGGCGCCGTACACCCACCTGCTGATGGTGGCCGGCATCGTCTCCACCGCCACCGGCTTCGAACAGCTGGTCAGCCAGTCCCACCCCACGGCCGGGCTCGGCCTGGTCGGCGTCATCGTCGGCGGGCCCACCCTCTTCCTGATCGGCCGCACCGTCTTCGAGTACGAGCTGTTCGGCAGGTTCTCCTGGTCCCGGCTGGTCTGGCTGGTGGTGCTGGTCGGCACGGCACCGGCATTCCTGCCGCTGACCCCGATCGCGGTGGCCGCCTTCACCGGCACGGTCCTGCTCGGGGTGGCACTCTCCGACGCCGCCCGGTCGACCGACTGGCACTGGCCGGGCCGCCGCCCCACCCGGTCCTGAGCCGCCCGGGTGCGCCGGGCCGCTACGCTGCCCCGGCAGTCGAACGATCGTGGGAGGCGCCGTGTTCGGGATCGTACGGCCGTGCCGGCACCGGATGTGTGGGAAGCTGCACGCCGCCTGGCTCGGCCACCTCTGCGGACTCTGCCTGACCCTCCGGGACGAGCACGGACACCGGGCCCGGCTGGCCACGAACTACGACGGCCTGCTGATCTCCGTACTCCTGGAGGCACAGCGCGCCGCCCCGGCCCGGTACCGTCCGGCGGCACCCTGCGCACTGCGCGGCTTCCAGCCTGCCCAGGTGCTCTCCTCGACCGACCCCGGCGCCCGGCTGGCCGCCGCCGTCTCACTGGTCCTCGCCGCCGGCAAGACCCGCGACCACGTCGCCGACCGGGACGGCGCACTGCGGGTCCCCGCCCTCGCCGGGGTCGCCGGCCGGCTGGCCGACCGGTGGGCCGAGGCCGGCGGCCGGACCGGTGACGCTGTCGGCTTCGACACCGGTCTGCTGCTCGCCGCGGTGGCCCGGCAGTCCGAGCTGGAGTCGACGGTCGTTCCGGGCATGTCGGTGCTGGTCGCCACCGAGCCGACCGAGACCGCCGTGGCGGCCGCCTTCGCGCACACCGCGACGCTGGCCGGCCGGCCCGGCAACGCCGCCGGGCTGGCCGAGATCGGCCGATACTTCGGCCGGATCGCGCACCTGCTGGACGCCGTGGAGGACTACGCCGACGACGCCGTCCGGGGCGCGTTCAACCCGTTGCGGGCCAGCGGCACCGACCTGGCGCAGGCCCGCCGGCTCTGCGAGGACGCGCTCCACGGCCTGCGGCTGGCCCTGGCCGACCTGGAACTGCGGGACCCGAGCCTGGTCCGGGCACTGCTCGACCGGGAGGTCTCCGACGCCGTCGACCGGACGTTCGCGCTGGCCGGTGCGGCGGACGACGGTCCGGCGGTACCGCTCGGCGGGCACGGCCGGTCCGGTCGGCCGGCGGGCCAGCCGGACGGGGCCGGGCAACCGCGACCGGACGGCTGCACCGCGCCGCTGGTGGTCGGCGGCGCCTGTGTCCTGACCACCTGCACCTGCGGGCTGTGGCAGCCGCGCTGGAGCAAGCGCCGCCGCAAATCGTGCGACGACCGCTGCTGGTGCACCCGGCACTGCGACTGCGACTGCTGTAGCTGCTGCGACTGTTCCTGACGTCCCGGCCACCGCCGCGCGGAGCGTCGTCGGCCCGCGGCCCGGCACCCACCGGGCACATCCGGAAACAGCAGGTCACGGAGACGGAGTCCGATTCAGTCGACCGGGACGCACTGTTCCCCGACCGGCCCGGCCTGCGTTCATCCGGTATTCAGCCGATCCGGTGAGAGTCGCTCGTTGTCACAGCCACGGCTGGCTCAACGAAAGGCTCCACCATGACCGAAGAGGCCGACGGCGCGCAGATCTCGCGGCGCCAACTGGTCCGGTACGCCGGTGTCGGCGCGACGCTGGTCGCCGCGAGTCCCCTGGTCGGGGGCGGCACCGCGTACGCGCACGAGAAGAACGACGACGACCACCGGGACGACCGGCCCGGCGACTCCCGAAACCGGGTGTGGCGGGCCGGTGACCACCACGTGCACTCCGAGTACAGCGGCGAGTTCGACACCTCGACGAACCCGCCCACGTTCCACAAGGGCGCGGACGCGGTCTATCCGATCGTCACCAACGCCATCATGGCGAAGAACTTCGGGCTGACCTGGGCGATGTGCACCGACCACGGCGGGCCGAACCACTCGAAGGTGAACCTGGAGCAGGCGTACCCGGACCTGCTGCGGTCGCGCAAGCTGGTCCCCGAGGTGCTCCAGTTCTGGGGGATGGAGTTCGACACCCCCGCCCTGGACCACCACACGCTGATGATCCCGCACCACGAGGACGAGGCGAAGCAACTCTTCGAGTTGGAGAGCCGGTTCAACAAGTACGACGCCTACCCGACCGACCCGGGCCGGGACACCGAGGCGAAGATGATCGAGTTCCTGAAGGCGGCTCGGGACATGCGGCAGAAGCCGCTGGTCATCGGTCACCACACCTCGCGTTCGGCCCCGGGCTGGGGCGTGTACGGCCAGGACACCCCGCGCGAGTTCCGCAACGGCAACAACGTGGCGCCGGAGATCTACGTCGGCTTCGAGGGCGCGCCCGGGCACCAGGCGGGCCCGCTCAACGGCGGGGCCCGGGGCGGCTACGGCAACTACCCGACGCACGGCGGCTTCGACCAGATGACCGCCCGGGTCGGCGGGATGTGGGACTCGCTGCTCGGCGAGGGCCGGCGCTGGTGGATCACCGCCACCTCGGACTCGCACGTGCACTGGACCCGGGGCGGCTCCGACTTCTGGCCCGGCGAATACAGCAAGACGTACGTGTACGCCCGGCAGGACTACGCCGACATCATGGACGGGCTGCGCAACGGCCGGATCTGGGTCACCACCGGTGACCTGATCAGCAGCCTCGACCTCACCGCCCGGAGCCAGGGGCGCACGGCGGCGATGGGCGAGACGGTGACGCTGAGCCGGCGCAACCGGACCGACGTCGAGATCGAGATCCGGTTCCGGCCGCCGACCGGCAGGAACGGTAACGGGGACCGGCCGGAGGTCCGCCGGGTCGACCTGATCGTCGGGCAGATCACCGGTCCGCAGCCGAACCTGGACGCCGACACCAACCCGACCACCAGGGTGGTGGCCCGGTTCGGCCCCCGCGACTGGCGCCGGCAGGGCGCCGAGTACGTCATCCGACACACGCTGCGCAACGTCGAGGCCGACAGCTACGCCCGGGTACGCGGCACCAGCACCGACGAGGCCGAGCCGCTGGCGGACGGGCTGGAGAGCCCGTGGAGCGACCTCTGGTTCTACTCGAACCCGGTCTTCGTACACCTGCGCTGAGCACCGATCCAGCCCGCGGGTCGAGGGTGCTGCACCGCCGGTGGCCGGTGGCTGCCGGCTCGGCTAGGCACCGGCTCGGCCAGGTGCCGGCGGCGTGACCGGCCGGGCGGTCCCGTCCGGGGGTCGGACCCCGGGTGGGGCCGCTCGGCGAGATATTGACGGATGTCGAGGAAAGCGCTTACCGTGTGGCGCGTTGTGGATCCATCACGGTACGTGGCCTACCCCGGTGGGTCCCCGCACCGACGGCCGTCCTTCAGGTCGGCACCACCGCCGGGCGACCCGTGGAGTCCACACCACTTTGCCGACCCGATCGCGGACGACCGCGGTCGCCGCCGAAGGGAAGTGTCGGTGACGCGCACAGTCAAGTCCCGGACCCTGACCATGCTGGTCCTGATCCCGTCCCTGCTCAGCGCGATGCCAGCCCTGGCCGCACCCGCCGCGCCGGCACCGGACCGTCCGGTCGCCGCCCCGGCCCCCGCGCCGGACACCCTCGCCGCCACCCCGCCGATGGGATTCAACAACTGGAACGCCTTCGGCTGCGACGTCAGCGAGACCCTGATCAAGGAGACCGCGGACGTACTCGTCTCCTCCGGGCTCGCCGCCGCCGGCTACGAGTACGTCAACATCGACGACTGCTGGTCGCTGCGCGAACGCGGCCCGGACGGCAGGCTGGTGCCGGACCCGGCCAAGTTTCCGAGCGGGATCTCCGGAGTCGCCGACTACGTGCACGGCAAGGGCCTCAAGCTCGGCATCTACGGCGACGCCGGCACCGCCACCTGCGCCGGCTACCCGGGCAGCCTCGGGCACGAGGAGATCGACGCCCGGACCTGGGCCGACTGGGGTGTCGACTACCTGAAGTACGACAACTGCAACAACCAGTCCGACGGCTCGCAGCAGGACTTCGTCCGGCGGTACACCGCGATGCGCGACGCGCTGGACGCCACCGGCCGGCCGATCGTCTACGCGATCTGCGAGTGGGGCCAGTCCCAGCCGTGGACCTGGGCGGCCGAGATCGGTGACCTGTGGCGGACCACCGGCGACATCAGCGACAACTGGTCCAGCGTCCGCTCGATCATCGCGCAGAACGCGCCGCTGGCGCCGTACGCCGGGCCGGGCAACTGGAACGACCCGGACATGCTGGAGGTCGGCAACGGCGGGATGACCGGCACCGAGTACCGGACCCACATGAGCATGTGGGCGATGATGGCCGCACCGCTGCTGATCGGCACCGACCTGCGCAAGGCCACCCCGGAGACGCTGGCGATCCTCGGCAACCGGGACGTCATCGCGATCGACCAGGACCGGCTCGGGGTGCAGGGCGCCGTCGTCTCCGACCGGGACGGGCTGATGGTCCTGGACAAGCCGCTGGCGAACGGCGACCGGGCGATCGCGCTCTACAACTCGACGGACTCGCTGGCCACGGTCAGCGTGCCGGTCCGGGAGACCGGGCTGCGCCGGGCCGGGGCGTACCGGTTGCAGGACGTCTGGACCGGCCGGGTCAGCCAGGCCGGCTCGACCATCTCGGCCGGCGTGCCGGCGCACGGCACGGTGGTCTACCGGGTACGCCCGCTGGCCGACCCGGCGGCGGTCCCGCCCCAGGTCGCCGTCGGTGCGACGATCGACAACCTGCTCCCCGGCGCGATCGGCGAGAACCTCCTGGTCAGCACGGTCACCAACCGGGGAGTGGGCGCACTGCGCGACGTGCGGGTCACGGTCTCGACACCCGAGGGTTGGCGGGCCGCCGAGATGAGCGACCCCGGGCGACGACGACTGGGCACCGACACCTCGTTCCAGACCACCTGGGCGCTCCAGATTCCCGAGGAGACGCCCGCCGGCCGATATCCGATCACCGTCACCACCACGTACCGGTGGGGTGCACGGCAGCGTCCGGCCAGCACCAGCAGCGAGATCATCGGGGTGGTGTTCACCCCGCCGGGAGACGGCCGACGCCACCTGAGCACCATCCCGCCGCTGCACTCCAGCAACGCCGTGGGCCCGGTGGAGACCGACCGGAGCAACGGCGGCAGTGCCAGCGGCGACGGCAACCTGATCACCATCGACGGACGGGTCTACAACCGGGGGATCGGCACCACCGCCCCCAGCGAACTCTTCTATCTGATCGCCGGCTGCACCCACCTGGTCACCGACGTCGGGATCGACGACGAGGCGGCCACCGGCGGGCCGGTCACCTTCACCGTCTACGCCGACGACAGGGTGGTGGCCAGCAGCGGACCGGTCAGCCCCGGGACCGCCCCGGTCACCCTGACCGCCGACCTGACCGGCGCCTCCGGGCTACGCCTGGTCACCACCACGGACGTCGACACCGACGGCACCGCACACGCCGACTGGGCCGCGCCGAGACTGGCCTGCGGCTCCGCCGGCCCGGACGACCCGGTGCTGCCGGCCGAACGCACCATCTTCTCGTTCGAGTCCGGCACCGAGGAGTTCACCGTCGCCAACCCGGGTTCCGGCGGTACCGTCGCGCAGACCCGTACCTTCCGCACCGAGGGCGAACACGGGCTGACCGTCGCGACACCGAAGGACGGGAACTGGTTCGGGCGTGCCTTCGCCGAACCGTTGGACCTGACCGGGGCGGCGCGGCTGCGCTTCGACGTACGGGCCGGCGAGATCGGGACGGTCGGCGAGTTCGCCGTACAGGTCGGTCCCGACTGGGCCTGGTGCCAGGGCGGACTGTGGAGCTGGACCGATCCGTTCGCCAGCCGGACGGTCACCGAGGAGGTCGACGACCTTAGCTGCCCGGCCGGGGTGAGCCTGGACCTGTCCCAGGTGCGGGCGGTCTGGATCTTCCTCAACGGTGGCGGCCAGGTGCACGTGGACAACGTCCGGGCGGAGTACCCGGAGTAGCTGTCCGGAGGTCGGGTCCGCACCGGGGTCCCGGCACCGGTGCGGACCCGACCCGCTGGCGGAGCCTCAGCTCACCGTGATCGCACCGCT
>NZ_JAZGQL010000014.1:0-352677 GCF_036421995.1 Plantactinospora veratri
GGGGGGGCCCGCGGGGGGGGGGGGGGGGCGGGGTGGGGGGGGGGGGGGGGGGGCCCGGCGGGGGGGCCCCCCCCGGGGGCCCCCCCCGACCCGCTGGCGGAGCCTCAGCTCACGGTGATCGCACCGCTGCCGGAGCGGACGCAGGCAACGGCCCGGTTCGAGGTGGCCGCCGCACCGGCGAGGCACTGCCCGAGCACCGCGTGCCCGGCCGCGTTCGGGTGCCAGGACTCCTGGCAGGTCTGGAAGTAGGTGACGCAGGCGTTGGCGATCCGCTGGATGGCGATCTTGTCGTAGCCGGAGAAACTGGTCACCGGGGTTCCGGTCGGGCCGTCCTGCAACCGGATCGGGGTGGCGAGCGCGCCGGTCGGACTGGACCCGGTCTCGCAGAGCCGGGCGCCGTCGAAGGCCCGCTGCACGTTCAGGTAGACCAGGTCGTCGCCGGGGAACTCGGCCCGCATGGTGCCGTGCACCGACTGGACCAGCGTGCCGAGGCCGGTGGAGAAGAGGTGCCCGGCCGCCAGGCTGGCCCGGTGCACCGGGCAGCCGGCCGCGTACCGCTCGGCGCCGAGGGCCCGGAACTTGTCCCGGGTGTCGTCCCGGTTGTCCTCCTCGTGGAACCGCGACTCCAGTTCGAACGGCAGCGGGTTGGTGTAGTCCTGGAAGACGATCCGGTGCTGCCCGTCGGCGTCCACCTGGTCCAGGGTGGCCAGCAGTTGCCGGACCGCGTTGGTGGTCTCGGCGGTCGCCGCCGCGAACTCGGCCGGGGTGCCGAGGTCCTCGCCGGCACACGGTGCCTGCTCGACCGGCCCGCCGAGGTACGCCCAGAACTCCCACCAGCCGGTCCAGGCGTCCGCGATGAACCGGTTGGCGCAGTCGGAGGCGACGTCGCCGAAGGTGAAGGAGCTGTTGTTGGAGCCGAGCCCGAGCAGCACCAGGTCGATGTCGTGGGTCTGCGCCACCGCCCGGAGCTGGTCGAGCTGGGCCGCCACCGTACGCCCCTTGGTCCGTCCGGCGGAGGCGTTGACGATGTCGTACGGCTGGCCGCCGGAGCAGGCGAGGTTGAACCGGGCCGAGATGCCGGGCAGATTCGCCTGGTGCAGCGAGGCGTTCGCGGACCGGTGGCAGAAGAAGGCGTTGCTGTTCGGCGCGGACCAGCCCGGGAAGCCCTGCGCGCTGCCGTTGGCGTCCACCACCGGCTGGTAGCCGCCGGCCCCCTCGCCGCTGACGAAACTGTCCCCGATCGCGACGGCCGCCGTCGGCAGCGCCGCGCTGGCCGCACCCGGTGCGGTGACGATGCCCGACAGCGTGCCGGTCGCGGCGAGGGTGAACGCCAGCGCCGCGGCGGCGGCGGGTCGACGGAACCCGAACATCTCCGACCCCCAAGAACGTCCGATCGAAATATTGAAGCTTCTTCGCGTCCGCGCATCAGATCACGCACCCGGACCGGAATCAACGAATGGCACGGATCCCGGCCGTCACCGCCGGGGTGGCGTGTCCGGCGCGGCCGTCAGCGCCGGGACCGGGACCGGCTGGCGGGCGTCCGCGCCGGGGCGCGGCAGGCGGCCAGGATCTCCGGACGCAGCAGGTGGCCGAAGCCGGCCCGGTCGAGGCGGAGCGCCAGGCCGGCCCGGTCGGTGCCGAGCGCGGCGGCGGTGGCGTCCAGCTCCCAGTCGTGCGCGGCGAGCCGGCCGAGCAGGTGCCCCCGGCGGGCCTGCGCGGCGGAGAGCCGGAAGGTCTTCAGGTACCCGAGCCGGCCGTCGGCGTCGGTGATGCTCTCGCCGACGTGGTTCTCGCGGTCGGGGTGGAACGGCGGCAGGAACCGGGACAGCGTGAACGGGCCCATCCGGTACACCGACTCGACCGTGCGGTGCTCTCCGCCGAAGAGCCCGTCGGCCGTCAGGTGCCGCGGTTCCGCCCAGCCGGCCCGGCCCCGTGCCACCTCGGCGCGCAGGTCGGCCAGGCCGTACACCCGGGACCCGTCGATCCGGGCCGGGAACTCGGGTACCGCCGGATAGAGCTGGGCGTACTGGTGGACCAGCTCGCCGTAGAGGTCACCCAGCAGCGTGCTGTGCAGGGCCAGGTAGTCCTCGGGGTGCGGCACCACCAGGGCTGCGGCGAGGGCGTCCGCGACGTAGAGCAGCATGCCGCACTGTCCCGGGTGGATCTCGAAGATCCGCAGCGCGTCGCCGAGGCCGGGAATCTCGGTGCCGGCGTACGCGGCCTCGGCCCGGGGCGAGAGGCCACGGTTGACGGCCCGGCGGGTCCACTCCTGCCAGGCGATCGGCGGCCCGCCGAACTGCAACCCGAGAAAGCCCTCCAGGGCCAGGTGCAGCGGCAGGAAGCGCAGCCGGCGCTTCTCCTCCCGGCGGGCCATCCGGCGGTGGAAGTGCAACCCGATGCCCCGGGGTGGACGGTCCGTCGCCGGGTCGACCAACTGGGTGCCGTACGCGGCGGCCGGGCTGCCGTCACCGGTCCAGCTCGCCACGAAGGCGTGCGGGATGTAGGCGACGTACCCGGTGCGCGGGCCCACGGCGACGACCGACAACTCGTCCGGGTCGTACAGCCGGGGATGCAGCCGCAGGTCGGTGAGGGGTTCGGTACGCAGCAGCGGTTGCAGCCGGACAGCGCCCCAGACCTGGTCCGGGCCGGCGTACAGGCCGGTCAGCCGCAACTCGTGCGCTCCCGGCGGGCCCGCGTCGGCACCACCACCGACGGGCTGCGCCGTGCTCATCCGTCGCCTCCTTTCCGTCCACTGTGGTCTTTGCCGTCGTCCGGGTGCGGCTGCTCGGCGAGAAACCGGTCGACCCGGTCGTCGAGATGCCGGCGCAGTTCGCCGAAGCTCGCCGTACCGGTGGCGAAGCGGGCGAGTTCGACCAGCGCGGCGGCGTCCTCGGCGTCGCGTACCCCGACGGTCGCCACCCCCGGCGCGAGCCGGCGCACGTCGAAGGTGTCGCTGTCGTACACCGGGTTCAGGTGCACGACGGAGGTCCGCCGATCCGGGTCGAGCCGGGCATCCCAGACCCGGAGCACCTCCGCCGCCAGCCCGGGTGGCGCGTTGTCCCAACCGTCCGAGACCACGACCAGCCGGTCCGGCCGGTGCGCCAACCCGTCCACCAACCGCTCCCCCAGCCCGGTCGGCCCGATCGCCCGGACCAGCAACGGATCGCCCCGGTGGTGCAGCCAGAGGCCGGTGTAGTCGGCGGCGAGCACCCCGAGCAGGAAATGGGTGGCCAGCGCCACCGCCAGCGGACGGCGGCGCTTGACCCGCGACCCGGACGACGAGTAGCTGTCGTCCAGCACCGCCACCACCCGGCCCCAGCTACCGGCCTGCCGGCCCGCGGCCCGGCGGGCGGCGGTCCGCAACGCGTCGGTCAGTTCGGTGCGCCGCTCGACCCGCTCGGCCAGGGGCAGCGACAGCACGTAACCGGCGAGCCGGGTCAGCGGGGCCCGGGACAGCTCCATCCCGATTGTCGCCACACCGAGCCGGCGGCCCGAGGACTGCAACCGGAGCCGCTCGGCACCGGTCAGCTTCGGGGCGATGTTGGTCAGGAACCGGGCCCGGTCGATGCCGTGCAGCGCGGCCAGCCCCTCGGCGGCGGTGTAGGGCAGCCCGTACAGCGACCGCTGCTCGTAGTGCGCCCGGCGCCAGGTCTCCAGCAGCGGCGTGTCGTACCGCTTCGGGCGGCGCCAGTCGAAGAGCACCGTGCCCAACTCCCCCGGCAGCGCCAGATGCGCGTGCCGGGCGGCGACGGCGAGTCCGCGGCGGTACTTGACCGCGTCGAGGGCCGGGTCGGGCCGGGCCGCCAGCCAGTCCCGGATGATCGCCCGGGTACGCCGGTTGTTCACGCCCAGCCGGCGCAGCTCGCCGAAGACCCGGTACGCCCGCTGCGGCGGCAGCAGCCGCAACCGGGCCGCGATCAGCCGTCCCTCCGCCGCCCGCCGATCCGGGTCGGCCTCCCGCGCCGTGCGGAGCAGGTTCGTCACCACCAGCGCGGCGTTGAAGTCGTTGACGTCCAGCGCCAGGGTCGCGGCGTACAGGTCGCGGTAGTTGCCGAGCACGTAGTCGTGCAGGAACGACAGCGACATCCGCTGCTCGGCGGCGCCCGAGCGGAACTCGCGCTGCCCCGTCGAGGTGACCGCCGCGTTGACGAACATGACCACGTCCTCGCAGGCGACCCGGTCCGGCAGCGACAGCACGACGACCTCCGTCGGGGCGGGTGGCGGAAGCCGGCCGGGGAATGAGGGCACGAACTGCGAATCATCGCTGTAGAGGCGGGTTCCGGAAGTCGTACCTGAGTCCCGCGGCCGGCCGGGTCACCGTACCCGGATCGACGATGGCCGGACGACACCATTACCCGCCGACGGCGATCCACCGGCCGAGCGGGCAGCCGGCTGGGACAGCGTCGGTCAACCGGGACCGACGTCGGGTCAGGTGAAACTGCAGGAGGTGTCGTTCAGTTTGACGTTGGAGATCCAGACGGCGGACTGTTCCCCGACGAACTCACCGGAGAACCCGATCTCGTGAGCCTGACCGGGATACAGGTCCTCGGCCCAACTCGGGGCGTTGATCCGGACCGGGGCGTAGAACGAGATGAGGAGGCCGTTCCAGGCCTGCGTGATCCGAGCGGTAGTGGGAGCCAGGTCGAACGCGAGCCGCCAGTCCTCGATCGGCTGGGCGCCGGTGTTCGTGACTTTCACCGTCCCGGTGAAGCCGCCCTGCCACACGTTGCTGAGCTGGTACTCGTAGCGGCAGGCGATGGCGGCGAGAGGGGCCGACCCGCTCGGCGCCGCGGTGGCCGGACCGGTGAAGGCGAGGGCGACCATTCCGGTCGCGGCCAGGAGGGTACCTACAAACCTGCGCCACGGCTGCATGGCTCTCCTTAGGGGCGGGACGAGGCGAGGAACGCTGAGCGTACGTTAGCGGCCATCGACAAGTTCGAGCAAACAACCCTGTACAGCCGGTGACGGGAGACGGTCGACGCGCCGTCAGGTGGCGTTTCGCACCCGCTCGGGCGGGAATGCCGTCCTGGGCAGCGCCGTTACACCGCCCGGAGAGCCGGCGGCACGGGTACGACCGGCGTGAGGCGTTGGAGGACGAGATGGCGACGGCCGTGGAATTCGGTCTGGACAGCTTCGGCGACGTCACCGCCGACGCCGAGGGCAACCCGGTGCCGTACGCCCAGGTCATCCGGAACGTGGTCGAGGAGGCCGTGCTGGCCGACCGGCTCGGCGTCGACGGCTTCGGGCTCGGCGAGCACCACCGGGACGACTACGCGGTCTCGGCCCCCGAGATCGTGCTGGCGGCGATCGCCGCCCGCACCGAACGGATCCGGCTCGGCACCGCGGTCACGGTGCTCAGCTCCGACGACCCGGTACGCGTCTACGAGCGGTTCGCCACCCTCGACGCGCTGGCCCGGGGCCGGGCGGAGATCACCCTGGGCCGTGGCTCCTTCATCGAGTCGTTCCCGCTCTTCGGCTACGACCTGACCGACTACGACCGGCTCTTCGAGGAGAAGACCGAGCTGATGTCGCAGTTGCTCACCGAGGACGCCGTCACCTGGGAGGGAACGGTACGGGCAGCCCTGACGAAGCAGCACGTCTATCCGAAGACGGAGTCGGGCCGGATCCGCACCCGGATCGGTGTCGGCGGCAGCCCGGAGTCGGTGGTCCGCGCCGCCCGGTACGGCTTTCCGCTGGTGCTGGCCGTGATCGGCGGCGAGCCGGCCCGGTTCGCCCCGTACGTGCAGCTCTACCACCGGGCGCTCGCCGAGTTCGGCAAGGAGCCGCTGCCGGTCGCGGTGCACGCGCCCGGCTTCGTCGGCGAGACCGACCAGGAGGCGGCCGACCTGCTCTGGCCGCACGTCCGGGTGCTGTTCAACCGGATCGGCGCCGAGCGCGGCTGGCCGCCGATGACCCGGAGCCGCTTCGACGCCGACATCGCCAACGGTGCCTGGCACGTCGGTTCGGTCGAGACCGTGGCCCGCAAGATCGCCCGGACGGTACGGGTCCTCGGCGTGCAGCGTTTCGACCTGAAGTACTCGGCCGGCACGCTGCCGCACGAGCGGATGATGGAGACGATCGAGCGGTACGCCACCCAGGTGATCCCCCGGGTCCGGGAACTCCTCGACGAGGAGAGCAACCCGGCGTCCTGACCGGGGCGGCAGGCCCGGCCACTCACCCCCGCCAGCGGCGAACGCTCTGCCGCCGGGCCGGCCGATCTCCGGACGACCGGTCGTGGCGGCAAGAACGGTCCCGCGACAACGGGCGACCAGCACCGGCATGGCATTCCCTTCGCGCCACGACCGCAGCCAGGTCCGCATGCGACTATCTCGCTCACTCGGGCATTGGCGGGCGCGAAGAGGCTGACCCGGATAAGGTCGGCCCGACACGGCGACCTTGGCGAGACCAGGACGGGGCAGGACATGGACCAGGGCACTCGCGCCGAGATGCTCGGCCGCCTGGCTGAGGCAGTCCGGTCCGTCACCGTCGCACACCCGACGCGGGTCGCCATCGACGGACCGCCCGCCGCCGGCAAGACCACCCTCGCCGACGAGCTGGCCGCCATCTTGCGCGAAGAACAGGGCCGCGACGTCATCCGCGCGACGATCGACGATTTCCTCTTCCCCCGGGCACAGCGCTATCCGCGCGGCGAGTACTCGGCCGAAGGCTGCTACCACGACACCCACGACCACGACGCGCTGAACCGGGTGCTGCTCGATCCGCTCGGCCCCGGCGGAGATCGACGCTTCCAACCCGCGGCCTACGACCGCACCACGGATACCGTGCTGTCCCCGCCGGTCAGCACTGCCCCGGCCGACGCCGTGCTGCTCTTCGACGGCGTCTTCCTCATGCGCCCGGAACTGGTTGATCGATGGGACCTGCGCATCTTCGTGTCGACAGCACTCGAGAAGACCGTGGATCGCGCCGTGATCCGAGAGCGCCGGGTGTCATCCCGGGCCGAAGTCGAACGGCGCTGGCGCGAGCGTTACATCCCCTCCCAACAGCTCTACCTCGCTACGGTCCGCCCGACCCGTCACGCCGACATCGTCGTGCACAACGACGAGCCCCAGCAGCCGGTCTGGGAGACTCAAACACACTGACCGCACCACCGCCCTCGTGGCGCTGAGAAGGTCGCAGCGGCGCCGCGCCCTGGCGGGCATGTCGCGACGGCGCGGCCAGCCCGCCGGCACCCCCGCCGCGCTTCCGGACGCAGAGACACCATCGCCGGGGCCACCAACGACTGGAGCGGGGACGACCGCGCGGCGCTGGCTCGACTATCGCCTCGCTTCGTCGACGACTTCGGGGCGCTGACCACGGCGGACCGTTGACCCCGGTGGGCCACCCTTTGGCGCCGGTCGACTATCCGAGCAGTCCCCGGGCCATCGCGGTGGTCACCGCGGCGGTCCGGTCGGAGACGTCGAGCTTGCTGAACGTACGCAGCAGGTGCGTCTTGACCGTCGCCTCGCTGATGTGCAGGGCCCGGCCGATCTCGGCGTTCGTCCGCCCCTCGGCGACCAGGCCGAGCACCTGCACCTCCCGGGCGGAGAGCGTCGGAGCCGCCGGTCCCCGTACCTGCCGGACCAGCCGGCCGGCGACCGACGGCGCGAGTGTCGTCTCGCCCCGGGACGCGGCCCGGATGGCGGCGGTGAGTGCTGTCCTGGTGGCGTCCTTCAGCAGGTAGCCGATGGCACCGGCCTCCACCGCGCGCAGGATGTCGGCGTCGCTCTCGTAGGTGGTCAGCACCAGCACCCGACTGCTCCGCGACTCGCGCAGGATCGCCCCGGTGGCGTGCACCCCGTCCATGCCCGGCATCCGCAGGTCCATCAGGACCACGTCCGGCCGGTGCGCGCGGGCCATCGTGACCGCCTCCGGACCCGATCCGGCCTCGCCGACCACCTCCAGGTCGGGTTCGGTCTGCAACATGCCGCGCAGCCCGGCCCGGACCACCGGATGGTCGTCGACCAGCAGCACCCTGATCACCCGTCGACCTCCCACTTCGCCCGTCCCCCGGACCGCCTGGTCAGCGGCTCTCGCGCCCGGTCCACCGGAACGTCAGCAGGCAGATCAGCAGACCCCCGACGCACCAGGCGCCGAGCACCAGCGCCGTCCTGCCGTGTTCCCACGAACCCGCCGCCTCCTGCGCCATCATGCTGTCCGGCAGGAAGACCGACCGGAACCCCTGCCCCATCCACTTCACCGGAAAGAACGATGCCACCCTCAGCATCCCCTCGGGCAGCGCGTCGTTCAGCACGAAGATCCCGGAGACGAACTGGAGCGCGATGGCCGGCAGGTTGAGCACCGCCGGGGCGCTCTTCGCCGAGCGGGCCAGCGAACTGGCCGCGATGCCGAGCAGCGTGCAGGCGACGACGGAGAGCGCCAGCAACCAGCCGAAGGTGAGCCACCGCCCCGGATCGGTCGGCAGCCGCAGGTCGAACAGGACGACCCCGACCGCCAGCAGCAGGGCGATCCCGCCGGCCGTGGAGACCGCGACCAGGCAGATCTTGCCGAGGAAGTACGCGACCGCGCTGGCCGGCGTCCCGCGCAGCCGCTTCAGCGTGCCGTCCTCGCGGTCGAGCGCGATCCCCACCCCCACGCTGATGAAGGCGGTGGAGACGATCCCGTACGCGATCATCCCGACCACGAAGACCTGGCTGATGGCGACCTCCGGTGCGCCGTGCGCCGGCTCGTCGAAGATCAGCCCGAGCATCAGCGCGATGAAGGCCGGGAAGGCGAAGGTGAAGACCACGGCGTCCCGTTGCCGGAAGAACTGCTTCAGCTCGACGGCTCCCCGGGCCAGGCCGATCCGTGGGGTGGACGGCAGCCGTACCGCCGGGGTCGGCGTGCCGGTGGTGGCGGTCATCGACGTTCTCCGATCAGGTCGAGGTAGACGTCTTCCAGGCTGGGCCGGTGTACCCGCAGGTCCGTCAACGTCCCGCCGGCCCGGGCGGTCAGCCGGGCCACCAGGGCGGCCGGGTCGGGGGTCTGCTCCCGGTGGTCGCCGTCGGCGTCCCGCCAGGTGACGGTGGCCGTCGCGGTCGCCCGGCCGCCGATGGTCTCCGGGCGGCCCTCGGCGATGATCCGGCCACCGGCGAGCACCGCGAGCCGGCCGGCCAGCGCCTCGGCCTCGTCCAGGTAGTGCGTGGTGAGCAGGATCGTGCCGCCCTCGTCGGCGAGGCGGCGGATCAGCGTCCAGAACTGCCGGCGCGCCTCCGGGTCGAAGCCGGTGGTCGGTTCGTCCAGGAAGAGCAGCTCCGGCCGGCCGACGATGCCGAGGGCCACGTCGAGCCGGCGGCGCTGGCCGCCGGAGAGGGTACGGATCCGGGCGCCGGCCTTTCCGGCCAACCCGCACACCTCGATCACCTCGTCCGGGTCGCGCGGCTCGGGGTAGTACCCGGCGAGGTGGCGCACGGTTTCCCGGACGGTCAGCTCGGCGGCGTCGGTTGCGGTCTGCAACACGATGCCGATCCGGGCCCGCCAGCGCCGGCCGGCGGTACCGGGGTCCTCGCCGAGCACGGAGACCGTGCCGCCGTCCCGGCGCCGGTACCCCTCCAGGATCTCGATCGTGGACGTCTTGCCCGCGCCGTTCGGGCCGAGCAGCGCGAAGACCTCACCACGGTCGACGGTCAGGTCGATCCCGTCCACCGCCACCCGGCCGCCGTACGTCTTGCGCAGCCCGTACGCACTGATGACTGTCATGCCTCGATGCTTCCGCCCGGCGGGGCGACCCGGGACGACCACAGGACGGAATCCGGCTGTCCACCGACCGGTGGACAGCCGGCCCTGCCCCGGACGCTGTCGGGCTTCCGGCAGTGGTGGCCCCAACAGAACCAGGCCGGAGCCGGGACCAACCGACCGCCAGCCGGGCGGACCGGCCGGCTGGTCCGGCGGTCCCGGGCCAGCCAGGTAGCCGGCGGGTCACCGGAGGTTATCCTGAGCGGGTGACCAGCGGTTCTCGCCTGGTGGCGCTCTGCGGCACGAACGGCCCGGCGACCCGCGAGCGCCCCCAGCCACCCCCGTGAACCCGCCCCGGCGGATCGGCCCCTACCGCGTCGAGCGGTTGCTGGGCTTCGGTTCGTTCGCCACCGTCTGGCTGGGCCACGACCCGGCGCTCGACGCCCGGGTGGCGATCAAGATACTTGCCGAGAACTGGTGCCACGACCTGCGGGTCCGGGAACGCTTCCTGGACGAGGCCCGCCTGCTGTGGCGGCTGGACCACGAGCGCCTCGTCCGGGTCTACTCGGTCGGCGAGTTGGCGGACGGACGGCCGTACCTGGTGATGGCCTGGGCGGCGGGCGGCAGCCTGCGGGACCGCCTCGCCGCCGGGCCGATGCCGGTCGATCCGGCACTCCGGGTGCTGCGCGAGGTCGCCGCCGGAGTGAGCGTGCTGCACGCGCACGGCATCGTGCACCGGGACCTGACCCCCGGCAACGTGCTGTTCCAGCCACGGCCGTCCGCCGCCGACCGCCACCCCAGCACGGTGGACGGAACGGCATCCGACGGCGCGGCGCCCGAGAACTCCGTGGTGGAGGGTGCCGTGCCCGACGGCGGCACCGCTCCACGATCACCCGCCGCCCCTCCCGTACGGTCAGCGCACGGCGGAACCGAGGGCGACAGCCCGGACGGCGACAGCGCGGCGCACGACAGCGAGTCGGGTCGGGACGGTACCGGCGAGTCCGTGCTGATCGCCGATCTGGGGCTCGCCAAGGCGCTCGCCGCCGCCTCCGGGCTGACCGCCCGGGCCGGCACCCCCGGATACATGGCTCCGGAGCAGGACTCCGCGTCGGCGGTGGTGGACGCCCGGGCCGACGTGTTCGGGCTCGGCCGCCTCGGCATGACGCTGCTCGGCGCGTCCGGCCCCGACGACGACCCGGCGGAGGTCTCGGAACTGCGCGCCGGAGTACCCCCGGAGGTCGCGGCCGTGCTCCGCCGGGCGACCGCACGGACGCCGGCCGAGCGCTATCCGGACGCCGCCGCCTTCGCCACCGCGCTCGACCGGGCCGTCGACGCCGGACCGACCACCCGTACCCGACGGCCGTCCCGGCCACTGCCCCGACGGTTCTGGGCCGCCGCGCTGCTCGGCACCACCGCGCTGGCGGCGACCGTGCTCGGCACGCTCGGCCCCGGTTGGCTCGGCGGCGACAGTCGGATCGGCGCGGACTCGACCGGCCGGATCACTGTCGCCCTACCGGAGGGCTGGCAGGCCACGGGTTCCGGCTGGATCGGCCAGCGCGGGCCGGACGGCGAGCTGGAACCGGCGCTGGTGATGTCACCGGATCCGGAACGCTGGCCGACCGACCCGGCCGTGCCGGGGGCGTTCGTCGGACTCTCCCGCAGCCTGGCCGAGCGACACGACCCGGCCGGGTACGTCGCCGAGCATCCGCACGCCGAGTGCGCGGCGGCCCCGGCGCGCACCGTCCGGCGCGGCGACGTCGACTGGTACGTCGCCGCGTTCACCGCCTGCCGTCGCGGCAAACCGGCGATCGTGGAGGCCGCCGGGCTCGCCCCACACGCGGCCGGCCTGGTGTACGCGCAGATCGCGCCCCCGGCGGACGCCTCGGCCGACTTCGTCGACACGCTCCTGGCCGGAATCCGGGTACGCCGCTGATCCGCCGCACCGGCCGACTCGCCCGGCACCGGAACGCCGTCCGGCCCGACTCCGCCGGTCACTCGACCACCAGCACCGTGATGGTGTGGCTGCCCGTCTCGCCCGTGATCTCGACCGTGACGGTGCCCGGACGCAGCATCCGGCAGTCGACCACGCCACCTTCCCAGTGCTGGGCGACCTGCTCCGGCGGGGTCGCCGTGACGGTCCCGGGCCCGACGTTCTGGATCCGCAGGATCGCGGCCACCGTCAGGCAGAGCGCCTCGGGCATCGCCGCCGGGTCCGAGCCGTCCACGGTGTAGATGACCGCCGGAAGGCAGGCCGGGGAGAGGTCGACCGTCGGTGAGGTCCGGGGCGGCGTGCGGGTGCGTCGGGGCGTACCGGCCGGGGCGGAGACGGCCGGGGTGGCCGACGGCAGCGGCGCGCCGGACGGCGGGGACGAAACCTCGGAGATCGGACTTGCGGTGGCGGTGCCGGACGGCGTCGGGGTGGGCCACTGTCCGGGCAGCGGTGCGACCGGCGCCGAGCCGCATCCGGCCGCCAGTACCGGGGCGAGCAGCACGCCCAGGACCACCTGCCAGCGGTGGTGACCGGCCGGGACGGGCCGCACCGCGTCGGGGGCGACCAGCTCTGCTCGGCCGAACCGGTGGGCTCCGGCGCCTGCCGGGACGGGCCGCCCGGGCCGGGCGGCGGGCCGGGACCGCCTGCGGCGCACCGGATCAGACCCCCGCGTCGGTGAGCAGGTCCCGCAACCGCCGCCGCCCCTGGTGGATCCGGGACTTGACGGTGCCCTCCGGCCCGCCCAGCAGCCCGGCGATCTCCCGGTACGGCAGGCCGAGGACGTCCCGCAGCGCCACCGGCTCGGCGAGATCGGGGCCGATCGCGTCCAGCGCGTCGAGCAGGTCCAGTCGGGTTCCCGCGATCACGCTGGTGCGGCGCGGGTCGGGTGGTTCCGGCATCGGCCCACCGGACCCCTCCGCCTCGAACCGTCGGCGCAGTGCCGCGTACGTCGACCGGGCCCGGTTCGCCGCCACCCGGTGCAGCCAGGTCCGGAACGCCGACCGGCCGTCGAACCCGGCGATCCCCCGGGCCACCGCCAGCAGGGTGTCCTGGCACGCCTCCTCGGCGTCCTCCCGGTTGGGCAGGAAGCGCGCGGACATCCGCAACACGTCGGGGCGCACCGCGACGAGGAGGCGGTCCAGGGCGTCCCGGTCGCCCAACGCGGCGTCCCGGGCCAGCCCTTCGAGGTCGACAACGCCGGAGGGCATGGGCCGAGTCTAGGCGGCCGTGTCCAGCCGGTCGCGGTGCGTCGCGGTCAGCTTCGGCCGATCGCCCCGGTGGCCGCCAGGTAGTCGCCGATCGAGGCCGGTACGACGACGGCGAACCGGCACCAGTCGACGAGCAGCAGGTCCGCCTCGCGCATCACCCGCTCCAGGGCGGCGACGAACTCCGGCTGTGGTTCCGCCGCCGGTCCCGGCTCGGTCTGCACGGCCAGTACGGCGAGCGAGTCGCCGTCGGCGAGCCCGTACAGCAGTACCCGCCCGACGGAGAGCGCGAACGAGCTGGGCACGATCCCCGGCTGTCCGCGGAAGCCGATCCCGCCCCTGCTCCGGGCGTCGGACGGCAGCAGGTTCAGCAGGCGGTTCCGGGACACCGGCCCGGAGAGCGGCCGGACGGGCTGGCTGCGGATGTGGATGCCCTGGAAGCCGTAGACCCGCCCCTGCTCGTCCCGGCGGGCGTGCTGCTCGAAGCTGCGGCGTACCGCCCGCAGTTCGGCCTGCACCTCGTCGCCGAGGTCGGCGCTGACCAGCTCCACCTGCCGCCAGTCGTCCTCGTGCAGTTCGAGGCGGTCGGCACCGGCCGGTGCGGCGGCGACCGCCGGCACGGCGGCACAGAGCGTCGGCAGTGAGTAGAGGATGTCGCCGGGCGGGACCGACTCCATCCGGCGCAGTGTCAGGGTGAGGGTGCCGGTCGCGCCGAACTGTGCCGCCGTCGGCGGCTCGGCGCGTTCGACCGACCAGACGGCGCCGGCCAGTTCCAGCGTGGTCGCCGGCTGGAAGCTCTCCGGCAGTTGGCCGAGCGGCAGCTCGCTGCGACCGATCTGCGCTCCGGTGTCGGCGTCGAGGAAGGCGACCCGCACCAGCTTTTTCGACATGGCGGGGACCCTATCCGTACTCCGATCATGCGCGACCGGAGCCCCTGCGCCGCCCGTCGCGGCGGTGCGCGGAGCCGGGCGGTCCTGAATAGCGGACACCATTGCTCTCTCGTTGAACAAACGTGCCAGACTCGGTGGCTGCCACCAGGGTGCGGCATAGCATGGCGGCGGACGAGGACGGCGAAGGAGACCGGCAGATGGTTTCGATCGAGGCGACCGACGGAGCCCCGGGCGGAGCGGACGACCGCGTGCACGCCCTGGTCGCCGAGTGCGGACGGCGGGCCCGGGCCGGGGCGGCCGGGTTGACCGAGGCACCGGATTCGGTGATCGACTCCGCGCTGACCGCAATGGCCGACCGGTTGGTCTCCGCCGAGAGCGAGATCCTCGCCGCCAACCAGCAGGACGTCGAGGCGGCCAGGGCCGCCGGGATGAGCCCGGCGCTACAGGACCGGCTCCGGCTCGACACCGCCCGGCTGAAGGGGATGGCCGACCAGTTGCGGCTGCTCGCCGAGGCGCCGTTCCCGGCCCGGGAGACGCCGCTGCGGTCGCTGCCGGGCGGACTGCGGCTCTCCGAGCGCCGCCGGCCGGTCGGGGTGATCGGGGCGAACTTCGAGGCCCGGCCCAACGTGACCGTCGACGTCGCCTCCCAACTCGTGAAGTCCCGCAACGCGGGCGTGCTACGCACCGGGTCTGCCGCGCTGACCTCGGCGAACGCGCTCCACCAGCAGGTCATCGCCCCCGGGCTGCGCGACGTCGGGCTCGATCCGGACGCGATCCAACTGCTGCCGGACGCGAGCCGGGCGAGCGCTGTCGCGCTGGTCCGGCAGACCGACCTGATTCCGCTGGTGATCCTCCGGGGCAGTGGCGACGCCACCCGCTCGCTCGGCGCCGAGGCGGCCCGGCACGGCGTGCGAACGCTGGCACACGCCGACGGTGGCGGAGTGTTCTACGTCGACGCGGCCGCCGACCTGGACCGGGCGACCGGACTGCTGGTCGCCGGCCTGGACCGGCTGGGCGTCTGCAACCGGGTCAACCTGCTGCTGGTGCACCGGGACGTGGCCGGGGCAGCGGTGCCGCGCTTCGAGGCGGCGCTGACGGAGTTGGGCGTACGCGTCTCGCTGCCGCCGTACGACCACCCGGTCGGCTACGAGTGGGCGTTGGACAGCGGCCGGGAGGCGACGGTGACGATCGCCGAGGTGGCCGATCTGGCCGAGGCGGTGACGATCGCCAACACCGAGACCTCGGGGCTCGCCGCGACGATCGTGACCGAGGATCCGGCCGCCGCCGAGCGGTTCATCGCCACCGCGATCGGCACCGGGGTCTTCTGGAACGCCTCGACCCGGCTACTGGACGGCTTCAAGCTGCACGGGGTGCCGGAGACCGGGATCAACGTGGACCACGTGCCGGGCCCGCGCGGCCCGGTCACCTTCCAGGATCTCTACCTGCGGCAGTACGTGGTCGTCCCGGAGGACGCCCCCGGCCTCCCCGGCTGACCCGCCGACGCACGCGTCGGGCTTGCTGTGCGGAACGGGTCCGCGCAGGCCGGTCCGTCAGAGCAGTCCGTGCCGCACCGCCCAGACCACCGCGGAGATCGGCGCCGGCACGCCGAGGCGGTCGCAGATGGCCCGGGTTCGTCGCCGGACCGTCCGCTCCGACATCTCCAGCCGGCGGGCGACCGCGTCGACCGGAAGCCCCTGGGCGAGCAGTCGCAGCAGGGCCAGTTCCTCGTCGTCCAGTGGATGGCGTTGCACGATCGGTACGGTCACGGCGCCACTCCCTCCTCACCGCGCGGTGTTGCCCGTTCCTGCTCCGATCCGCGCTCCGGCCGGACGCCGCTCCGGCCGGGCCGTCGTGCCGCCGATGCCCGGCGCCGCCGTCGGACCCGCGACGGTGGACCCGTCGGTGCCCGACGGCGGCGCCGGGACGGCTGCGCCTAGAAGTCGAACTGGTCGATGTTGGCGGCGTCGAAGACGGTCGGCGGGCCGAGCACCACGACACCCTGGGCGCCGACGGTGTACTCACCCAGCTTGCCGGCGGTGAACTTGTCACCCTCCTTGCCGGTGATCATCCCGGAGGCGAGGGCCGCACCGGCGTACGCGGCCAGGTAGCCGAGGTCCGCCGGGTTCCAGAGCGCGAAGCTCTTCACCGTGCCGTTCTTGACGAACTCGCGCATCTGGTTCGGGGTACCCAGTCCGGTCAGCGCCACCTTGCCCTTGTACTGCGACCCGGAGAGGTAGCGGGCGGCCGCCGCGACCCCGACGGTGGTCGGCGAGATGATGCCCTTCAGGTCGGGGTGGGCGGAGAGCAGGCCCTGGGTCTCCTGGAACGACTTCTCGTCCTTGTCGTCGCCGTAGACCGTGGTGACGAGCTGGATCCCGCTGTATTCCGGCTTCTTCAGCTCGGTCTTCATCAGCTCGATCCAGGCGTTCTGGTTGGTCGCGTTCGCGGTCGCCGACAGGATCGCGATCTTGCCCTGGCCGCCGATCGCGTCCGAGATCAGCTTGACCTGGTTCTCCGCGATCCCCTGCCCGGTGACCTGGTTGACGAAGAGGTCCCGGCAGTCGGGGTTGGTGTCGGAGTCGAAGGTGACCACCTTCGCGCCGCCCTGCCGGGCCTGGTTGACCGCCCCGCAGATCGCGTTCGGGTCGTTGGCCGAGACGACGATCACGTCGCTGCCCTGCTGGGTCAGCGTGTTGAGGTAGCTGACCTGTGAGGAGGCGCTCGCCTCGGAGGGACCGACCTCCTTGTACTCCCCCTTGAACTCCTCCACCGCCGCCTTGCCACCGTTGTCCGACACGGTGAAGTACGGGTTGTTCACCTGCTTTGGCAGGAAGGCGACGCTCAGCCCCTCCTTGATCGAGCTGCCGCCACCGGCGGAGGAACCGCCCGACGGGGTGCCCTCGTCGCTCGCGCAGCCGGCACTGAGCAGCAACGCCGCCAGGGCCGCGGCGGCGGCGCCCATCCGTACGCCTCTGGATCGCATGACGGTCATACCGGTCCTCCTTGACATAAAAGGTTCAGTGGTCAGGCGCTCTCGGCGCCCGCCACCGGCGGTGCGGCGGGTCGTCGCCGTCGCATCCGCGCCCGGAGCATGCCGGCCGCGTTCGGCCCGACGACGGAGATGATGAGCAGGGTGCCGGTGACCACGGTCAGGGTGTCGGCCGGCACGTCGGCGAGTTGGAGTGCGTTGCGCAGGGTCATCAGCAGCAGCACGCCGGCCAGTACGCCGACCAGGGTGCCCCGGCCGCCGAAGATGGAGACGCCGCCGAGCAGTACCGCCGCCACCACCGACAGTTCGAGCCCGGCCCCGTTGTCGGCGCGGGCGCTGGCGTACCGCATGGTCCAGAAGACTCCGGCGAGGGCGGCGATCGCGCCGGTGACCACGTAGAGCCAGAACTTGGTCCGGACCACCGCGATGCCGGCGAAGGTGGCGGCCTGGTCGTTGTTGCCCATCGCGTAGAGGCCGCGACCGATCGGGGTGGCGTGCAGCAGCACCCCGAACCCGATCGCGAGGACGGCGAGCGGCAGCACCACCCACGGCACCGTCGTGCCGGGCAGCGCCTCGATCGAGTTGCCGGTCCAGCCGATCGGGAAGTCCGCGACCGCCCGGTCGCCGAGCACCACGTACGCCAGTCCGCGGTACAGCGCGAGGGTGCCGATCGTCACCGCCAGGGACGGCAGGCCGAACCCGGCGACGAAGAGCCCGTTGACCGCGCCGAGCAGGGCGCCGAGCAGCACCACCAGGGGTACGGCCAGCGCCAGCGGCAGGCCGGTCACCCAGAGCTGGCCGAGGACCGCGCTGGCCAGCCCGAGCATGCTGGCCACCGAGAGGTCGATCTCGCCGGTGATTACGATCAGCGTCATCGGCAGCGCGATGAGCGCGATCGGCACGATGTCCAGCAGCAGGAAGCCCCAGAACCGGGCGGTGGCGAAGCCCTCGACCAGTACCGACGCGCCGATCACCACCACGGCCAGGACGACGATCACCAGTACGTCCCAGGTGCCGAGGGTGGAAACCCAGCGGGCCGGCCGGCCCGTCCTGTCAGGCGCCACGGGCCTTCCTTCCTCGAAGCCGATGGGCCACCCGCGCGGCGAGCGCCCGGTCCAATCCGATCGCGGCGAGGATCAGAGCCCCGACCACCGCCTGCTGCCAGAAGGGGTTCACCTTCAACACCGGCAGGGCGCTGCCGATGGTGCTCAGCAGGACGGCGCCGAGCGCCGCCCCGTACACCGAGCCGCTGCCGCCGAAGATCGCCACCCCGCCGACCACCACCGCCGCGACCACGTTCAACTCGATCCCGCTGCCGGCCGCCGCGTCGAGGGTGCCGAACCGGGCCGCGTAGAGCACCCCGGCCAGGCCGGCCAGGCCGCCGCTGACGACCAGTGCCCCGAACACCCGCCGGCCGACCGGGATCCCGTGCAGCCGGGCCGCCGCCGGGTCGGAACCGATCGCGTACAACTCCCGCCCGCCCCGGTAGGACTTCAGATAGAAGCCGGCGACCACGAGTACCGCCACGGCGAAGAGGGCGAGCAGCGGGATGCCGAGCAGGTCGGCGGTACCCATGCTCTTGAAGCCGGCCGGCATGTCGGCGGCGTTGATCTGCTGTCCCGCCGCCCACGAGTAGTCGATGCCCCGGAAGACGTAGAGGGTGCCGAGGGTGACCACCAGGGCCGGTACCCGGGCCACCGCGATCAGCGCCCCGTTCAGCACGCCGCAGAGCACGCCGATTCCGACCCCGACCAGCAGGGCGAGCACGATCGGTGCCCCCGGCATCGCCAGGAACAGCTTTCCGGTCGCGAAGGCGGCCAGGCCGAGCACCGAGCCGACCGAGAGGTCGACGTTGCGGGTGATGATGACGATCGCCTGCCCGACCGCGAGCACCACCAGGATGGTCGCGCCGAGCATCAGGTCCCGCCGGCCCTGTCCGGAGAGGAATCTCGGGTTCACCGCCGTGGTCACCGCGATCAGCAGGACCAGCGCGAGTCCGATGCCGACCTCGCGGGCCAGGAAGAGTCGCTGGCCGAGCCGGACACCGGCCGCGCCGCTGCGGCCCCGGGCCGTCGCGGCCTCCGGTGCCGGCTCCGGGCGGGTCGTGGTCGTCACGCGTCACCTTCCTGCCCGGTGGCGGCCAGCATCACCGACTCCTCGGTCGCCGCGTCCCGGGCTATCTCGCTGACCAGCCGACCCTCGTGCATCACCAGCACCCGGTCGGCCATGCCCAGCACCTCGGGCAGTTCGCTGGAGACCATCAGCACCGCAACCCCCTCACCGGCGAGCTGCGACATCAACCGGTGCACCTCGGCCTTGGTGCCGACGTCGATCCCCCGGGTCGGCTCGTCGACGATCAGCACCTTCGGGGTGGTGGAGAGCCACTTCGCCAGTACCACCTTCTGCTGGTTGCCGCCGGAGAGTGTGGAGACCGGGTCGTCGAGCCGTCCCGCCTTCACCCGCAACCGCTGGGTCCAGGTCTGCGCGGCAGCGCGCTCCGCACCCCGGCCGAGCAGGCCGAACCGGGCCAGCGGCCAGCGCCGGGTCAGCGTGGCGTTGCGTTCGATCGACAACTCCATCACCAGCCCCTGCTGCCGGCGGTCCTCCGGCACCAGCGCCAGCCCGGCGGCCATCGCCGCCGCCGGCCGGTTCCGGGGCAGTCGTACGCCGTCGACCAGCACCTCGCCCGCGTCGTACGGGTCGACACCGAAGACGGCCCGGACCACCTCGCTGCGTCCGGCCCCGACCAGCCCGGCGAGCGCCACGATCTCGCCCCGGCGTACCTCGAAACCGACGTCGGCGAAGACGCCGCGCCGGGTCAGGCCGCGCACCTGGAGGATGACCTCGCCCGCCTCGGTCTGCTCCTTCGGGTAGAGCTGGGAGACCTCCCGGCCGACCATCCGGCGCACCACCTGGGCCACGTCGAGGTCCTCGGCCGGGTCGGTGGAGACCCACCGCCCGTCCCGCATCACGGTGATCCGCTGGCTGAGCGCGAAGACCTCGTCGAAGCGGTGCGAGATGAACAGGATCGCCGCGCCGGCCTCCCGCAGTGACCGGACGACCGCGAAGAGCCGTTCCACCTCGACGCCCGACAGCGCCGCCGTCGGCTCGTCCATCACCAGCACCCGGGCCTCGAAGGAGAGCGCCTTGGCGATCTCCACGAGCTGTTGGTCCGCAATGGAGAGCCCGCGCGCCGGCCGGTCCGGGTCGAGCGGTACGCCGAGCCGGGCGAAGAGTTCCGTCGCGCGCCGACGCATCGTCGCGGTGTCGATCCGGCGTAGGCCGCGCAGCGGTTGCCGGCCCATGAAGATGTTCTCCGCCACCGACAGGTCGGGAAAGAGCGTCGGCTCCTGGTAGATCACCGCGATCCCGGCCGCCCGGGCGTCGGCCGGACCGGTCAGGGTCAGCGGCGCACCGTTCATCGTCAACTCTCCGGCGTCCGGGGTGTGCACTCCGGCCAGGACCTTCACCAGGGTCGACTTGCCGGCACCGTTCTCCCCGACCAGCGCGTGCACCTCGCCGGCCCGCAGTTCGAGGCGTACGTCGGCGAGCGCGTGCACCGCGCCGAACGACTTCCGTACGCCGGACAGGGCCAGCCGCGCCGTACCCGGGTCTGCACGCTCGGGCATCCGGCCCTCCAGCCATGAAACGTTTCAGCCCAATGTGATGAAGACGCTAGAGGCCGCCTTCCCGGCGGGTCAAGCATTTCAAGGCGGTTACCGAATCGTTACTCACAGGTAAGCCCTTTCCTCGCTGCGGAACCCCACGCTGGGCAGCACTGATGCCATGATCATCGCCAACGTCCTGCCCGTCGGCATCGACAACGGCCGGCGCGCTGGCCACATCCGGCCAGGTACCCCCCGCCGCCGGGGCCGCCAGGCATCCTTGACACGATTCAGTTACCGGCCGACGCGGAGGAGGAGAGCGTGCGGGAGACCTCCGTGGTGAGCATCCGCGACGTCGCCCGGCACGCGGGAGTCTCGATGGGCACCGTCTCCAACGTGCTCAACCAGCCCGACCTGGTCTCGAACGCGACCCGGGCCCGGGTCCTCGCGGCGATCGACGAACTCGGCTTCGTGCCCAACCACGCCGCCCGGCAACTGCGCCGGGGCCGCAGCCGCACTCTCGGCCTCGTCGTACTGGACGTGGCCAACCCGTTCTTCACCGACCTGGCCAAGGGCGTCGAGGACACCATCGGCACCGCCGGAATGGCGGTGATCTTCTGCAACAGCGACGGTGACCGGTCCAGGGAGGACGCCTACCTCGACCTGCTCAAGGAGCAGCGGGTGCAGGGCGTACTCATCACCCCGGTCGACGACGCCAGCGCCCGGCTGCTCCGGCTGCGCGACCGTGGCATCCACGTCGTACTGCTCGACCGACGATCCCGGCACGCCAACCTCTGCTCGGTCTCGGTGGACGACCGGCTCGGCGGCGAACTGGCGGTACGCCACCTGCTGGAGGCGGGGCACCGGCGGATCGCCTTCGTCGGCGCGGCCCGGCTGGAACAGGTACGCGACCGGCATGCCGGCGCGGTGCAGGCGATGACCGGGGCCGGACTGGGCCAGCGCGACCTGCCCCGGCTCGACACCCCGGCGATGACCGTGGCCGCCGGCCGGGACGCCGCGGCCCGGCTGATCGGCGCGCCCCGGGACAACCGGGCCACCGCCGTCTTCTGCGCCAACGACCTGGTGGCGCTCGGCGTCCTCCAGGAGTTGACCCGGCAGCGGATCCGGGTACCCGAGGACGTCGCCCTGGTCGGCTACGACGACATCGACTTCGCCGCCGCGGCGGCCGTACCGCTCACCTCGGTGCGCCAGCCCCGGCAGCGGCTCGGGCAGACCGCCGCCGAACTGCTGCTCGGCGAGGTCAACGAGCCGGCCGGACATCGTCACCAGCAGGTCGTCTTCGAACCGGAACTCGTCGTCCGGGAATCCAGCCGCCGCCCCGCCGGCCAGCCCGCCAGGTAGCCGACCGGACCGGCACCCGGTCCCGCCTCCGGCCAGAGCCGGCGGGCCGGAGGGACCGGGTGAGGCGTCAGCGGCCGGCCGGGGAGGCCGGTGGAGCGGCCGCAGCGGGCGGCAGCGGCAGCGACCAGACGTCGGCGATGGACGGGTCGTAGCCGTCGCCGGTGTCCTGGAAGCGCACCCGGACCATCCCGTCGGCCGTCGACTCCGGCCGGTCCACCACGAACTGGTAGCTCACCGTGCCACCCCCGCCGGCCGTACGCTGGTACGCCCGCGCGTGCACCCGCACCCCGTCGACCAGTACGTCGTAGTCCTTCGACTGCGGGTTGTCGTACGTCTCGACGACCCGGAGCAGGAAGGGTTGGCCCGGCTCGACGGCCAGGTCGAACTCGAACCAGCCGCCCGGATGGGTGACGTCGGTGTAGCGGCGGGTCAGCCCGGCCTCCACGCTGGTGCCGGAGTGTTCCGAGGCGAGCAGCCGGTGCCCCTGCTCGGAGGCGGCCACGCCGAGGTCGACGTGGTCGAGCACCGTACCCGGCGGGTTGGCGAACCGGACCGGCAGTTCGAGCGTGCGGCGCTCCGCCTCGGTCGGCCCGGTGGCGACGGTGATCCCGGCCGGACCCTCGGTGGTGGCCAGCGGTGCGGTGACGGTGCCGTCCAGGGTGGCCTCGGCGCCCGGGGCCAGCGCGAACGGCCGGCTGCCGGGCTCGACCCGCCAGCCCTCCGGTGCGGTGCCGGTCAACTCGCCCCGCACCGGCACGGTGGACCGGTTGCGGAGCACCGTGTGCAGGGTGGCGGTGCCGCCCGGCGCCACCGAGGCCGGCTCTGCGGTGGTCGAGACGACGGTGACGGCCGGCGCCACCGGCAGCGAGCCCGCCAGCGGCAGCGTCGCGGTGCCGGACCGGTAGCGGTAGCCGGCCGACGCGGTCAGCGGCAGGGTACCGACGGGTTGGCCGGGCGGCAGCCGCAGCTCGTACTCGTGCCGCACCGTCCGGCCCGGCGCGACGCTGCCCGGCCGGGCACCGACCGGACGCACCGTCACCCCGTCACCCGCGTCCACCATGGACACCATCCCGGTCAGGGTGTCCTTCCCGCCGTTCTCCAGCAGCACCGCCGCGCGGAACACGCCACCGGGCAGCACCTCGCCGACCGGCAGGTCGAGCCGGGCCACCGCGCCGACCAGGGCCGACGACGCCGCGGAGAGCCGCTGGTCGAGCCGGGTCAGCGGGGCGGCGAACCGGTCCGCGACCGTCCTCGACAGCCGCCCGGCCCGCACCTGGGTCTCCAGCCAGCGGTCCAGGTCGGAGCCGGTGGCCAGGGCCCGGTGTACGGCGGCACCGGTGGCCCGGGCGTCACCCTCGCCGTACCGGTACGCCAGCCGGGCGGCCGCCGCGTCGACGGTCAGCCGGGCGACCCGGACCCGCAACTGGATCGCCAGCGGCCAGCGCAGCTCACCGGCCACCTGGTCGGCGACGGTTGCCGCCTCGGTGACCGCGTCGGCCGCCTCGCCCAGGTCGCCGAGCACCCGGTCGACGGCGAAGGCGTACCTGCCGGAGCCGACCTCGAAGACCGCGTCGGCGCCGTCGAGCCGGACGAACCGTACGCCCTCGGCCCGCTCCGCCGGCCGGCCGCCCTCGGTGACCGCGTGCCGGCTCGCCGCCGGGATGCGTACCGTGGCGGTGGTGTTGCCCGGCACGGTGACGGCCAGCCGGAGCTGTCCCCGGTCGTCCAGCCGCCAGTCGGTGCCGACGGTGCCGTGGATCGACCGGTACGACGCCTTCGCCGCCCGGATGTCCCCGCCGGGTCGCGGCGCGATGGTCAGGTGCGCGTAGCCCGGGTGTGCCGGGTCCGGAGCGATGCCGGCGACGGTGCGGTACATCCAGTCCCCGACCGCGCCGTAGGCGTAGTGGTTGAAGGAGTTCATCGAGACGTCGCCGAAGCTGCCGTCCGGCATGATCGAGTTCCACCGCTCCCAGATCGTGGTGGCACCCTTGCCGATCTCGTAACCCCAGGACGGGTACGTGTCGTTGAGCAGCAGCCGGTACGCCACGTCGAGGTGGCCGGTGTCGGTCAGCGCCGGCAGCAGGTCCGGGGTGCCGAGAAAGCCGGTGGCCAGGTGCCAGTCGTGCCGTCGAAGGTTGGCGACCAGCCGGTCGGCGGCCCTGGCCCGCAGCGCGTCGGGGAGCAGGTCCATCCCGATCGCCAGCACGTACCCGGTCTGGCTGTCGCCCTGCACGGTGCCGTCGGCGGCGACGTACGCCGTGCTGAACGCCTCGGCGATCCGGGCCGAGAGCGTCGCGTAGCGTTCCGCGTCGGCGGTCCGGCCGATCGCCCCGGCCATCTCGCCGAGCAGTCGGATGCTGTAGGCGTAGTAGGCCGTGCCGATCACGCCGGCCGGGGTCGGGTCGTCCAGGTTCAGCCAGTCCAGGTACGGGCCGGCGTTGGTCCGCCGGTGTCCCGAACTGGTGCTCTCCAGCCAGGCCGCGTAGCGGACCATCGAGTCGTAGTGCTCCTCGATCACCCGGGTGTCGCCGTAGCGCTGCCAGAGCGCGTGCGGGACGGTGATGCCGGCGTCGGCCCAGCCGGTGGCACCGTCGCCGCAGCAGGCCCTCGGCGCCACGTCCGGGTACGCGCCGTTGGCCGACTGCGCGTCCCGCAGGTCCGCCAGCCACTTGGTCAGGAAGGTGAGACTCTCCATGTTGAACGTCGCGGTCTCGGCGAAGACGTTGATGTCGCCGGTCCAGCCGAGTCGCTCGTCCCGGGCCGGTGTGTCGGTCGGGATGGAGAGGAAGTTGCCGCGCTGCCCCCAGGTGATGTTGCTCTGCAACTGGTTCACCATCGGGTTCGAGGTTTCGAAGGTGCTGGTCAGCTCACCGTCGGTGTGCATCACCAGGCCGGTGACGGTGCCCAGGTCGGGGGTGCCGGGGAAGCCGGTCAGCTCGACGTAGCGGAAGCCGTGGAAGGTGAAGCGGGGCTCGTACACCTCGGGGCCGCCGCCGCGCAGCCGGTAGAGGTCGGTGGCCCGGGCCGTACGCAGGTTCGCGGTGTACGCCGTACCGTCCGGGTTGAGCACCTCGGCGTGCCGGATCCGTACCGTCGTACCGGCCGGGCCGGCCACCTTCAGCCGGACCTTGCCCACCATGTTCTGCCCGAGGTCGAAGATCCAGGTCCCCGGGGTGGGCTGGGTCAGCGCCGACGCCTTCAGCTCCTGGGTCACCCGGACCGGCGGGTCGACCTGGGCGACCAGCCGGGCGGTCGCCCCGCCGTCGCCGCCGACCGTCGCCGCCGACCAGCCGGAGTCGTCGAAGCCGGGCCGGTCCCAGCCGGTCGGCAACCGTCGGGCGTCGTAGGTCTCGCCGTGGATCAGGTCGGTCAGCAGGAACGGCCCGGGGATGGCCCGCCAGGAACCGTCGGTGCGGACCGTCTCGGTGCGGCCGTCCGCGTAGTCGATCACCAGGGCGGCGCTGAGCAGCGGCCGGGGGCCGTAGTTGTCGGTGCCGAACCAGCCGATGCTGCCGGAGTACCAGCCGTCGCCGAGCATCGCCCCGAACGCGTTGTCGCCGGGCCGGAGCTGGCCGGTCACGTCGTAGCTCTGGTATTGCACCCGCTTGGCGTAGTCGGTCCAGCCGGGGGCCAGCTCGTGGTCGCCGACCCGTTCGCCGTTCAGCGACAGCTCGTAGACGCCGAGCCCGCTGGCGTAGACCCGGGCCCGGGCCACCTCGCCGGCCACCCGGAAGCCGCGCCGCAGCAGCGGGTTCGCGTCCAGCGCGGCGAGCATCGTCTCGGTGTCGCCGCTGACCCGCAGCCCGTCGGCGGTCGGGGTACCGGCGCCGAACGGGTTCTCGCCGTCGGTCAGCGGTGCGGCGTAGAGGGTCCGGTCGCCGCTGGTCACCGAGAAGTCGGCGAAGACCGCCGACTCCTGGGTGGAGGTGCGCAGCCCGACCGAGCCGGACCGGTGCCCGGCGTGCCGGGTGACGTCGACCTGTACCCCGTCGACCCAGGTGGTGAAGGTGTCACCCGCCGCGGCGATCCGCAGCGTGTGCGGCGCGGTCAGCTTCTCCGGGGGTACGACGGCAGCCAGCGACACCTCCTTGAGCACCGTCCACGCCCCGTTCACCCGGACGTGCGGGCGCAGCTTGGCGCTCCCGTTGGTGGTGGAGAACTGCCACATGTAGGCGTTGCCCGTCCCGCTGGCCCGGAGGAAGATCCCGGCCGCGTCCCGCTCCACCCGTACGGTGGTCCGCACCGTGTAGTCCACCCAGGACTCGGTCGGCGGTGCCAACCCGATCCAGTCGCCCTGCCAGCCGTCCGGCCCGCCGACCCCGGTCTCCCAGTACGCCGGCTCGCTCCAGTCGGAGGCGTGGCCGGTCTCGTCCCAGATCCGCACCTGCCAGGCGTACCGGGTGCGCGGCCCCAGCGCCGGGCCGGCGTACGGGACGAGGGTGCTGTTCCGGGAGGTGACCCGGCCGCTGTCCCAGACGTCCGGCCGGCCGAGCCGGCTCGGGCTACTCGCCACCCGGACCTGGTAGGAGTGCTGGAGCACCCCTCGCCGGGTGGAGTCGATCGTCCAGCCCAGCCGGGGCCGTTCGGTGTCCAGCCCGATCGGGTTCGTCGCCCGCTCGGTCGTCAGGCCGGCCACCGTCACCTCCGGGCCCGAGGTCGTCGCGGCGGCCGGTGCCGGGCCGGCGACCGCCGCCACCGGCAGTACCAGCAGCAGCGCCAGCACCGCCGACAGTCCCGACCGGGGCAACCTGGTGAGCAACATGGCCGACTCCCCACTTCCGCACGGCTGGTGGGACGTCTCAGTGGACGGACCCTGGGACGATCCTGACCAGCCGCCCCGCCCGGACTCAATGGCTGGCGATGGCCACATCCGGCCAGCCGCCCCCCGGCCCGCACCGCCGCCACACCGGCCGGACGGAGGCGACGACCGGATCGGGCTAGGGGCGCAGCCTCACCCGCAGCTCGGTCAGCCGCCAGGTGCCGGGATCGGGTACCCGGCGTGCCCCGCCCTCGACCGGTGCGAGTCCCGGGAACCGGCGCAGCAGTACGCCGAGCGCGACCTCGAGCTGCACCCGGGCCAGGGCCGCGCCGAGGCAGAAGTGCGGTCCGTGCCCGTACCCCAGGTGTGCGGGCCCACCGGCGGGGCGGCGCAGGTCGAGCCGGTCCGGGTCGGCGAACGCCCGGGGATCCCGGTTGGCGCCGGCCAGTGCCGCGGTGACCGGCTCGCCCTTGCCGATCGGCACACCGGCGATCTCGACGTCCTCCCGGGCGTAGCGGGGCAGGCTCAGCAGTTGCGGGCCGCACCAACGGGTCAGTTCCTCGACGGCGCCGGGCAGCAGCCCCTGGTCGGCGCGGAGCGCCGTGAGCTGTTCGGGGTGCTCCAGCAGCGCCTCGACGGCGTTGGCCAGCGCGTTGGTCGGGGTCTGTCCGGCCAGCACGAGATGCCAGACCAGGGTGACCAGCTCGGTTTCGCTGAGCCGGTCGGAGTCCCCGGTGTGCACGCCGATCAGCTCGGTGAGCAGGCCGACGCCGGAGCCGCCGGTACGCGCGCCAACGGCGTTCGCGGCGTCGCGCATGATCGCCGGAACGGCGGCGACGAACGCCGGTCCGTGCCCGGCGGCGATCGCGGCGCCGTACTCGCGCCAGCGCTGTCGGGCGGCCTCCGGGATGCCGACCAGTTCGCAGATCACGTCCATCGGCAGCGGTCCGGCGAAGCCGGGAAGCAGGTCGACGACGCCGTCGTCCGTCCGGTCGGTCAGCTCGTCGAGCAGCTTCTCGACGATGGGGACGATCCTCGGCCGGAACTCGGCGGCCCGGCGCGCGGTGAAGGCGGGTGAGACCAGCCGGCGCAGCCGGGCGTGCTCCTCCCCCTCCATCTCCTGCATGGTCCGCAGGTATTTCCGGCAGTGCCCGGGAACGTCGAGCCGCTGGTAGGTGGAGGCGTTCAGCTCGAACCGGGGATCGGTGAGCATCGCCTTCGCCTCCGCGTACCGGGTTATCGCCCACATGGTGCCGAGGCCGGGCGTGACCAGCCGGGCGAGCGGGCCGAGTTCCCGGGCTCGGCCGTACGCCGCGAACGGGTCGGCCATGGTTGCCGGGTCGGCAAGGTTGATCTCCGGGATCTCCGCCATGCCACACTCCTCGATTCAGATGCTGATATCAGATGGTCATATCATTTGGATGGCGACGGTATCCTACTGGCGCCCGGCGGGCAACGGCGTCGGGTGACGGGCGGGAACAGGCGCGAAGACTCGGGAACAGACGAGGGGAAGATGGTCCGGCGCAACAGGATCGAGATGCAGGAGCACAACCGCGCCAAGGTGCTGGCCGCCGCGCGCGCCGAGTTCACCGAGCGCGGCTTCCGGGACGCCAAGATCGATCAGATCGCCGAGCGGGCCGAGCTGACCCGGGGCGCCGTCTACTCCAACTTCCCCAGCAAGCGGGCGCTCTACTTCGCCGTACTGGCCGAGGTCGCCGAGGCGGCCGACGAACCGGAGTACCGGCCGACCGCCCGGACGGCCGGCGCCGCACTGGCCGACTTCGCCCGGGCCTGGCTGGCCCGGCTGCCCCTGGCCACCGAGGACCGGCACAGCGCGTCCCGGCTCGGCCGCGACCTCGTCCCCGAGATCCTCGCCGACGAACGGACCAGCCTGCCGTTCGCCCAGTTGACCGGGCTGAGCGCGATCGTGCTCGGCCTGGCCCTGGAGCGGCTCGGGTCGGGCCGGGCTCCGGCCCGGATGGTCCGGGTCGCCGAGACCGCGTTGACCACCCTGCACGGCGCGGGCCAGCTCGCCGCCGCCGCGCCCGGCTTCGGCGAGCCGTTCACGGTCGTCCGCGCCTGCGAACAGCTCGCCGAACTGGACCTCGGCGACGAGTGGGGACCGCCGCACCTGCCGTACGTCTCCCCGGCGCGTCCCGTCGACCAGCCGTGGAATCCGCCGGCCGGAACCGACGCGCTGCGCGACGAGCCGGCGCGGTTGACCGGGGACGGCGTCGTCGCGATCCTCGGCCTGCACCGGCTGACCGCCGTCGAGGAGGCCCGCCGGGCCGCGCCGACCGACTCCGGGGTGACGGTCGTGCTGGTCACCGGCGACCCGGGCGAACTCGGCCCGCTGGCCCGGCTGACCATGACCGAGCTGCGCGGCTGCCTCCGGGCTGCCGTTCCGGCATCCGGCTGGCCCCGGCTCCAGCTCGTACACGACGAGACGGGTGCGCTCGCCGCGGCGGCCGGTGTGACGTCATACAGCGACGCCACCGAAAGCGCCGTACGCGTCGAAGCCGGCCGGATCGTCGCCAGGGCCGACGGCTACGGCGCCTGCCACGCGGTGGCCGCCGGCTGACGGAGGAGGACGAATCGCGGCGCCGGCCGGGTCACCCCCACCGACCGGCGGCGCTCGCTACGGGGTCGCGCCGGACGGGCTCAGCTCCGGCTCGCTCGGCTCCGTCCCGGTCGCCGACCCGGTCATGAACCGCCGGCTCAGTCGCCGGTACGGCCGGCTGCGCAGCGCCAGCCCGGTGGCGATCAGGCCGACGATGCCGGTCAGCACGAAGACCAGCGCGAGTCCACGGTCGGCACCGGTGCCGAACCAGCCGCCGATCGTCCGGGCACCCGCCCCGTCGGTCATGAACGGGATGAAGACGAACTGCGCGACCGGTGCGATCAGGAACGCGGTCAGCGGCGAGGCGGCCTGCTCGACGCTCTGCGCGAAGCCGAAGACCCGGCCCTGCCGCTCGTACGGCACCACCTTCTGCAACACCGTCTGCTCGGCGGCCTCGGCGTACGGCACGACCAGCATGTAGACGTAGAGCCCGACGGTGAGCAGGACGATCGACGCGCGGAGCGGGAAGAGCAGGGTGACCGTCCAGAGCAGCAGGTTGACCAGGAGCAGCAGCCGGACGGGGTTGCGGCTCAGCCCGGTGCGCGCGATGAGCAGCCCGCCGACGATGAAGCCCGTGCTCAACAGCCCCCAGAGCAGTCCCCAGGTCTGCACCGACACCAGCGACAGCCCGTACGCGTCCATCAGCGCCATGAAGACGCCGCCCAGGAAGTTGTTGAACGCCGAGAAGAGGATCAGCGCGCTCAGCCCCGGCACCTCGCCGACCACCCGGATGGTGCCGCGCAGGTCCACCCTGCGCTTCCCCGCGACCGGCGGCTCGACCGGCGGCGCCGGTGCGGTGGCGACCGGCGGTGTCGCGGTGGTGGCGACGACCGGCGGTGCGGTGGTGGCGAGCGGCGGCTCGACCGGCGGCACCGGAGCGACGGTGTCGGCCGGCAGTGCCGGGCGGTCCCGTACCGGCACCAGGCCCAGGTGCACCAGCGCGACCGCCAGCACCGCCAGGGCCAGGACCAGCACCCAGAACATCCCGCCGACCGCCACGAGGATTCCGCTGATCACCGACGTCACCAGGAAGGTGACCCCGGAGACGGTCCCGACCAGCCCGTTGGCCCGGTCCCGGGTCTCCTCCTCGATGAGCACCGTCACCAGGGTCGGCAACGCGATCGTCCGGATGTTTCCGGCGATGACCCCGAACATCAGCAGTACGATCATCACCCAGAGTGGAACGCTGGCCGGGTCGGTGAACGACTCCTTCGGCGTCGCCTGGTAGACGGCGAAGGCCAGCGCGTACAGCACCAGCGACACCAGCGCCGACGCCTGCATCACCGTCTTCTTGGGGTGGTGGTCGACGAGGCTGCCGAACCAGATGCCGGTCAGCGCCGTCAGCACCAGGAAGATCCCCGATACCACGCCGGTGGCGAAGACCGACCGCGTCTGGAGGTAGACGTAGAAGGTGATCGCGAACCACGCGGTGAAGTTGATGACCGACACCAACAGGGTGTTGACCAGTAGCTGGTAGAAGGTCTTTCGATCCCCCCGGATCACGCTCATGCCCATGACCCTATGACCTCAATCAAGCTTGATGTCGAGGCGTTTCCGAACCCCGGACCGAACGTCTCGGACGGTGTGCCGCGCACACGCGGCCGGTCCGGGCCCCGTCTCCTATGCTCGACCGGATGGACCAGACGGCCCCGCACACCACCGGCTCCCTCGCGGCGGACCTGCGCGCGCTCGGTCTGACCGCGGGCGACGCGGTGCTGCTGCACTGCGCGAGGCGGAGCATCGGGTTCGTCGCCGGCGGCACCCAGGCGATCGTCCAGGCGCTGCTGGACGTGCTCGGCAGCGGCGGCACTCTGGTCGTACCGACCCACACGCCCGACAACACCGATCCGGCCGGCTGGCGGCACCCACCCGTGCCGCAGACGTGGTGGCGGACGATCCGTGACCAGACCCCCGGCTTCGATCCGGCCCGTACCCCGAGCCGGTGGATGGGAGTCGTCGCCGAGGCGGTCCGTACCTGGCCCGGGGCGCTGCGCAGCCACCACCCGCAGGTCTCCTTCGCCGCGCTGGGTGCCCGGGCGCCGGAGATCGTGCGGGACCACCAACTCGACGACGCGCTCGGCGAGAACTCCCCGCTCGGCGCCGTCTACCGGCTCGACGGCAAGGTGCTGCTGCTGGGCTGCGGGTACGACTCGAACACGTCACTGCATCTGGCGGAGTACCGGCAGCAGTCACCGCCGCGCGGCGCCACCGGCTCGGCCGTCCGGCAGGCCGACGGAAGCAGCCGCTGGACCACCTGGATCGACGTACTCACCGACGAGAGCGACTTCACCCGGCTCGGTGCGGACTACGAGGCGACCGGCGCCGCGCGCGTCGGCACGGTCGGCAGCGCCACCGCGCGGCTGATCCCGCAGCGTCACCTGGTCGACTTCGCGACCGATTGGCTGGCCACCCGCCGGACCAGGACGCCATGATCCCGAGATCGGCCACGACCGCTCGACCGAACAGCCGCCTGGTGACACCACCGTGACCCGGCCTGTCTGGGCGGGGCCGGGCCACGGCGGTGGACGGCGTCAGTGCGAACGGCCAGCCGGTTGGAAGACGGAGCGACCGGAACCGACCTCGAAGACGGCCCGGCCGTCCTCGACGCCGACGAAGGTCGCCCGGCTCGGCCCGGCCGCCCGGTAGGACCGGCCCGGCACCACCGGCAGCGCCACCCGGGCCGTCACGTTGACCGGCACCTCCAACTCCACCCGCACCCCGGCACCGGTACGACGCCAGTCCACGGTCACCGGACCGCGCTGGGTGTGCACCGTGCCGGCGGCGTACGCCAGGCCGGTCGCCGGGGGCACGACGTCGACCCGGCCGGCCCCCGGAGTCGCGGTACGCACCCCGAGCAGGGTCTCCTGCACGTCGACCACGGCCTGTGCACCCCAGCCGTGCGACTGGCTGAAGTTGGTACCCGGGTCGAGGGTCCAGGCCTCCCAGGTGAAGCTGCCGCCCTGGGCGAGGATGTTCGCCCAGCCGAGGTCGTCCGGATCGGTCAGCAGGTCCAGTACGGCGTCCGCCCGGCCCGCCTCGCCGAGCGCGGCGAGCAGCCAGTGCGCCGTCATCGGCCCCTGCCTCATGCCCAGCGAGGCCAGGTGTCCGGCCAGCGCCGGCCGGTCGGCCTCCGGCGCCACCCCGTGCGCGATCGCGTACGAGGTGCTGTGCTGGCCGGCGTGCGTGCTCTGCTCACCGGTGGCGGCGAGTCCGTCGACGTAGACACCGTCGGGGCGGCGCAGCTTGGCGTTCATCGTCTCGACCAGCGCGTCGGCCCGGGCCTGGTAACCGGCCGCCTCCTGCGCCGGCCGGGACAGCACCCCGGCCGCCTGCGCGACCGTACGCAGCACGTCCACGCCCTGGGCGTTGATGGTGGTCCGGGCGGCGGCGCTCATGTCGTAGCCGAACCGGCCCGGCTCCGGCCAGTCGACGATGCCGTACTGGTACGCCCCGCTGCCGCCGGAGAGCCGGGTGACCAGGCCGGCGGTCGGCCCGTCGGCCGGGATGTGCCGGAGCACGTAGTCGGCGGTGTTCCGGAGCGACGGGTACGCCTCGGCGAGCAGGCCCGCGTCCCCGGTCTCGGTGTAGTAGCGCCAGACCCAGTCGACGAACATCAGCGAGTAGTCGGGGATGTCCCGCTTGCCGTCCCCGTTCGGATAGACCGCGTTGTAGCGCCCCAGGTCGTCGCCGCTGTTCCAGAAGCGCGTGGCGGAGTGGAGGAACTCCCGGATCGCCTGCTGGGTGGCGTCCCGCTCGCCGAAGGCGCCCATGGTGGCGTACGAGATGTCGGCGGCGTCGCCGAGGAACTGGCCCTTCTCCCGGGTCGGCGTGTCGACGAACGCCTCCTGCACCGAATAGATCGCCGACCGCTTCAGCATCTCCCACACCTCGTTCAGGGTCCGGTCGGAGCTGCGGAAGCTCGCCTCCCGGCCGGCCGGGGTGTCGGTGTGCACGAGTACCGCCGAGACGTCGTCCCGGTCGATCCGCTCGCCCGCCTCCGGGATCTCCAGGTAGCGGAAGCCGAGGTGGGTGAAGGCCCGGAACTCCTGCCTCCCGTCCTTCTGCACGTAGGGGAAGCTCATGTCGGTGCCCTGGGAGAGCAGGGTGGAGGTCTCGACCCGGCCGGTGTCGGGATTCAGGTTGTAGCCGGCCCGGATCGGCACGGTCCGCCCGGCGACTCCGGCGTCGAACCGTACCGCCGGGCGGGCCGGGACGACCACGCCGAAGTCCGCGACCACCGTGCCGTCGGCGGCGGTGGTCAGCGTGACCGGCCGGACGGTCCGCTCGGCGAGCCGGGTCTCCTGGCCGATCAGGTGCGGGTACTCCGCCGTCGGGTGCGCCCCGACGACCACGGCCGGCGCCCAGGGCGCGGCGGAGTCGTCGTAACCGGGCGAGGTCCAGCCGACGATCTCGGCGCGGGCGTCCTGCCGCTCGATCCGGTCCCCCTCACCGTTGCGCCGGGCGGAGCCGGCCGGGAAGAGCCCGTCCCGGGCCACCCGCCACGACCCGTCGGTGACGAGCACCTGCCGGGTGCCGTCGGCGTGCTCGACGACCAGCTTCAGCAGCACTCCGGGAGCCCCGGCGGGGCGGCCCTGGCCGCTGCCGTACCAGTGGTAGCGGAGCCCGACCGCGAGCGGCTTGCCCGCCTTGACCAGGTCGGTGACGTCGGCGGCCTGGTAGTAGTCCTCGCCCGGGTAGCCGAACGAGGTGCCCCGGTCGGCCCGCCGGCCGTTCAGGTAGAGCTCGTAGGTGTGGTCGGCCGCGGTGTAGGCGCGGGCCCGGACCACCCTGCTCCGCCCGATCGACACCTCGGTGCGGGCCAGCGTGTAGTCGTCGGCGTCACCGGTGACCCGGCGGATCCAGTTCGCCCCCTCCCACTGGTCGTCGGAGATGCCGGTCTCGAAACCGCCGCTGCCGGCCGGCGAACTGCGGCCGGTCCGGTCCCAGGTCCGCACCGTCCACCGGTACGCCGCCCCGGGCGCCAGCGCGGGCCCGGCGTACGGCACGTAGGACTGCTGTGCCGAGCGGACCTTGCCGGAGTCCCAGAGCAGGTGGCCGCCGGCCGTCGAGACCGTCAACCGGTACGCGGTCTGCGTCTCGCCCGGGTCGTGGTCCCGGGGCAGCCAGCCGAACCGGGGCGTGCCCTCGACGTTGTGCGGCCGTGTCCGGTCGTCGACGGTCAGGCCGGTGGGGGTGCCGGGGGCGTGGCCCCGGGTCGCCAGTGCCGGCGGGGCGGCCGCGAGCACACTGGCCGGCACGAGTACGGCGGTGACGACCAGGGCGGTCCTCAGCCGGGCGGATCGTCGGCGTCGTGACATGTGGCGCTCCTCTTCGGGGTTCTGCCGGGAACGGGTTCTGCTGTGGACGGTTCAGGTGCCCGAGCGGCCGGCAGGGGCGTTCGGTGCCGGTCGGCCAGGGGGTTCAGTGCCGGTTCGGCCAGGTGAGCAGGGTCGTGCCCGGCTCGACCCGGGTCAGCACGAGCCGGCCACCGGTCACCGTGCGCTCCGGCGCCCGCCCGTCGGAGCGGACCCGCACCCGCCGGGCCTCGGCGACGCCGAACTGGGCGAGGTCGAACTCGATCCGCCCGCTGACGTTCGGCGGCAGCGTGACGGACAGCTGCGGTCCCGCCCCTCGGTGTGAGCGCCGGTCGAGCCGGACCCGGACCGGGCCACGTACCGTCGGGACGGTCGCCCGCAGCCACTCCAGCGGGCCGGGTTGCGGTGCGACCAGCACCTCCCGGGCGCCCGGGGCGAGCGGGCGGACCCCGGCGACGAACCGGGGCACGATGTTGGCCGGTGCGGACCCCCAGGCGTGCGAGAAGGTGGTGTTCGGCTTGATCGACGGGTCCCAGGCCTCCATCACGATGGTGGCGCCGAGGTCGTCCATCATGTGCAGCCAGGAGGACTGCTCGCGGCTGGTCAGCAGCCGGTGCGCGGCGTCGGCCAGTCCGGCCCGGTAGAGCGCCTCCAGCAGGAACTGCGCGCCGTAGACGCTGACCCGCATCCCGCCGCCCGCCAACCACTCCCCCAGGGCCGGGACGTGCTGCTCCGGCGGCACACCGAGGGCCAGCGGGAACGCCGTGGCGTGCTGGGCCCGGTGGTCCGTGCCGACCCCGTCGCGGTAGGCGCCGACGACCGGGTCGAGCAGCTCGGCGTTGAGCGCGGCGCGCAGCCGGCCGGCCAGTTCGGCGTACCGCTGCTGGTCGGCGGGGCGGTCGAGCACCCCGGCGATCCGGGACAGCGCGTCGAAGGCGGCGTACTGCCAGGCGTTGACCACGGTGTTGACCCGGGTGAAGACGTACCCGTCGCGGTTGCTCGCCGGCCAGTCGACCAGGTCGGCGTTGGCCTGGCTGGAGCTGCCCGGATCCTTCTCCACCAGTCCGTCGGCGTTGAGCGCCTCGTCGAGCTGCCGGTCGACGAAGAGGTCGTAGTCGGCGGCCAGGTTCGACGGGTCACCGGTGGCCAGGTAGTCCTGCCAGGCGGTGAGCACGGTCTGCAACCGGTACTCTGCCGGCCAGGTCGGCCGCCGGGCCAGATACGAGGTGGAGTACCGGGCCAGCGCGTACGACCGCTGGGTGGCGTACTCGGAGAGCTGGTTGATGATGGCGTCGCCCTCGTACGGGCCGCGTTCCCGGGTCGGGGTGTCCTGGTAGAGGTCCTGCCGGGTCGCCTCGATCGAGTACCGGCACATCGCCCAGACCCGGTCCAGATCCGGGTCGGAACTGGCGAACGCCGAGTCCCCGTCCCGCCAGGGCAGTTTCAGCACCGCCGCCTCGACCGCCCGGGAGAGGTCGAGTCCCGGATCGGCGACCAGCTCGACCCAGCGGAACCCCCGGTAGCCCCAGTGTTCGAGCCGCTGCCAGCCGTCCCGCAGGGTCCAGACCTCGCGATAGGTCTGCCCGGCCCGCAGGTTGTACCGGGCACCGGTCTCGGTGCGTTCCTCGCCGAGCCGGACCTCGACGGTCTGCCCGTCGACGCCGCGCACCGAGAGCCGCAGGCCGCCGACCACCTCACGCCCCAGGTCGAAGAGCCAGCGCCCCGGTCCGAGCCGGTGTACCGCGACCGGCCGCAGGTAGCGGTACTCCATGTTGCCGACCCAGGCCGGCGCCAGCGGCCGGGTCAGCGGGGCGCCGACCGCCGGCTGCCAGCCGGAGTCGTCGAACCCGGCGCGGGTCCAGCCGACCGGCTCGCGACGGGCGTCCAGGAATTCCTGCGGCGCCTGGTAGTAGCCGCCGCCGGTGGAGCCGGCCGGTGGCCGCCACGCCCCGGCCCGGCGGGCGCGCCAGCCGGGACCGGTGCCGAAGACCTGCCGGGTGCCGTCGGCGTAGACCACGACGAGTTGGGCGAGGAAGCTGCGTTCCCGGGCGGAGTAGCAGAGCGCGGCGAGCGCGTTGCGGCCCGGCCGCAGCAGGTCGGTCACGTCGTGGGTGGCGTAGCGGGCCTCGCCGGCCATCGCCCGGACCGGGCCGACGCCGGCGATCTCGTCGTTGACCCGGAGCTGGTAGACGTACTGCCGGGCCGGCTCGGGCGACTGGCCGGTCGCGTAGAGGTAGCCGGCGGCGATCGACCTGGCCGGCAGTACCACCTCGGTGCGCAGCAGCGCCCAGTCGTTGCTCTCGCCGAGCGTCGCCAGCACCGACTGCCCCCGGTCCACGATCAGGTCACCGCCGTCGACCGTACCGGTCGGGCCGAAGACTCCCGGCCCGGTCGAGAAGTCCTCGTCGACCAGTACGGTGCCGGTCGGGTCGGTGAAACTGGCGGAGTGGAACCGCTGGGCCTCGGTACTCCCGTTGCGGAACCCGATGCTCCCGGCGGGGTACGTGCCGTCCACAGTGGTGTCGACCAGTACGTCCCCGAGGTAGGTCCGGATGGTCGGGCCGGCGAGTTCGACCCGCAGCCGCAGCGGGGTGCCGACCGGTACCGGCTCGGTGAGCGGCCGGTCGGCCAGTACGGCGTAGCTGCCGTTGCGCTGCACGTGCGTACGCAGCACCCCGGGACTGCCGGCCCGGAGCTGCCAGAGGTAGTTGTTGGCGCTGTCCTGCGCCCGGAACCAGAGGCTGGCGGCGACGGAGGTGATGGTGACCGAGACCTCGAAGCTGCCGTCGCCGAGCCGGACGGTGCCGTCCGGTGCCCAGATCGGCTCGGCCACCCAGGTGTCCCCGGCGGCGGTGACCACCCGCTGTGGCGCGGACCAGGCCGAGACCCGCTTCGGGTCGGCCCAGGTACGCACCCGCCAGTGGTAGACCGAGCCGGCTCGCAGCGGCGGACCGGCGTACGGCACGGCGGTGGAGTCCGCCGACACGACCCGGTGACTGTCCCAGACCACACCGCCCCGCCCGGACAGTTCGGTGGCGGTGTGCGCGACCTGCACCTGGTAGGCGTACTGCCGGGGAACCCGGCCGAGTGCCGGCACGATCCAGCTCAGCCGGGGGCGCTCGGCGGCGATCCCGAGTGGATCGTCCAGCAGGGAGGTGAGCAGTCCGGTCGGAGCCGGCTTTCCGGTCGGGGCCGGGTTTCCGGTCGGCTTGCCGGCCGCCGAGGCTGCTGTGGCACCGAGGGCGGCTCCGGACGCGGTGGCGCCGAGGGCGAGTGCGCCTCCGGTGCCGAGCAGGCCGCGGCGGGACAGCCCGGGGACCGGGGCGGTGGTCTGGTCGGCGGTGTGCTCGGCGCTGGGCTGGCTCACCATGCCTCCTGCCTGAATCGTTTCAGGCAGGTTAACGCCGCCGGCCGGTCCGCCGGAAGACGCCGCGGTTGGCCGGATCCGGCCACACCGGCCTCCCCGCGGGCGGTCACGTGTGGCGGGTTACACCCCGACCAGGCGGGTTCCGGTCGACTACCGCAGTACGGTGAAGCCGTGCCGACGAAAGACGTTCTCACCAGCGCAGACCTGACCGGGCTGCGACAGTCCGCGCTCGGCGCGGCCGACCCGCTGGGCATCGCCGCGGAGCTGGCCGAGGCGGTCGAGCAGGGACGGCTCGCCGACCCGGCGGACGCCGGCCGGGCGCTGACGCTGGCCGCCGAGATCGCCGAGGCCAGGGCGAAACTCGACGCCGCCCGGCAGTACGCGGACCGCGCCGTCGGGGTGTACCGGGACAGCACCGAGCCGGACGCCGGTTTCGCCAGGGCGTTGCACGCCCGGATCCTGTTCCGGACCGGCCGCGCCGACGAGGCACTGGCCGAACTCACCGCGCTGCGTCCACTCCTCGACTCCCAGCCGGACGCCGCCGCCTACCTCAGCGCGGCGCTGGACGTCGGCGGCCGGACCGACCTGGCCGAGCAGTGGTTGACCGAGGCGGTGGAGACCGCGCTGCGCAACCGGGCCACCCCGGCGCAGGGTGCCGAGGCGGACGCCACGGTGACCGCCGAACCGACCGCGCAGGAAGCCTCCGGACTCCTCTTCTTCCTGCTGCAACAGCGGCACCGGGTACGCCGCGAACTCGACCTGCCGCACGACCAGAACGACAACCTGGCCGACCGGCTGGAGAACGAACTGTTCCGCAGCGCGACCACGACGGCGGCCGAGCCGGGGCCGCAGGCACGGCTCTTCCTCCCGGAGGGCGAGTTCGACGCGCTGCTGTCGCGCTGGCCCGACCTGGCCGGTGCGGTCGGCGGGGACTGGGCCGAGCACCGGGCCGGGGTCCAGCGGGAACTGGTCCGGTTGACCGACTCGGGTCGGGTCGGGCTCGGCCCGCTGCGCGGCTCGACCGACGGACTGGCCGGCTACGCCGGACGCACCGGTGTGGATCCGACCGACGAGTCGGCCCGGGCCGGCTACGCTGCGGAGCTGGCCGAGCGGGGCGCGCAGCTCCGTTGGCCGCCGGAGCGGAACGAGACGTGCTGGTGCGGCTCGGGCAGCAAATACAAGAAGTGCTGCCTGCCGCGTGCCCGCGGCTAGTTCCCCCGCCTCCCGGGATCAACTCGGTCGGTCAACGCAGGCGTAGTCCGGCGAGGAGAACCTCCACCATGCGGCGGGCGTCGTACCGGGGGTCCCGGTCCGCGCCGATGCAGAGGTTGCCGACGCCACGCATCAGTTCGAGTGCCTCGATGTCGGGACGGATCTCGCCCGCCCTGACCGCGGCGTCGAGCAGGTCGGCACAGACCGGCACGAGTCGGTCGAGGAAGTAGTCGTGCAGGCTCGCGAAGGTCGCGTCGTCGGATTGCAGCGCCTCGGCGAGGCCGTGCTTGGTGACCAGGAAGTCGACGAAGAGATCGATCCACCGGGCCAGCGCGCCGTGCGCTGAGTCGCCGCCCGCCAGCAGCGCCTGACCCGCCTCGACGCACGCCTCGACCTGGTGCCGGTAGACGGCGACGACGAGATCGGCCCGGGTCGGGAAGTGGCGGTAGATCGTCGCGACCCCGACGCCGGCCTTGGCCGCGATGTCCCGCACCGGCGCGTCGACGCCGGCGGCGACGAAGGCCGCGGCGGCCGCATCGAGCAGCGCCTCCTGGTTACGCCGGGCGTCGGCCCGCTTCCGCCGGGTCGGCGATGCCGGCCCGCTGCCGATCTCAGTCACTGCGCCGTTTCCTCCGTCACTAGCCTTGCTAACCGGAACACGGTTCCGTATCGTTGAAACGGAACATCGATCCGGTACGGATTGTGCCAGAGCGGGCGCCCCGCGACCAGGCACGCGCGCCTCGCCCCGCACGCACTTCCCCTACCTCACCGCTCAAGGAGAAAACTCATGCGCCACTCCGACGAATTCACCAACGTGCCCGTTCCGGTCGTCTCGGTCCGCCCGGTGCCGCTACCGGCGCCGGGCCGCGGCGAGGATCTCCAGGTACGGGTCTCGGCCCCGGTGACCGGCGACGAATTGCCGATCATCGTCTTCTCGCACGGCTTCGGCGGCTCGCTGGACAGCTACGCCCCGCTGGTCGACTTCTGGACCGCGCACGGTTTCGCGGTCCTTGCGCCCACCCACCTCGACTCGCGGACCCTGAACGTCACACCCGACGACCCGCGTTACCCGGAGATCTGGCGCTTCCGGGTCGAGGACCTGACCCGCGTCGTCGACGAGCTGGACCGGATCGAAGCCGGCGTTCCCGGCCTCGCCGGGCGTCTCGACCGCAGCCGCATAGCCGTCGCCGGCCACTCCTGGGGCGCCCAGACGGCCAGCATGGTGTTGGGTGCGCGGGTCCTCGACGCACAGGGGGTGCCGGGCGAGGACCTCTCCGACCCGAGGATCAAGGCCGGCGTACTGCTTGCCCTGCCGGGCACCGGCGGCGCCGACCTGACCCCGTTCGCCGCCGAGCACTTCTCCTTCATGAACCCGGACTTCAGCGGGATGACGACACCCGCTCTGGTGATCGCGGGCGACAAGGACCAGTCCGCCCTGAGCACCCGGGGGCCGGAGTGGTTCACGGATGGATACCTGCTGAGCCCGGGACCGAAGAGCCTGCTCAACCTCTTCGGCGCGGAGCACTCGCTGGGCGGGATCTCCGGCTACGCCTCCACCGAGACGACGGACGAGAGTCCCGAACGGGTCGCCCTGATCCAGCGACTCAGCCGGGCCTTCCTCCGCAGCGCGCTGTACCCGGGGGACCCCGGCTGGGCCGTGGCGAGCGCCGAACTGACCGACGGCACCGACCCGCTGGGCCGGATCGAAACCAGGTGACGCGCCGGCAGGAAGGTTGCCCGCCCTCCGGGCGGGCTGCCTCCGGGGGTTGACACCGGCCGCCGCAGGCGGCATATTCAACCTACAGGTTAATCAACCGAGTGGTTGAGAGGGGCGAGCACAGTGGACCGGCTGAGCGAGGTGTTCAGCGCCCTCGCCGACCCGACCCGACGGGCCATCCTGGCCCGGCTGGCCGAGGGCGCGGCGACGGTCAACCAGATCGCCGAACCGTTCCCGATCAGCCTGCAGGCCGTCTCCAAGCACCTGAAGGTGCTGGAGCGGGCCGGGTTGATCATCCGGGGCCGGGAGGCGCAGTGGCGGCCCTGCCGGCTCGACGCGGAGCCGCTGCGCGAGGTGGCCGACTGGATCGCCGGTTACCAGCGGTTCTGGGAGCAGCGCTACGACCGGCTCGGCGAATACCTGCGACAGATACAGAGCGACGGACCACGAGCGACGGAGGAGTGAGATGAGCGAGAACCTGACGGTGACCCTGCCGTCCGACCTGGAGATCAAGATGGTGCGCGTCTTCGAGGCGCCCCGCGCGCTGGTCTTCGAGGCGCACGCGAAGTGCGAGCACGTCAAGCACTGGTGGGGGCGGGGCAACCCGCTCGACTGCGAGATGGACTTCCGGCCGGGCGGCAGCTACCGCTTCGTCGAACACGCGCCGGACGGCGAGTACGCGTTCCGGGGCGAGTACCGGGAGATCCAGGCGCCGGAGCGGATCGTGCAGACCTTCGAGTTCGAGGGCATGCCCGGGCACGTCTGCGTGGAGACGCTGGAGTTGACCGAGTCCGACGGCCGGACCACGGTCACCAGCGTCACCCGGTTCGACACCAGGGAGGAGCGCGACGGAATGGCCGCCTCCGGGATGGCCGAGGGCGCCCGCGAGTCGTACGACGCCCTGGCGGCGTACCTGACGAAGCTCTCCTAGCGGCGGAAACCGCGAGTTGGCAGGCTGCGGCGCGGGTCAGCGCAGGGTGACCCGGAGGCTGCGACCGTACGCCCGCCGGGTGACGGCCTCGATCCGGGTACCGCCGGGGATCCGGCGGACCCGGATCCCGTCGTCGGCCGAGACCACCCGGCACCGCCGACCGCGCAGCGTCACCGAGACGGTGTCCCGGTCCATGGTCGGGTCGGCGACCGCGACCGAGGTGCTGCCGTCGCGGGCCTGCCGCAGCAGCACCGAGGCCGGGCCGTCCACCACCAGCCGGCCGGCGGCGTGCCGGCCGGGCGTGAAGGCGTTCGCGGCGACCAGCCCCAGCCCGGCGTGCCGGACGGCCTGGAACCGGGTGCTGTTGGCCAGCACCGCGACCGGCCCGTCCGGGTACGCCCGCAGCCGCTGCTCCGAGGCGTTCGGCAGCAGGGCGTACGCCAGCGAGCCGAGCGGCGCACCGGCGGCCTGCTCCACCGAGACGGAGAAGACCCGCTTCCGCACCATCGTGTCCGGGTTGGCGGTCCGGACCACCCGGCGACTCCGGGTCACCAGCTCGGAGCTGACCGTCGGTGCCGGCCCGGCCAGGAAGGCGTAGCCGACCGAGGTCTGCGCCGCGGCGTTGGCGTAGCGCAGCCAGGCCAGCGGGGCGGTGCCGGTACCGGTGAAGCTCCGGCCGTTGCGGAGTCGCCCGGTCACCGTCACCGGGTCGGACTCCTCGGCGATCCGGCTGTCGACCGTCGTGGTGACCGCCCGGCCGGCCAGGTCGCCGACCCCGGCGGCGAGCACCACGATCTCGTCGTCGAAGAGGAACCACGACTTGGTCGCCACCGCGTTCCGGTACGCGACGAAGTCGTCCGGCAGCCGGCCGGCCCGCTTCGCGGCGTACGCGGCGTCGTCGGACTGGACCAGCCCGGCCACCCCGTAGGCGTCCAGGGTGGCGCCGCCGGAGAACCGGTTGGTGCCGCGCGGGAAGTAGACGTAGGTGTTCTGCGACTCCGAGGACGAGGTGAAGCCGAGCGCCGGGTTGTCGTACCAGGCGGCGCCGTACAACTCCGGGACGGTGTGCCGGTGCTCGACCGGCGCGGTGACCCCGGCCAGCCGGTACGGCGAGACGGTCGTGAAGTAGTCCACCCCGTACGCCTGGGTCTGGTCCTGCCCGGCGAGGTAGAGGTAGTACGCCCCGTCCCCCTGGAACCAGGGCGTCAGGTTCTCGCCGTTCATGTACTCGTACTTGCTGATCCGCTCGGAGCTGCGGGCCAGCGCGAAGGCGTAGCCGGGGCGGCGGTGCACGGTCCGGTCCATCGCGTTGAACGCGACACTGCGCCGCTGCGGATTCAGGTCGGCCGCCGGGATCGAGGCGTCGGCCAGGATGTCGGCGTACCGGGCGATGCTGACCGGGGAGACGAAGCTGCTCGGGTTGAGCGCGGCCCGGGAGGTCTGCCGGACGAACCTGACGTAGCCGGCCAGCGCCCGGGCGTCGGCGTCGGCGGCGTGGCCGGAGAGGTCGACGACCGCCTCCAGCACGCCCGCCACGTCGGCGTAGCCGGTGGTGGTCCGGGAGACCGCCCGACCCTTGACGACCTCCGTCATCCAGCCCTCGAAGATCAGCGGGGCGAACCCGTCGACCACCCAGCCCCGGACCACGTCGACCAGGTCGGCGCCGGGGACGTAGCCGGTACCTTCGAGGATCTTGATGGTCTGCACCACCCGGGCCAGCAGGTTCCGGCCGTACGAGCCGGTGTAGGCGACCGACGCGTGCTGGATGAAGGACCCGTCGGCGTAGTAGCCGTCGGTGACGCCGTGCACCAGCGCGTACGGGTCGACGGTGGCGAAGACGGTGAGCTGGTCGGCGAGGGCCTTGCGGATCCGGGCGTCGTCGCCGAGTACGGCGCCCTGGAGGATCCGGTTCGTCGCGATGTCGGCGAGGTTGGCGCCGGTGTGGAACCGCGAGTCGAGGTCGACGTCACCGTCCTTCCCGTTGCGCAGGTAGGCGTCCATCGAGGCCACATAGCTGGCGACCAGCTCCGGCCGGTACGCGGCCAGGTCGTCGGCGAGCAGCACCAGGATCCGGCTGACGTGGTGGGAGATGCCGATCTCCCAGTGGTGCCAGTTGCCGTAGTAGCCGGTCGACTGGTCGCCGTAGTAGCGCTCGTGCAGCCAGCCGAGCCCGTCGACGACCCGGCGGCGCAGCGCGAGGTCGCCGTCGAGGGCACCGCCGGGGACCCGGGTGGCCAGGGCGATCTCGTAGAGGTACTGGAACGACGTGGTCAGGTTGGGGTCGCTGCTGCCCAGCGGTACGCCCCGGAACAGCTCGCCCGGTCCGGCGCCCGCCAGCGCGTCGAGCCGGGCCCGGGCGGTGGAGTCGATGGCCGCGAGCTTGGCCGCGACCTCGGGCCGGGCGTTCGACTCGGCGGTACCGGCGAAGATCGCGACCGTGTTGCCGCGCAGTACGGCGTGCTCGGCGAGGGCGGTGTCCGCCCGCTCCGGCGGGGTCGCGGCGCTGGCCCGCAGTGGCCCGGCCAGCGCCAGCAGGCCGGCGGCGGGGATCGTCGACAGGACGGCACGGCGGGAGACGGGCACGGCGGACGCTCCAGGATCGACCGTAGGTGATTGCCGAATTCAATCAACCCACCTGAAACTTTTCAACCTCCCCGTGCTGCCCGTGCTCGCCGGGGCCGGAGGTCAGTCCGCGTGAAGAGCAGCGAGACGTTCTGCCCGCCGAAGCCGAAGGAGTTGCAGATCGCGGCGTCGAGCCGCTGCTCGCGTGGCTCGCCGCCAACCACCTCCAACCGGACCTCGGGGTCCTTGCGGTCCAGGTTGAGCGTCGGCGGGATGACGCCGTTGGCGACCGACAGCAGGGTGAGGATGCCCTCCACCGCGCCGGCCGCACCGACCAGGTGCCCGAGGCTCGACTTCGGCGCGGTGAGCACGACATCCTCACCGAGCGCCTGCCCGATCGCGTTCGCCTCCCCGACGTCACCGACCACCGTGGAGGTGGCGTGGCAGTTGACGTGCCCGACGTCGCCCGGTCGCAGCCCGGCGTCAGCCACGGCGCTGCGGATCGCCCGGATCTGCCCGGCGCCGGTCGGGTCCGGACCGGTGATGTGGTGCGCGTCGGCGGTGATCCCGTAGCCGGCGAGCCGGCCGAGCACCCGGGCACCCCGGCCCGCCGCGAAGTCCGCCCGTTCCAGGATCATCACCCCGGCGCCCTCGCCGAGCACGAACCCGTCGCGGTCCACGTCGAACGGTCGGGAGGCCCGCTCGGGCGCGTCGTTGCGCTTCGACAGCGTCCGTGCCTGGGCGAAGCCGGCGATGGTCAGCGGTGCGATCGCGGCCTCGGCGCCACCGGCGATCACCACGTCGGCCTCGCCGGAGCGGATCAGCCGGGCGCCGAGCGCGAGGGCCTCGGCACCGGAGGCGCAGGCGGAGACGGTGGTGTAGACGCCGGCCCGGGCGCCGAACTCCAGGCTGACCCAGGCCGCCGGGCCGTTCGGCATCAGCATCGGCACGGTGAGCGGGGAGATCCGGGCGGGGCCCTTCTGCTCCAGCAGGTCGTCCTGGGCCAGCAGGGTGTTGACGCCGCCGATCCCGGTGCCGACCACCACCGCCAGGCGGAGCGGGTCGACCTCGGGACTGCCGGCGTCTGCCCAGGCCTGCCGGGCCGCGACCAGCGCGGCCTGCTGGCAGCGGTCCATCCGGCGGGCCTGCACCCGGGTCAGCGCCGAGTCCGGCGAGACGGCCATCGGCGCGGCGATCTTGGTCGGCAGGTCGTCGGCGTGTGCGAAGGAGGCCATCAGGTCGTCGATCCGGCGTACCCCGGAGCGCCCGGCGAGCATGCCCTGCCAGAGGGAGTCGACGTCCCCGCCGAGCGGAGTGGTCGCGCCGAGTCCGGTGACGACAACGTCCCGGCCGCTCATGCTGTCTCCTCGTCGTCTTCGCGGTGTGCCGGCTTGTCCGCCGTTGGTTGTATCCCATACAACTATGGCATGTCCACCGAGCCACCCCGGGCCCGTGGCCGGCGTACCCGGGCGCAGATCCTCGAACACGCCGCGACGCTCTTCGCCGAGCGCGGCTTCGACGCCGTAAGCGTGGCCGAGATCGCCACCGCCGCCTCGGCCCACCCGAACCAGATCACCTACTACTTCGGCTCCAAGGACGGACTCTTCGTGCACGCCGCGTTCATGCTGCTGCTACGGGATGCCGAGCGGCTGGAGCCGGTCGGCCGACGCCGCCGTACCCCCGCCGCCTTCCGTACGGCGCTGGCCCGCAGCGCACTCACCCTGCCCGCGGTACCGATCGCGGTGCAGGCGATGTCGATCACCCGGCGCCGGCCGGAGCTGCGACCGGTGGCCGAGCAGAGCCTCGCCGTGCTGTTCCGCAAGGCGCAGAGCTATCTCGCCGCGATCCTGGACCGGCACGGCTGGGTGATCGACCGTCCCGCCGACGTCGAGGCGCGTACCTTCTGGAGCACCGTCCTCGGCGCCCGACTGATCTCGGAGTCCGGTTTCGACGGCCGCGCCGACGACATCGACCTAGCCGGGGTGCTCACCGTCCGGACGCCGGCCGACCCGACACCGTGACCGGCGGGGTGCTCAGCGGCGGCCGGGTCGGGCCGCGCAGCACCCGCAGTGCCACCTTCGGATGCGCCAGCGCGGCCGGTGGCCGGACCAGGTGCTGCACGTCGGTCAGCACCCGCAGCACGTACGGGTCCCGGTCGGCCACGTCGGAGGCCCGGTCGAGATACCAGTACGAGAGCCGGCCACGCCGTCCCGGCCGGACCGCCCCGGCGGAGAACCGCAGGTCGGTACCGGTGGCGATGGTCCAGGCGGTGGCACTGCACCCGGCCACCGCGGCCTGGGCGGCCCGCCCGAACCGCCGGTGTGCCCGAAGGTGCTCGCCGAGCACCACCGCAGTCTGTGCGGCGACGCTCATTCCCTGACCGTAGACGGGGTTGAAGGCGCAGGCGGCGTCCCCGACCACCAGGAACCCCTCCGGCCAGCGCGGCATCGTCTCGTAGTGCCGGCGGTGGTTCCCGGTCCGCCGGAACCCGTGGATCGGCCCGTCCGGCTCGGCGTTCCGGATCGCCTCGTAGATCAGCGGGCTGCGCAGGTTCCGGGTGAACTCCAGGAAGCCGGTCTCGTCGGTGGGCGGGGCCTCGTCGCCGAACCCGCCGAGGGTGACCATCCACCGGCCGTTCTCGATCGGATAGAGCACCCCGCCCCGGGAGACCTGCGGCGGCTTCGGCATCAGCATGATGTTCTTCCAGCCGTCGGCGACGCCCGGAGCCAGCCGGTAGCGCCGACTCGCGTAGCCCAGGCCGGCGTCGATCCGGGTCTCCTCCGGCCGGCCGTAGCCGAGCGCGGCCAGCCACTGCGGGGTACGCGAGCCACGCCCGCTGGCGTCGACGACCAGGTCGGCCTCGCACTGGTGGATCTCGGCCCCGCCGTCGCGGACCCGCAACCGCACCCCGGTGACCGAGGCACCGTCCGCACCGGACAGCAGTCCGACCACCTCACGGGCGGTCTCGAACCGGATCCGCCCGTCGGCGGCGAGCCGCTGCCGGATGGTCCAGTCCAGCAGCTCCCGGCTGGCTCCGACCAGCGTGTGGGTGGCCGGGAACCGCTCCCGCCACCCGTACGGGCTCAGCGACAGCAGGTCGGTCGGCGCGGCGACCGGGACCGCGCCGCGGTCGTACAGCTCGGACATCAGGCCGGGAAAGAGCCGGTCGAGGGCCCGCTGTCCCGAGGTGACCAGGACGTGCAGGTGACGTGCCTGCGGGATGCCCATCCGCAGCCTCGGTCCGTCCGGAAAGCGGTCCCGGTCGAGTACGGTGACCCGCTCGACGAAATCGGCGAGGGTGCGCGCGATACAGAGGCCGGCGAAGCTCCCGCCGATGACCACGGCATGGCGGGGCTTGGACAGTGGCGAAGGCATGCCTCCATCCTTACCGACACCGGCGCTCACCAGGCGAAACCGGTTCGGCAACCTGCCGGAGAGTCAGCATCACGACTCTCCGGCGGGTCGGCGCGGCGAGCTACTCCAGGTGGAGGGTGGCGGACGCCTGCTCGGCGGCGGAGGTCACCGGCTCGACGTAGAGCAGCCCGGCCCGGTGCCGCAGGTACCGCCCGGTGGCGTTCTGCGCCTCCAGCGAGATGCCGGCGGTGCTGGCCAGGCCGGCCCGGCGCAGGAAGCTGGCGTCGGCGCGGAACTGCGCCGAGCCGTCGTCCCGCTCCACGTAGACCTCGTAGTCGCGGTGCCGCAGGTAGTAGCCGGGGAAGTTCGTCGACTCCAGCGACACCGTGCCGGAGCCGGCCAGGCCGGTCACGATCCGGAACTGCGAGTCGGCCAGTGGCGTCACGTTGGCCTCGACCCGGCCCCGGTAGTCGTAGTGCCGCAGGTAGCTGGTGGCGAGGTCGTGCGGGCGCAGCCGGACCGGGGTCGCGCCGTCCGGCACCGGGATGCCGAGGTTCGGGGTGCCGTCGGCGTTCCAGTACAGCTTCTGGATCCGGGTACGCCGGTTCGGGTCGTTGAGCGGGTCACCGTTGATGTCCCGGTAGTTGCGGTCGTGGTAGACCAGGATGTCGCTCTGGCCGTCCTCGGAGACGGTGAACGAGTTGTGCCCCGGCCCGTACTGGCCGGTCGTGGCGTTGCTGGTGAAGACCGGGTTCGGGCTCTTGGTCCACGACGAGGCGGAGAGCAGGTTCGCCGTCGCCGAGGCGGTGAGCATGCCGAGGCAGTAGTTGGCGTCGGTGGCGCTGGCCGAGTAGGTCAGGAAGATCCGGCCGTTGCGCTGGATCACCGCCGGTCCCTCGGCCACCCGGTAGCCCCGGGTCTCCCAGTCGTAGGTCGGCACGGTCAGCCGGGTCACCGTGCCGGTGATCTGCCACGGGTTGGCACCCATCCGGGCCAGGTAGAGGTTGGAGTTGGTGGAGATCCCCGGTTCGGACTGCGCCCAGACCAGGTAGCGGACGCCGTTCGCCACGAAGGTCGACGCGTCCAGCGCGAAGGTGTCCCACGGGGTGCTGATCCGGCCGCGTTCGGTCCACGATCCGGTCAGCGGGTTGGCGCTGGCGTTCTCCAGCACGTACATCCGGATCCGCCAGACGTCGTCGGTGCGGCCGGCGGCGAAGTAGACGTACCAGCGGTTGTTGATGAAGTGGATCTCGGGCGCCCAGATGTGCGCCCCCATCTCGCCGCTGGTGTGCCGGCGCCAGATCGTCGTCTCGGCGGCGCTGGACAGCCCTTGCAGGGTGGTGGCGCGGCGGAGCACGATCCGGTCGTACTGCGGCACGGTCGCGGTCATGTAGTAGTAGCCGTCGGTGTGCTTGACGATGTGCGGGTCGGCGCGCTGGTTGACCAGCGGGTTGCTGTAGTTCACCGCCGGGGCGGCGCCGGCCGGTACTCCCGGGAGCAGACCGGCCAGCAGCGCCAGCACCGTGGCCAGCGCGCCGACCAGCGGCCTGCCGAGCCGCCGGTCGGGCCACCGTCCGGTGCGCGTGTGCCGCACCGGGCCGGCGCCGGGCGGGCGGGGCGGAGAGCGGAACTTCCTGCGCGGCGTCGGCTCCATGACCAGCGACCTTTCGTCGATCCGGCAAGCATCCGGTCCGTTACCCTCGTGTTACCGGGAATAGTGTTATCGCTCACATCGATGAGAGTCAAGGCCCGGCCGGCCATGGCGAGGAAAGCGCATTCCGCCTTGACATAGACCGATGTTAGCGCGAACATCATCGATACGTCCGGGCCGGACACCATCGCGACACCGCCGCACGCCGCATCGCCGGCCGCGCGCCCGCACCCGGGCACGCGGCGAGCGCCCCGCCGGCAGACCGTCCCGCACCGGCGTCCGAGCGCTACCACCGGACGCAGCAAGACCCCCATCTCGCCCGCCTTGTCGGCCCGCGGGACCGTCGTCCCACGGCACCCCGGGCTCGGCACCGTCCACCGGACGGACCGACGGAAGGAAGACCATGGAAGCTCTCGCTTCCCCACCCTCGACGGCGCCGGGCCGGACCCGGCTGCTGCGCACCGCCACCGTACTCGTGGCCGCCGCCATGCTCGTCGGCGCCGCGATCACCGTACCGGTCCGGTCGGCCTCGGCCGCGACCGTCGACCCGAACGCCTGGTACGTCCTGGTGTCCCGGCACAGCGGGAAGGCCCTCGACGTCTACGACCGGTCCACCGCCGACGGTGGCCAGATCGTGCAGTGGGCCCGCAACGACGGCGCCTGGCAGCAGTGGCAGTTCGTCGACTCGGGCTCCGGCTACCACCGACTCCGCTCCCGGCACAGCGGCAAGGTCCTCGACATCCGGGACTCCTCCACCGCCGACGGCGCGGAGGTGATCCAGTGGGCCGACCAGAACAGCACCGACCAGCAGTTCCGGCTGGCCGACTCGGACGGCGGGTACGTCCGCCTGATCAACCGGAACAGCAACAAGGCCCTCGACGTCTGGGAGTGGTCCACCGCCGACGGCGGCCGGATCAGCCAGTACGCCGACGCCGACGGCACCAACCAGCAGTGGCAACTGGTCCGGGTCGGCTCGGGCGGTACTCCGAACCCGACCCCCACCGGCGGCTCGGGCACCCCGCCGGCCGCCTACCCGGCGCCGATGCGGGTGACCGGGGACGTCGGGGTGCACGACCCGACCGTGGTGCGCCGGCCCGGCGGCGACTACCTGGTGGCGCACACCGGCAACGACATCTCGCTGAAGACCTCGACCGACCGGGTCGCGTTCCGCAACGCCGGTTCGGCCTTCCCGAACGGGGCACCGTGGACCACCAGCTACACCGGGGGCAGCCGCAACCTCTGGGCGCCGGACATCTCGTACCGGAACAACCAGTACTACCTGTACTACTCCGCCTCCACCTTCGGCTCGAACCGGTCGGCGATCTTCCTGGCCACCAGCCCGACCGGCAACTCCGGAAGCTGGACCGACCGGGGCCTGGTCATCGAGTCGCAGACCTCTGACAACTTCAACGCGATCGACCCGAGCCTGATCGTGGACGACCAGGGCCGCTGGTGGCTCGCCTTCGGCTCGTTCTGGTCCGGGCTCAAGCTCGTCGCCCTGGATCCGGCCACCGGCAAGCGCTCGGACAGCACGATCCGGGCCATCGCCGGCCGTAACGGCGGCGCGATCGAGGCGCCGACGCTGGTCAAGCGGGGCAGCTACTACTACCTGTACGTCTCCTTCGACCGCTGCTGCCAGGGCGCGTCCAGCACCTACCGGGTGATGGTGGGGCGCTCGACCAGCGTGACCGGACCCTTCGTCGACCGGAACGGCACCGCGCTCACCTCCGGCGGCGGCACCCAGGTGCTCGCCTCGCACGGCGACATCCACGGACCGGGCCACCAGACGGTGCTCTCCGACACCGACGGGGACTTCCTCGTCTACCACTACTACGCGAACAACGGCGCCTCGCTGCTCGGCATCAACCGGATCGGTTACGACTCCGCCGGCTGGCCGTACGTCTACTGACCGTCCCCATCGACCGTAGGGAGCAACCCGTGACACCCCTGCATCCGCGCCGGGTCCGCTGGCGGGCCGCGCTCGCCGCCGGCGTCACCGCGCTGGTCGCCGGCACCGGCGTCCTGGTCGCCGCCGCACCGGCCTCGGCGGCCACCGCCGACCCGAACGTCTACTACGTGCTGGTCAACCGCAACAGCGGCAAGGCCCTCGACGTCTACAACCTGGCCACCAACGACGGCGCCCCGATCAACCAGTACGCCCGCAACGACGGCGACTGGCAGCAGTGGCGGTTCCTCGACGCCGGGGGCGGCTACTACAAGGTGCAGTCCCGGCACAGCGGCAAGGTGCTGGAGCTGCCGAACTCCGACGACGGCGTGCAGTTGGTGCAGAACGCCGACACCGGCAACAGCCGGCAGCAGTTCCGGCTCGCCGACTCGGCCGGCGGCTACGTACGCCTGGTCAACCGGGCCAGCGGCAAGGCGCTGGAGGTCTGGGAGTGGTCCACCGCGGACGGTGCGATGGTCTCCCAGTACCAGGACCTGGACGGCGCCAACCAGCAGTGGCAGATGGTCAACGTCGGGTCGGTCGGCGGCGGGAACCCGACGCCCGGCACCTTCACCAACCCGATCAAGCGGAACGGACCGGACCCCTGGCTCCAATACCACAACGGCTACTACTACCTCGCCACCACCACCTGGAACTCGACGATCACCATGCGCCGGTCCCCGACCCTCGGCGGCCTGGCCAGCGCGTCCGACCAGGTGGTCTTCAACCTCGCCAACCGGCCGAACGGCTGCTGCAACATGTGGGCGCCGGAGTTCCACCTGATCAACGGGCCGAACGGCAACCGCTGGTACCTCTACTACGTGGCCGGGCAGAACGTCAGCGACTTCAACCCGACCCAGCGGCTGCACGTACTGGAGAGTGCCGGCACCGATCCGATGGGGCCGTACACCTTCAAGGCCGACCTGGGCGGCGACTGGCAGCTCGACGCCAGCGTGCTGCGGGTGAACAACAACCTCTACCTGCTCGGCACCTACAACGCCGGGGGAAGCTACGGGCAGAGCCTCTTCATCACCCCGCTGAGCAACCCGTGGACGATCAGCGGGTCGCGGGTCCGGCTCACCTCGCCGACGCTGAGCTGGGAGCGGCAGACCCACCCGGTGACGGAGGGCCCCGAGCCGCTCTACCGCAACGGGCGGACGATGATCGTCTATTCGGCCAGCGCCTGCTGGGGGCCGGACTACAAGCTCGGCCTGCTCACCCTGACCGGTAGCAACCCGCTGAGCGCGTCCGCCTGGACCAAGAGCCCCAACCCGGTCTTCCAGCGCAGCGACGCCAACAGCGTCTTCGCGCCCGGCCACAACGGCTTCTTCAAGTCACCGGACGGGACCGAGGACTGGATCGTCTACCACGCCAACGACTCGGCGGGCGGCGGCTGCGACATGAACCGCTCGACCCGGGCCCAGAAGTTCAGCTGGAACAGCGACGGCACTCCCCAGTTCGGCACCCCGGTACGACTCGGCGTGCCACTCACCGCACCATCGGGCGAGTAGCCGGGCACGCCCGCCCGGGGGACTGATCCTCGCCAGTCCCCCGGGCGGGCCTCGCCGCGGCCCGGCCGGTCGCCCGACCCCGACCGCCAGGAGTCAGAGCGCCACCTCGACCGCCGTCGCCCCCGGCTCGTCGAGCCGGAAGGTCGCGGTACGCCCACCGGCCGACACCTCGTACTCGCCGAGAAAGCCGGTGAAGCCGACCCGGCCCTGCTCGTCCGTGCCGAGTCGGGTCGGCGCGAGCCACCACTCGTCCCAGACCAGCGCGCGCAGCGCCTCGTACGAGGGCTTCGGCGTACCGTCGGCCCGGACGAATCCGCCGGGCGCGCCGAGCCAGCCGCCGTCGACCATCCCCCAGTAGGTGCTGGCCCGCACCGACGGGTGCGACAGCAGTGTCCGGTAGTGCCGGACGATCTCGTCGGCCTGCCGCTCCTCCCCCTCCGGCGTACTCGGCCAGTCGGCGATCTGGTAGTCGTTCAGGTCGACGATCTCGGCCGGCATGAGGTGCCCGGAGAGCAGGGTCGTCTCGGTGAAGTGGATCGGCAGGCCGTACCGGGCGAACCGGTCGATGATGCCGAGCGTCTTCTCCTCGCCCCAGTAGCCCTGGTGCATGTGGCTCTGCAACCCGAGCGCGTCGATCCGGATCCCCGCCTCCAGCACCCCCTCGATCAGGCACTCGTACGCGGCGGACATGTCGAAGTCGTTGAGCAACAGGGTGGCGCCCGGATTCGCCTCGCGGGCCGCGTCGAAGACCATCCGGACCAGCGGGATCCGCCCCAGGTCCCGGCAGATCCGGGTGAGGCCGTTGTCGTACTTGTCGAAGATGGGCATGATCACGACCTCGTTGATCACGTCCCAGGTGTCGATCAGGCCGGCGAAGTCGGTCACCTCCCGCCGGATCCGGTCCAGTTGCACCTGGGTGATCTCCGGATTGGTCAGCTCGGTCAGCCACTCGGCGCTCACCGTGTGCCACGCCAACGGGTGGCCCTTGACCAGGCAGCCCCGCTCGGCGAACCAGCGCGCGGTCGCCTGGAGGCGCCGGGTGTCCGGCCGGCCGCGCTCCGGCTCGAAGCGTCCCCAGTAGAACGGCAGGGTGGCGAAGTTGAACAGGTCGAGCCAGAGGTCGGCCAGCCGCTCGACCCGGGTGATGTCGGCCTCGCCCAGCGAGCCCGGCGCGCCGCCCGGACCGGCCTCAGCAGCCGCCGCCAGCTCACCGTTGGCCAGCGGGATGAACTCGAATCCGGTACAGCCGAACAGGAACGCGTGGTCCCGTTGGGCGACTGTCACCTCCCGGCCGGCCAGCGGGGCACCTGCGCTGGTCACGGTCAGGGTGGCGGTGGCGGTGCGGTGCTGCCGGATCAGCGCGTCGGAGTCGGACGACATCGAGGATCCTCCATCGGTGGGGTGGACGGCGCGGATGGCCAACCGTACGCCCCGGCACCGATCGGCGATCAACTTGCCCGGAGGGGCAGCGGCGCGACGGGGCCGGGGCAGGAGCCCGGCGTACCGGTGACGACCTGGTACGGGCACGATGGCGGTATGCGCCTGGTGTCGTTGCTGCCCTCCGCGACCGAGATCGTCTACGCCCTCGGGCTCGGGAACGACCTGGTCGGCGTGACCTTCGAGTGCGACGAGCCGCCGACGGCCCGGACCGACAAGACGGTCGTGGTCGGTGGTCGGGACACCCGGGGGATGACTCCGGCACAGATCGACAACTACGTGAAGGGGCAGATGTCGGCCGGAGCCGACCTCTACACCCTGCACGCCGACGCGCTCGCCGGGCTGGACCCGGAACTCATCCTCACCCAGGATCTCTGCCGGGTCTGCGCACTCCCCTCCGGGCACGTCGAGGACGCCCTCGACCATCTCGGCTGCCGGGCCGACGTGCTGTCGCTGGACCCGTACACCCTGGAGGAGGTCTTCGGGACGATCCTGGCGGTGGGCGAGCGGACCGGCGTACCCGATCGGGCCGAGACGCTGGTCGGCGCGCTGCGGGACCGGCTCGCGGCGGTGGCGTCGGCGGTCCGGGGCCGGCCGCGACCCCGGGTCGCGGTCGTGGAGTGGGTCGAGCCGCCGTTCACGGCCGGACACTGGGTGCCCGATCTGGTACGCGCGGCCGGCGGCGAACCGGTGGCCGCCCGGCCCGGGGCACGGTCCGTGGAGACGACCTGGCGGGAGTTCACCGAGGCGGAGCCGGAGATCGTGCTCGTGACGCCGTGCGGCTTCCACCTGGAGGGTGCGGCCCGGCAGGCCGAGGTCGTCGCCCGCCGGCTGCCCGGGGTCGCGGTGTGGGCGGTCGACGCGGACGGCCTGGTCGTCCGCCCCGGACCGCGCCTGGTCGACGGGGTCGAGGCGATCGCCGCGATCCTGCACCCGGGGGCCGTGCCCGAGCCGCCCGACGGAGCCGTCACCCGGATCGCCTGACCGCCGGGCACCGGGGCGACGCCCGAGACCGAGACGCATTCACGTTGATGAATTGGTCGGGAACCAGGCGGACCGATACGGCGACTGATCTTCCAGACGCCGATTCACGCCTCGCCTGCCGGGGCGCGCCGCCTCGACAGGAGCTCCCGTGTCCAGAACCGCACCCGACGCCCCGGCCCTCGCCGAACCGGAGCTACCACCGACCCCGGTACCCCGCCCACCGGCCGGCGGCCACCGAAGCTGGTCACCGGTCCCGCTGCTGACCCGGCTGCACTTCTACGCCGGCATCCTGATCGCCCCGTTCCTGGTGGCGGCCGCGCTCAGCGGTCTGGCATTCGTCTTCACCCCGCAGCTCGACGCGCTGGTCTACGCCGACCAACTGCGGGTGGCACAGGTCGGCGAGCAGGCGCAGCCGGTGTCGGCACAGGTGGCGGCAGCGGTCGCCGCGCACCCGGACGGCACCCTGAGAACCGTGCTGCCCGCCTCGTCCCCGGAGGCCACCACCCAGGTGGTCTTCACCATGCCGGAACTCGGCGACCGCGACCACACCGTCTACGTCGACCCCTACACGCTGCGGGTCCGGGGCACCCTGGTCACCTGGTTCGGCTCGACACCGCTGACGACCTGGTTCGACGACCTGCACCGCAACCTGCACCTCGGCGCGGTCGGCCGGGTCTACTCGGAGGTCGCGGCGAGCTGGCTCTGGGTGCTCGTACTCGCCGGGCTGGTGCTGTGGCTGCACCGGCAGTGGACGGCACGTCAGCGGGTACGCCGGCTGCTGCTGCCGGACCTCGCCGCCCGGGGCGTGCGACGTACCCGCGGCTGGCACGCCTCGGTCGGGGTCTGGCTCGCCATCGGCCTGCTCGTCCTCTCCGCCACCGGACTGACCTGGTCACGCTGGGCCGGGGCGAACTTCTCCACCGCCCTCGACGCGCTCCAGGCACACAGCCCGACCCTGGAGACCACGCTGCCCGGCGCCGCGCCCGGCACCGGCAGCGACGCCGGGGCGCACCACGGCGGCGGCAGCCCGGCGCACGGCGCGGGCCCGGACACCACGGCGATCGACGTGGTACTGCGGCACGCCGACTCGGCCGGCATCGACGGGGCGATCGAGGTCACCGTACCGGCGACGACCGGGCAGGGCTGGCTGGTCATCGAGAACGACCGGAGCTGGCCGGTACGCCTGGACCGGGTGGTGGTCGACCCGGCCGACGGCGTGGTCGCGCGCAGCGACTTCGCGGACTGGCCGCTGCTGGCCCAGCTCAGCAAGCTCGGCATCGCGGCCCACATGGGATACCTGTTCGGCCTGGTCAACCAGATCCTGCTCGCCGCGCTCGCGATCGGACTGCTCTGCGTCGTCGTCTGGGGCTACCGGATGTGGTGGCAGCGCCGGCCGGTCCGGGGCGACCGGAGGACGCCACTCGGCGCGGCACCGGCCCGGGGCGGGTGGCGCCGGCTGCGCCTGCCGCTGCTGGTCGCCGGGGTACTGCTGACCATCGCGGTCGGGGTGGCGCTGCCGGTACTCGGGGTCACCCTGGTCGGCTTCCTCCTCGTCGACCTCGTCGTCGGGGCGTACCGCCGCCGTACCCGCTCCGGCTGATCGAGCCGGCGGGTAAGGAAGGGCCCCCGCTTATCGTTTTCTGTTGTAGCGGGGGCCCTTCCTTACACCGCACGTGCCCGGCTGGGGCGGGCGCCGGAGAGCCAGGCGCGCACCTGGGCTGCCTGGCTCTCCCGCTCCGCCCAGAAGGCGTTGCCGAGCCGCCAGGTGGTGCCGTCGGGGCGGCAGTGCTGTCCGAGCAGGTCGAGGAGCGCTCCCGCGGCCGTCGGCCGGGCGAGCTGCCGTTCCCACTCCGCCAGGTAGGGCGTGAGGTCGTCCTCGGCGTTGCCGACCGCGCAGAGCACGGTGTCGACGTCGTACACCGCCGCCGGGTCGTCGGCCAGCGCCTGTGCCCAGAGCGCCCCGAGCAGTTCCCGGACGGCGTGGCGTTCCCCGGCCGGCCAGCTCGGCCAGTCCGCGTGACGCAGCCGGCCGAGCAGCGGCTCCAGGTCCGGCCAGAGGAAGCCCTCGGTGCAGCCGATCTCGAGCATCCGGGGCAGGAAGTAGCGGTAGTCGTCGACGCCGCCGACGGTGAAGAGTACGACCGCGGCGTAGTCGCCGAGGTCGTCGGCGGTCAGCTCGCGCAGCGGTACGGGGCGGAGCAGCTTCCGCTCGTCGTCCGGGGTGAAGCAGCAGGGACAGGAGTCGATGGCCGTCGGCCGGGGAACTCCGCCGAAGACCACGTAGAGCCGGTCGATCGCCTCGGCCAGAGCGGTACCCACCGGGCAACCGTAGGTCGCCGCACCGACCCGGGCAGCCCGATATCCGAGCCCGGTTCGCGGAGCCGCGCCACCGGTCGTACGGGGCGCGGTCCGGCCCGCGCGGCAGCTCCGTACCCGCCGTACGTCCTGGGAGGATTCGCAGGGCTGCTGGCGCTTCCGTCCCCTTCGTACTGCTGCCACCGGTTTGATTGACAGTCCCTAGATCGACAGGTATCAAGGTGACACTCTTCGAAGTCCAAGATCTCCAACCTGAGCCACCAGGGAGGAACCAGTGACCGAATCGAATCCGCGGCACCCGTTGGACCGGCGTGCCGTCCTGCGCCTCGGCGCGGGGCTCGGCGCGGGAGCCTTCCTCGCCGGTTGCCGCGTGCAGACCGGCGACGGCGGCGACGAGGGCGGCTCGGGATATCCGGAACGCTCCGTCGAGCTGATCGTGCCGTTCGCACCGGGCGGCAGCACGGACCTGATCGCCCGGACCCTCGGCAAGGCGATCGAGAAGCCACTCGGCCAGTCGATGGTGATCGTCAACCGGGACGGTGCGGCCGCCGCCGTCGGCACCAGGGAGGTGGCCTCGGCCGAGGGCGACGGTTACAAGATCGGCTTTCCGCCCAGCTCGCTCTTCACCCTCACCCCGCAACTGGGCAGGGGCGCCGCCACCGTCTCGCTCGACGAGCTGCGGGTGGTGATCGGGCTGACCGTGGAGAACATCGTGCTCGTCGCGCACCGGGACTCCCCGTTCAAGACCATCGACGACGTCATCGCGCTCAGGGGCAGCGGCCGACGGATCACGTACGGGCACTCCGGGGTGGGCACCGGGGCGTACTTCGCGCAGACCGCGTTCTACAAGCTCGCCGGGATCAACGCCACCGACGTACCGTTCGGCGGCGGCGGTCCGGCCGTCACCGCCGTGCTGGGCAGGCAGGTCGACATCGGCGCCTCCCAACCGGCGGAGTCGATGCGGCTGGTGCAGTCCGGCGAGCTGCGCTGGCTCGGTGTCTTCAGCCAGCAGCGCAGTCCCTCGCTGCCCGACCTGCCGACCGCCGTCGAGAAGGGCTTCGACCTCACCGTCGACCAGGCCCGGTTCATCGCCGGGCCGAAGTCGATGCCGGACGACGCGGTGACCGCGCTCCAGGAGGCGTTCCGGGAGGCGGTCAAGGCACCGGAGTACGACGACTTCCTGAAGAAGAACTACATCGACCGGTTCGAGGTCGCCGGTACCGAGGTGGCGAACAAGATCAGGGGTGACTTCGACCGGTACAAGGCCCTGATCGACCGGTTCGGGTTGGGGCCGAAGTGAGCCACTCCGGCCTCGACGGGGCTCCCCCACCCGCCGGGGAGGGGGAGCCCGGCGCATTGCCCTCCGACGAGATCCCGCCGGCCGGCCGGACCGGACAGCTCGTCGCGGGCGTGGTACCGGTCGCGCTCGGCCTGGCCGGGCTCGCGTACTCGGTCTCGCTCTCCCTCGGTACCCCCGCCGAGGCCGGGCCGGGGCTCTGGCCGGCACTGGCCAGCCTGCTCCTGCTCGGCGCCGGCCTCTGGTCGCTGGTCTTCGAACGGAAGGCGGCGGCGGTCGAACAGTTCAGCCGGGGCGGGATCGGGATCGCCCTCGGTGTCGTCAGCCTGATCGTCTTCGTACTGCTGATCAGCCGGATCGGTTTCGAGATCCCCACCCTGCTGGTGCTGGCGTTCTGGCTCAGGGTGCTGGGCCGGGAGTCCTGGCTCGCCACCGCCGTGGTCAGCATCGCCACCACGGCCGCGCTCTACCTGCTGTTCATCACCCTGCTGGACGTGAAGCTCCCGAGATTGGCCTTCTGAGTGGACTTCCTCGACCCCGTCCTGGCCGGCTTCGGGGTGGTCTTCACACCGGTGAACCTGCTCTACGTGCTGGCCGGTGTCGTGATCGGCATGGTCATCGGGGTCCTTCCCGGCCTCGGTCCGGTCGCCACGATCGCCCTGCTGCTGCCGATCACCTACGAGATCCCGGCCGAGTCGGCGATCATCATGCTCGCCGGGATCTACTACGGCGCCATGTACGGCGGCACCATCACCTCGGTACTGCTGCGGCTGCCCGGCGAGGCGGCCACGGTGATCACCACCATCGACGGCTACCAGATGGCCCGGCAGGGGCGGGCCGGCTCGGCGCTGGGCATCGCCGCGATCGGGTCGTTCATCGGCGGTACGGTCAGCATCGTCGGGCTGACCCTGGTCGCCCCGGTGCTGGCCAGGTTCTCGCTCGGCTTCGGGCCGCCGGAGAACGCCGTACTGGCCGCGATGGGGATCCTGCTGGTCGCCAGCCTCGGTACGGTCTCGACCGCGAAGAGCCTGGTCGCGGCGGGACTCGGCCTGCTGCTCGCCGCCGCCGGACCGGACCCGCTCTTCGCCTCGCCCCGGTTCACCTTCGGCAACATCAACCTGGCCGACGGCGTCGACTTCGTCGCCCTCGCGATGGGGCTGTTCGGGCTCGGCGAGATCCTCTACCTGCTCGAACACCGGGCCCGGAACCGACTGCCGAAGCCCCGGGTCAGCAACGCCTGGCCGTCCCGGGAGGACTGGCGGCAGTCCCGGGGAGCGGTGGGGCGCGGTTCGGTGGTCGGGTTCTTCATCGGGCTGCTGCCCGGTGGCGGCGGGGTGCTGTCGTCGATGGCCGCGTACGCCCTGGAGAAGCGGCGGAGCAGGACGCCGGAGCGGTTCGGCCGGGGCGCCATCGAGGGGGTGGCGGCGCCGGAGACCGCGAACAACGCGGCCGCGACCTCCTCGTTCATCCCGCTGCTGACCCTGGGCATCCCGACCAACCCGGTGATGGCGCTGATCTTCGGCGCGCTGCTGCTCCAGGGCATCCCGCCCGGCCCCCGCCTGATCAACGAGAACCCCGAGGTCTTCTGGGGCGTCGTCGACTCGATGTACGTCGGCAACATCTTCCTGCTGATCCTGAGTGTTCCGCTGGTCGGCGTCTTCGTCCGGCTGGTCTCGGTGCGGGACAGCATCCTCGCGCCGGTCGTGGTGACCGTGACGATGCTCGGCGTCTACACCGTCAACAACAGCACCTTCGACATGCTGCTGGTGATCGTCTTCGGCGTCGTCGGGTACCTGATGAAGAAGACCGGCTTCGAGCCCGGCCCGCTGGTCCTGGCGTTCGTGCTCGGCAGCGTGCTGGAGACGGCGTTCCGGCAGTCGATGCGGATCTTCGACGGCGACCCGAGTGGGTTCGTGACCCGGCCGATCTCCGGCACCCTCTTCGTGGTCACCGTGCTGGCCCTGCTCGTGCCGGTCGGCGTACGGCTGCTCCGGCGGCGCCGGACGGCCGGGGCGGCGCGGCAGACGGCGGTACCGGCTCAGCGGGAGGGTGCGGCAGTGCCGGACCGGGACGCCGACGAGGAGCTGCGCCCACCCGCCGCTCCCGGCCCGTCCGATCGGCCGTGACGGGCGACGGCCTACCGGACGGTGCCCGGGAGCGGTGGGTGGGCGATCCGGTGCGGCGGGCTACGGGACGATGTCCGCGCCGCCGACCCCGGCGCCCGCGGACGGCGGGCTGCTGCTGGCGGAGCCGGCCGAGTAGCTGTACGGCGGCGGCCCGACGCTGCCGTCGGCACGCAGCCAGTCATCCTTGGTCTTGCCGCTGTCGTTCGCCCGGGTGATGGTGGCGATGTCGTAGAAGTTGCTGTTGGTCCAGGTCAGCCGGGCGTTGCCGAAGTCCTGGGTGATGGTCTTGGCACCCCGGACGTAGTTGCTCTCGGCGTAGATCCGGCCCTCGACCCCGAGCCCGATGAAGTAGTCGTCGACGCTGACGTAGTTGGCGTAGACGTGGGCGTAGCCGAACCGCACCCGGGGGTGGCGGGTGTTCGACCCGTCGAACCAGTTGTGGTGGTACGTCACGCGCAGGTAGCCGGTGTCCTGGGCGGCGTTGTTGTCGCTGTGCCCGAGCAGCATCGACTTGTCGGTGCCGGCGAACCGGTTGTACGAGACCGTCGCGAGATCGGACCCGCGCTTGATGTCCACCGAGCCGTCCGAGGCCGGGTAGAAGGTGTTGTGGTCGATCCAGACGTGGTGCGAGTAGCACTGCACGTTGATCGAGTCGTCCGGCGAGTTCCGGAACGACAGGTTGCGGATGATGACGTTCTGCACGGGGGTGAAGCGGTCCCGCTCGGCGGGGTCGCAGGTGTCGCCGCCCCAGTCCACCTCCGCCGGCCCCCAGCCGTTGACGTCCAGCCCGAAGCCGCTGATCGTCGCCGACGATCCGACGCCGATGATGGTCTTGTTGGAACCGACGTCCAGCATGTCGTCGCCGCTGCCGGTGATGGTGCCGGAGACCCGGACGATCCTCGGCAGGTCGTCGGCGACCGCCGCCGCCAACTGCGCGTAGTTGCCGACCGTCACCGTCGGGCCGCCGGTCCCGCCGTTGGTGCCGGTGCGGCCGTACCCGGAGATGGTGGCGAAGCCGACCAGGCCCTCGCTGGACACCGCGGCGGCACCGGCGGGCGCGGCGGAGACGACCGCGGTGGCGGTCAGCAGCGTGACCACGCCGCCGGCCAGTGACCGGCCGAGCCGGGCTTTCGGGCGGACTGGAGCACGGACACCCATGGGTGCCTCCCTGTGCGGTTGCGGGATGGGGTGGACGATGAGCAGGAAAGCGCTTTCCTGAAACAGGATGGTAACGATCTGATTCAGGTCCGTCAATGTCTTCCGCCCACCCCGGCTCTCCCGCCCCGACACGCGGGCGGGAGAGCCGGCGCTCGTTCAGCAGGGGCCGAGGTCACGCCACTGTGCGGTCAGGCCCGGCTCGGAGCCCTGGGTCCACCAGTTCGCCTGCCAGAGCCGGCCGTTGTGCCGCACCCGGGCACCCTCCAGATAGACCGTCCCCCACTCCCACGCTGGCGCACCGGCGCAGTTCACCGGCGGCTGGGTGGTCGGCGGGGTCGTCGGCGGCCGGGTGGTGGGTGGCGTCGTCGGCGGCCGGGTGGTCGGGGGCGTCGTCGGGCACGCACCGCCGCTACCCACCGTGTCGACGTGGCCGGTCCCGGCCGACCGGTACGCGGCCACCCGGTTCTTCGCCTCGGCGGTGCTGATCACCTCCCGGTCGGCGTAGTAGAGGTAGTCGACCTGCTGGATGTAGCTGGCCGATCCGGTACCGGTCCGGCCGGTCAGGTCGATGAACCAGAGGTTGAAGTTGATCGACATCGACGTCTCCGGGTAGTACCGGTCGCCGTGGTCGGCCACCTGCTGACCGTCCACGTAGTACTTCACCCGGCCGCCGGAGACGGTGAAGACCAGGTCGTGCCAGCCGGCGAAGCTGCTCCGCTGTGCGGTGTGCGTGTTGTCGGCCTGCCACGGCTCGTTCTGGTACGTCTCCCAGGTGGTCTGGTAGAAGATCGGCCCCTGCTCGCCCCACCCGCCGTTCGGCAGGTACTCGAAGTCGATCTCGCCGTAGTTGGGGTCGAGCGGCCGGTCCAGCGGGGTGATGGTGAAGAAGGTCTCCACCAGGTGGTCACCGTCCGGCCCGGACTGCGGCGCGTCGGTGAACCGCACCCGGCTGGCGTAGGTGCCCTCGAAGAACTTCCGCTGGTGGAAAAACTCGGCGTGGCTGGTGCCGCCGGCCGTACCGTCGGTGCGGGCGGTCAACTGGAGCACCTTCTGCCCGCTGTCGGTGGGGAAGCTGACGTTCGACGCCGGCCAGGCGGCACCGGGCACGCCCGGGCCGCCGGAGTTGGTCCGCACCGTCCAGCCCCGGGCGGCGATGGCGGGATCGGACGGCGACGAGTAGCCGAAGTCGTCGAAGAGGACGCCGCAGGCGGCGGCGAGGGCGGGGGCGGCGGCCGGTACGGCACCGGCGGTGGTCGCGGTGATGCCGGCGAGCGTGCCGGCGGCCAGCAGGGCCGCCGTACCGGCGGCGAGGCTTCGCGCGCGGGGTCTGGCTGACACGGGGGTTCTCCTCCCGGTGGGGGTGACAAGGGGTTGCCGGACGCCGGCCGACGGTGGCCGGCGCCCGGGTGGTGACCCAGGAGAGGTGCGGTGCTGCGGGGGTCTAGCGGACCGCACCGGCGGTCAGGCCGGTCCGGATCTGGCGTTGGAAGAGCACGTACGCGGCGAGCACCGGCAGCATCGAGATGGTGAGGCCGGCGAAGAGACCGCTCCAGTCGCTGCGGTAGCCCTGGCTGACCGAGAGCGCGGCCAGCCCCTGGGCCAGCACGTACCGCTCGGGGTCGGGATTGAGCACCAGCGGCAGCAGGTACTGGTTCCACAGGCCGAGGAAGTTGAAGATCGCGACGCTGACCAGCCCCGGCCGGGCCAGCGGCAGCATCACCCGGAAGAGCACGCCCCAGTGCGAACAGCCGTCCAGGAACGCCGCCTCGGCCAGCGCCGAGGGGAGCGACCGGAAGAACCCGTGCAGGAAGAAGACGGTGAACGGCAGGGCGTACGCGGTGTAGACCAGGATCAGTCCGGGATAGGTGCCGAGCAGCCCGAGTTGGCGTACCACGAAGAAGAGCGGCACCAGGGCGAGGAAGACCGGGAAGAGCAGCCCGGCGACGAAGAGGTGGTAGAGCAGGCGGTTACCCGGGAACGAATACCGGGCCAGGGCGTACGCGACCAGCGCGCCGAGCAGCATGGTCAGCACCAGCGCGATGCCCACCACGATCGCGCTGTTCAGGAAGTAGCTGCCGATCGACGCCTGGTTCCAGGCCCGGGCCCAGTTGTCGAACCGGGGCGTCGCCGGCACCGTCCACGGGCTGGTCAGGATCTCCCGGTCGGTCTTCAGCGAGCTGAGTACCGCCCAGAGCAGCGGCACGGTGACCAGCGCGGCCCAGCCGACCAGGAAGAGGTGCGCCGCCGCGTCGCCGAACCGCCCGGTGCGGCGGGCCGGGGTGCGGGCCGGTGCGGCGGCCGGCTGCCGGCGGGCGGGACGGTCGACCAGGGTCGTCATGACAGTTCCACCCGCTCCCGGCGGCCGGCCCGCAGCGCCACGACGGCGAGCGCGAGGGTGAGGAAGAACAGCGCCACCCCCATGGCGGCGGCGTAGCCGAACCGGCCGTAGGTGAAGGCGTTGCGGTAGAGGCCGAGCCCGATGACCTCGGTCGACCCGTCCGGCCCGCCGGGCCCTACCGTCATCACCTGGACGACCGCGAAGCCGTCCAGCGCGAGCACGCCGAGGTAGACGAAGGCGACCTGCACGTTCTCGCGTACCAGCGGCAGCACCACCCGGCGGAGTACGGCGAGCCGGCCGGCGCCGTCCAGCACCGCCGCCTCCAGTACGTCGCGCGGGACCGACTCCATCGCGGCGGAGAAGAGCACCATGTAGAAGCCGACCGACGACCAGACCAGCACTCCGGCGACGGCCCAGAGCGCCAGGTGCGGGTCGCCGAGCCAGGTCCGGGCCAGGAAGTCCAGCCCGACGGCCCGCAGTGCCCCGTTGAGTACGCCCTCGTTCGGGTGGTAGACGAACTGCCAGAGCACCGCGATGATCGGCAGCGAGAGCAGTTGCGGGAAGAAGTAGGCGACCTTGTAGAACTCGCCGCCGCGGACCCCGCCGACCATCGTGCTCCCCCGCCGGCCGCCGAAGTTGACCAGTGCGGCGAGCAGCAGGCCGAGCCCGATGGTGACCGCCGGGACGACGAGCAGGAGCAGCCCGTTGTTGCGCAGCGCCGCCAGGAAGAGCGGATCGTCGACGAGCCGCCGGAAGTTCTCCAGCCCGACGATCTCCACCTGCCCGGAGACTCCGGTCCAGTCGGTCAGCGCCAGATAGAACGCCTGCGCGTACGGGGAGAGTACGAAGACCGCGTAGAGCAGCAGTCCGGGCAGGATCGCCCCGGCGAGGAAGCGGTACTTGCCGTGCCGCAGGGCCGCCATCTGGACCTACCGGCTGTACTTCTTGACGGCGGAGTCGGCGGCGATCGCGTCGGCGGCCTTCTGGATCCGGTCCGCCCACTGCCGGGGGCTGATCCGGCGGGTGGCGAGTTCGCCGGTGGCGTCGTCGACCGCCTTGGCCAGCGGGGCGTACCAGGTGCGGAACCGGTAGGTGACGGTGTTCGCCCCGGCGGCCTGCACGGCGGAGCGTACCGAGCCGAGCCCGGTGCTCAGGGTCAGCCCGTCGGTGGCTCCGGCGACGCTGGGCAGCGTGCTGTTCAGTTCGGCGAACCGCCGGGCGCTGCCGGCGGAGAAGAGCACCCGGAGGAACTCCAGCCCGCCGCGCGGGTTCTTCGCTCGGGCCGGGACCAGGAACGATTCGCTGCTGGCGGCCTGGACCGTCCCGTACGGCAGCTTGTCGGCCGCGCCCAGCGACGGGACCGCACCCATCACCATGTCGAAGCCGGCCGGGGTGACGCCCTTCTGCTCGGCCTCCAGCCAGGAGCCGCACGGGATGATGGCGGCCTTCCCCTGCGACCAGGCGGCCTGGGCCTCGGTGTGCGACAGCGCCTCGGAGCCGGGCAGCAGGTAGCCCCGGCCGGCGAGTTCGGCGATCGCGGTCGCCGCGTCCAGCAGCGGCTGCTGTTTCCAGGCGCCCGGCTGGAGGTTGTCGACCGCCTTCACCAGCTCCGGCCCGCCGGCCTTGGCCGCCATCGCCAGCAGCGGATCGTTGAGGTATTCCGGATATTTGCCCTGGTAGGTCCAGGGTGCGATGCCGGCCTTCTTGATCTGGGCGCAGAGCGCCAGCATCGCGTCCCAGCTCGTCGGGTACGCCCAGCCGTGCTTGTCGAAGAGCGGCTTGGAATACCAGAGCCCCCAGACGGTGTAGGTGAAGTTGAGCGTGTAGACCTTGCCGTCGAGGGTGCCGTCGGCGACCACCCCGGGCAGCAGGGTGTCCCGGACCTTCGTGCCGGGGTCGTCCAGCGAGGGCGCGTCGAGCAGTTCGGTGAGGTCGGTCAGCTTGCCGGCGCCGACCAGGGTGGCCAGGTCGAGCCGGCCGGCGCCGGTGTTGTCGACCACGTCCGGCGGGGTGTCGGCGACGAACCGGGGTTGCAGCGCCTCGCCGACCTTCTGGATCGCCTTGTGCTCGACCGTGGCGCCGGGAAACCGTCCCTTGTAGAGGTTTTCGGCGTTGACCGCGTACTCGTCGCCGTAGCCGCCGTCGAAGACCACCACCTCCAGCGGGGTCGAGGCGGGGACCCCGAGCGGATTCTCGGCGCTGGTCTCGCCCTTGGCGGCGGCTGGCCGGCCGTCGTCACCGCCGCTGGTGACGCAGCCGGCCAGCGCGGGAGCGGCCAGCCCGACGGCGGCGGCCCGCAGCACGGCGCGTCGTCTCGGGCCGGTGGTCGGTGCCGGCCCGGAGCGGGCCGGACGGAAAGAGTTCATGGCGCCTCGCCTTCTCTGCTCAGGCGGTGCGCCGGATGCGTCCGGCGTACCGCGCCTCTAGCTCGCTGTTGCGCTCCCGGCCGCCCGGTACGTTCGCGGACAGGTAGACCGGTGGCCGGGTACCGGCGTCGAGCAGCCGGGCGACGACCTCGGCGACGACCTGTTGGGCGAGCAACGCGCCGGTGATCGAGGAGATCGCCCCGACGGCACCGCCGTCGGGCAGGGGCAGGGCGGCGTCGCCGTACGGCGCCCCGTTGTCGAGTACGACGTCGGCGAGGTCGGCGAGCCGCTGCCCCGACGGGTGGCCCGGGGTGACCCGGGCGGTGTGGTCGAGGGAGGTGATCCCGATCAGCGGGTGGCCGTGCTCCTTGACCAGCAGGGCGAACTCGACGATCACCCCGTTGACGCCGGAGTTGGAGGTGAGCACGAAGACGTCGTCGGGCTTGACCGGGGCCAGTTCGTAGAGCCGGTGCGCCACGGTCGGGTCGCGTTCCAGTAGCGGATCCTCGAGTATCGACCGGTCGGCGCCGCCGTAGAGCACCAGGTCCCGCAGGGCGATCCGATTGCTCGGGACCAGTCCGCCGGCCCGCCCGGCGATCTCCATCGAGAGCGCCTCGGAGTGCCCGCAGCCGAACGCCTGCACCACGCCGCCCCGGTCCAGCGCGGCGGTGATCAGGTCGGCGGCCCGGCGTACGCCCTCGGTCTGGGTCCGGGCGACCCGGTCGATCGCGGCGGTGACGGCGGTGAGGTAGGCGGGTGCGCCGATCTCGTTGGTCATTGGCCCTCCGTAACTTTGAGCTGTCGCCGTGCCGCCCGTGGCGACTCGTCCGGCACCCGGTGCGCGTCGACGGCCCGGGCGGTCACCTCGAACGCCTCGGTGGTGCGCTGGTAGGTCCGCTGGGCCACGGCGACGTAGATCAGGTCGAGCACCAGCAGTTGGGAGTGGAGCGCGGAGAGCGCCGCCAGCCGGAACGTCGTCTCCTGCACGGCGGTGGTCAGCACCACGTCGGCGACCTCGGCCAGCGGCGAGCGCCGGAACGAGGTGACCGCGACGGTCAGCGCGCCGTGGTCGGCCGCCTCGGCCAGCACCTCGATCACCTCCCGGGTACGCCCGCTGTGTGACAGCCCGATCGCCACGTCGCCGGGGTCGAGCAGCGCGGCGTTGGTCAGCGCGGTGTGCGGGTCGGCCCGGTGCCAGACCGGGATCCGGATCCGTTCCAGCCGGAACGCCATCTCCCGGGCGGCGTTGCCGGAGCTGCCCAGCCCGAACAGGTCGACCCGGTTGGCCCGCGCGACGGCCTCGGCGACCCGGTCGACGGCGGAGAGGTCGACCTGTCCGGCGGTGTCCTGGATCGCCCGGGCGTCCGCGCTGGCCACCACCCCGAGCAGGTGGTCGAGCGGGTCGTCCGGCCCGATCTCCCGGTCGATGTCGGTGTCCCAGCGCGCCTGGGCGGCTCGGCCGATCTCGGTGGCGACGGCCACCCGGAGCTGGGCGTAGCCCCGGTAGCCGAAGACCCGGCAGAACCGGGTCACGGTCGCGGTGGAGGTGCCGGCGCGCTCGGCCAGGTCGATGATCGTGGCCCGGGCGGTCTCCTCCGGTGCGATCAGGATCTGCTCGGCGACCCGCTGTAGGGCGACCGGCAGCGTGGCCAGCTCGGTGCGCAGCCGGCCCAGCAGCCCGCTCTCCTCCATCAACATTCCTTTCACGACTTCCGGGTGATGAAAAAAGTTATGACCGTCGAGCCGGTCGAGTCAATAGGTTTGACATTTTCTATCGGTACGCCGCACCATCGGCAGCGTGACCGATGCGCTCGTGCTCGGCGTCGACTGCGGCGGCACCGCCACCCGGGCGGTGCTGGCCACAGTGCACGGCCGGATCGTCGGGCGCGGCCGGGCCAGCGCCGGCAACCCGGTCGCCGCCGACCCGGCCGTCACCGCCGCCGCGCTCGGCGAGGCCGCCGGGGCGGCGCTGCGCGGACACTCCCCGCACCGGGTGGTCGGCGCCGTGGTCGGACTCGCCGGAGTGTCCCGGCTCGCCGAGCCGGAGGTCTCCGCCCGGTACGCCGCGCAGTGGGCACGGCTCGGGCTGACCTGCCCGATGCGTACGGCCGGCGACGCCGTGGTGGCGTTCGCGGCCGGCACGGCGGCGGAGCGCGGGACGGTGCTGATCGCCGGCACCGGCGCGGTCGCCGCCGAGGTGCACGACGACACGGTCGGCCGGACCGCGGACGGCCTCGGCTGGCTGCTCGGCGACGAGGGCTCGGGGTTCTGGCTCGGCCTGGCCGCGGCGCGGTCGACGGCCCGGGCACTCTACCGGGCCCCGCCGGCCGGTCCGCTGGCCCGCACCGTGGCCGGCGAACTCGGCAGCACCGATCCGGACGCCTTCGTGACCCGGGTCTACCAGCTCGGCCGCGACCGGCTCGCCGGGCTCGCCCCGCTGGTCAGCACGGCGGCCCGGGAGGGTGACCCGGACGCGACGGCCATCCTGGAGACCGCCGCCGAGCGGCTCGCCGGCACGCTCCTGTCGCTGCATCCGCTGCCGGGCCCGGTGGTGCTGGCCGGCGGTGTCCTCGCCGGGGTACCGGAGATCCGCGCCGCCGTGCAGCAGCGGCTCACCGCCCGACTGGGCCAGCCCGGTGTGCCGGCCGGCGACCCGGCCGCCGGCGCCGCCTGGGTCGCCCTCCGTCTCCTCGGGTACGCCGACCCGGCGCTGCACGGCCGGCTCCTGGCCACCCCGCCCGGCACCGCCGGTCCGGGGTGGACGGACAACCTACAGTCCCACTGACGGAGGTGCCAGGAAGTCATGGTGACCTCCTGGCACCCCGCCCGTTCGATCCCTCGGCACTACCTGGGGGTGAACTCCACCCAGTTGAGGTTCACCAGCCCGGTGGTCGGGCCACCGGTGACCGGCTGGAAGACCAGGTAGAGCCGGTGGCCGCCGGCCGGCTGGTCGACCGCCACGGTCTGGCTGGACCAGTCGTTGTTGCCGGTCGTGGCGTTCAGCGTGGCCGTACCGACCAGCGGGCCGGTCGGCGAGTCGAGCCGCAGCTCGACGGTGGCCCGAGGCGTACCGGCGGTGGTCGCCGAGCCACCGGAGACCCGGAAGGTGACCGCGCTGGCATCACCCAGGTTGATCGGGTCGAACGCGATCGCGTCACCCGCGTCGATCCCGTTGACGTGCTGGCCACCACCGGCGTCGCTGGTGTTGGCGACCGTCACGTTCTGCTTCACCTGGGCGAACTCGGCCTGCTGCCGGGGCGTCTGGATCACGACCTGGTTCACCGTGGTCAGCGCCGGCTGGCCGCCACCGCCGAGATCGGTGTAGGAGGCGCTGATCCCGCCGTACAGGTAGCCGCCGGCGTGGTCGGCACCGTCGGCCGGGGAGAGCAACGTACCTGTGCAGCCGGTGGTCGAGCCGTGCTCGTGGCCGTGGGTGTCGTGCCCGAGTACGAAGCTGACCGTCACCCGGGAACAGTCGATGGTGCCGTCCTCCGGGTCGGTGACCGTCACCGTGTACGGCACCGGGTCACCCCAGTTGAAGAAGGAACCCGGGATGGGGCTGGTCACCGTCACCGTCGGGGCGGTGTTGCCGACCGTGATGGTCCGGGTCAGCACTCCGGTCCTGCCGCTGGAGTCGGTCACCGTCAACCGCGCCGTGTACGTCCCGTTCGCGGTGTAGGTGAACGACGTGGTCGGGTCGGCCGAGTCGACCGTACCGTCGCTGGTGAAGTCCCAGGCGTAGGAGATCGACTCCCCCGGGTCGGGGTCGTGCGAGCCGACCGCCGAGAAGTTCACCGTCAGCGGTGCCTGCCCGGAGGTCGGGCTCGCGTTCAGCACCGCGACCGGCGACCGCTTGCCCTTGACGTAGCGGATCACCGAGAGCTGGGCGTCCGGGTTGGCGGTGAAGAAGCCGTCGCCGTACTCCAGCAGATAGAGGCTGCCGTCCGGGCCGAACTCCATCTCCATCGGGTTGTCGAAGACGAAACCGGGCAGCAGTTGCTCGACGCCGGCCAGGTTGCCCCTGCCGTCGGTCCGCATCATGAAGATCTTGTCCCGGGTGAACTCGCCGAAGACCACGGCGTTGTCGTAGTACTCCGGGAACTTCGTCTCCGAGGTCGACTCCGGGTCGTAGTTGTAGATCGGTCCGCCGTGCGGGCCGACCCCGCCGGTCCCGATCACCGGCCACTTGAAGTCGCAGCCGCGCGGCGGCGTCTCCAGGTACGTCCCGGGGCACGGGGTACGCGCCTCGTAGGTGTACCAGAACTGCGGGTCCTGCACCGGCGGCAGCACCGTCCGGCCGGTGTTCCGGGGCGAGTCGTTGACCGGGGCACCGCAGTTGAACGGCTTCCCGGAGGTGCGGGTGGCGAAGTCGTAGTCGACGTACGGCAGGGCCGGCGAGTAGCAGTACGGCCAGCCGTAGTTGCCGGCCTTGTCGGTGGCGAACCACCGACCGGTCCCCTCCGGTCCCCGCGCCGGGTTGGCGGTCCGGCTGTCCGGCGAGTAGTCGCCGACGTAGACCCGGCCGGAGGCGTCGACGTCGAACCGGAACGGGTTGCGCAGCCCCATCAGGAAGATCTCCGGACGGGTTCTGTCGTCGTGGTCCTGCGCCTCCGGGAAGAGGTTGCCGGCCGGGATCGTGTAGGTGCCGTTCGGCCGTACCCTGATCCGGAGCAGCTTGCCGCGCAGGTCGTTGGTGTTGCCGGCGGAGCGCTGGGCGTCGTAGCCCGGGCCCTGGGTCGGCGACTCGTTGATCGGGGCGAAGCCGTCCGAGCCGCCGGCGTTGGTGTCGTCGCCGGTGATCAGATAGAGGTTGCCCCTGCCGTCGAACTTCACCTTGCCGGCGACGTGGCAGCAGATGCCCCGGTCCACGTCGACCCGCAGGATCTGCTGCTCGGTGCTCATGTCCAGGTGCGGGTTCTCGCCGTCGACGAACTTGACCCGGGAGAGCTGGTTGTAGCCCTTGAACTTGTCCCAGACCGTCGGGTCGGTGCTGGTGGCCGGCGCGTCACCCTCGTTGACCCCCGGGGTGGCCGGGTTGTCGACCGGGGTGGAAAGCGGCGGCGAGTAGTAGAGGTAGACCCACTTGTTGGTGGCGAAGTCGGGGTCGATCGAGACGGTCTGCAGGCCGTCCTCGTCGTGGCTGTAGACCGGGATCGTGTTGATCACCGGGCTGGCGCCGCTGGCCGGGTCGTAGAGCCGGACCTGACCGCCCCGGGTGTTGTGCAGCACCCGGCCGTCCGGCAGCACGGCGAGCGACATCGGCTCGCCCGGCTCGTCGTTGAGGGTGACCTTCTCGTAGTTGCCGGTCACGGTCGCCCCGCAGTCGCCCTCGACCACGCCGGCCGCCCACCGGATGCCGCCGAGCAGGTGCCGGGTGAACGGCTTCGAGCGATAGGTTTCGATGGAGTGGCCGAGTCCGGTGTACCAGGAGCGCCCGCCCTGGTAGTCCTTGCACCAGGCGATCGGGTGGTCGAACCCCATCGCGCCGTCGGCGAAGCTGCGCTCGTCGGCGGTGGCCAGCACGTGCGAGACGCCCCGGACGTTGGCGGAGAAGTTGTACCACTCCTCGGTCAGGGTCAGCGTGCGCGGCACCGTCTCGGTGGAGGGGTGCGCCCGGTCGGCGACGTCGACGTTGCCCGGCTCGACCGGGGATGCGCCGGTGGCCTTCGCCCCGAGCAGGCTCTGGTAGAAGGCCCAGTCCGGCTCGGTCTCGGCCGCCGCGTGTACCCCGGCGAACCCGCCGCCGGCCCGGACGTACTTCTCGAACGCCGCCTCCTGGGTGGCGTTCAGGATGTCGCCGGTGGTGTTGAGGAAGACCACCGCCCGGTACGTGCCGAGGTTCTGCTCGGTGAACGCGGCCGCGTCCTGGGTGACGGTGACCCGGAACCCGTGTTCCCGGCCGAGGTCACGGATCGCCCGCACACCGTCCGGAATGGACGCCCGCCGCGCCCCCGCCGTCTTGGTGAAGACCAGTACGCCGTAGTCGCGTGGCGCCCGGGCGTCCGAGCGGAGCGCCACCGGACCGTTCTCCTCGGCCACCAGTTGCTCGGCGGGTACGCCGCCGGAACCCGGGCCCGGGTCCGGTACGGCCACCGCCGGGGCCTGGGCCGTCAACGGGACGATCGTCGCGGTTGCCGCCAGTACGGTCAGCCAGCGCCGCATCCTTGTCGTCATCTCTCCTCCGTCTGCACGCCGTAGGGGGTTACGGGAGGTGGGCGGTCACCGGCGGTAGATGGTCAGCTCCGACATGTTCGTGTAGCTGAGCGCCGCGAAGTCGAGCGACTGGCCGGGGTTGGCCGCGCCGCCGGGTGCGGTGTCCTGCTCCCAGTTGGCGTGCCGGAAGTCCGGGTCGCCGATGGTCTGGAAGAACTGCTGGAAGTTGATGTCGCCCTCGCCGAGCGGGGTCATCTCGTAGCCGTTGGCCAGTGCGGCGTTCCGGTTGCCGTCCTTGGCGTGGAAGAGCGGGAACCGCCTGCTCTGCGAGACCACGTTGAGGATCGGGTCGAAGAGGTCGGTCTTTTCCCGGCCCCACCGGTCGACGTACTTCTGGTGCTTGAAGCGGGCGACGTAGGCCCAGTAGATGTCCAGCTCGAAGAAGACGTACCTCGGGTCGGTCTTCCGGAAGAAGTACTCCAGCCGGCGGGTGCCGGAGGAGCGGGTCGGCTTGCCGTTCGCGTCCAGCGGCCCGGCGTCGAGCAGAAAGGAGTACGCGGTGTCGTGGTTGTGGGTGTAGAGCCGCAGCCCGCGCCGACGGGCCTGCCGGCCCAGCTCGTTCCAGACGTCCGCCGCCGCGTCCCAGTCCGAGGTGTACGCCGAGTTCGTCGGGTCGCTGCCGGTGCCGATGTTCCGCATGCCGAGCGTCTCGGCGATGTCCATCTGCTGTTCGAAGGTGGCCGGGTTGATCGAGGTGTGGGTGCCGTTGGCGACCAGCCCGTTGTCGTCGAGGATCTTGCGGATCTCGGCCGGGGTGATCTGCCGGCCCAGGATCTCCGGGCTCTGGGTGTAGCCGGCGAACTCGACCTCTTCGTAGCCGAGTTCGGCGATCCGGGCCAGCACCCGCTCGAAGCCGTACGGCACACCGCTGTCGTCCGGTGCCGCGGAGATCCGGTCCCGGACGCTGTAGAGGATGATGCCCCGGTTGCGGCTCGGGATCAGCGGCTCGGCCCGCAGTTGCCCGTGCGCGACGGCGGGGGTCTCGGTCCGGACCACGTTGGCGCCGACCGCGCTGAGCGCGGCGGCGGCGCCCGCCGAGGCGGCCAGGATGCTCCGCCGGGTGAGCCGACGACGTTCGGCCGGGTCCATCGGTTCGCGCTGCGTCTTCCCCATGTCCTGCACCTTCCCGATTGGATCGATTCAAGGGCTCCTCGTTGGACAGCCCGGATGCTCCGGTGAGTGCCCTCGCGAAGAGGTCGAGGAGTACGGGCGCGCTCACGTGCCACTCGCGGCGCGCGGAACGTACGTCGCGGCCGTGGCGGGCCGGACGCGAGATATGACGATCAGCGGTCGTCTCTGTTACGAATAGACACACGCTAGAGGCTGTGCCGCCAGAAGAAAAGAGTAGAGCTCGGCAACTTTGGTCGCGATCTACAAAAGTTCGCCGTGCCCGACGGAAAGTTTCGTCAGAAGTAGGTGCGCAGCAGGTCCACGATGGTCTGGTCGTCGTCGACCACCGGCAGCACCCGCCACTTGTCGAAGGCGGTGCACGGGTGGGAGATGCCGAAGCAGACCAGGTCACCGGGGTGCAGCTCGACGCCGGGCGGCACCGCGAGATAGCCGTGGTGGTCGTTGAGCCGGCTCACCGTCATCCCGGTGACCGCGTGCTCCTCGCCGGAGCGGTGCCGGATCCGCAGCGGCACCGGCAGGCCCTCGTCGTACGGGGCGTCCCGCTTGCCCATCCCGACGATCGCCAGCCCCGGCTCCGGAGTGGAGGTGACCTGCGCCCAGAGCTCCAGTGCGGCGTCGAGCCGCCCCTGGCCCGGCATCCGCCGGAACGGCGTGTGCTCGGCGTAGAAGCCGTGGTCGTGGGTGACGTAGGCGCCGCTGCGCAGCACCACCCGCAGGTCGTGACCGGTCAGCCAGGCACCGCCGAGTTCCTCGGCGACCAGATCGAACCAGGCACTGCCACCGGCGCTGACCACCACCTCCGGGCCGACCAGCCCACGGCGGGCCAGCTCGGTCGCCGCCGCCCGGAGCCGCCGCAGGTACGCCGACACCGCAGCGCCGTCCGGCAATCCGCCCTCGTAACCGGCGACGCCGTCGAGGCGTACCCGCCGGGTCGCGCCGAGCGCCTCGGCGACCTCGACCACCTGCTCGACGGTGCGGCAGCCGGTCCGCCCGCCGGGGAAGCCGAGTTCGACCAGCACCCGCAGCGGCGTACCGGCCGGCTGGTCGGCGAGGGCCGCGCGGATCGCCTCGACCCCGGCGAGCGAGTCCACGAGGAAGAGTGCCTCGAAACCCCGGTCGACCTCCCGGGCCAGCCAGCGCAGCGGCGCCGGGTCGAGCAGTTCGTTGGCGAGCAGCACCCGGGGTACCCCGAGGGCCCGGCAGGCGAGCGCCTGGTTGGCGGTGGCCACCGTGATCGCCCAGGCACCGGCGGACAACTGGGCGTCGAGCAGCGACGGGGCCATGGTGGTCTTGCCGTGCGGCGCGAACGAGAAGCCGTACCGGGCGCAGAACCCGGCCATCGTGGCGATGTTGTGCGCGACGGCGGAACGCCGGACCGCGAGTACCGGCCAGGTGACGGCGCCGCCGAAGAGCGAGTGCCCGGCGGCGCCGAACGCCGCGTCCGGGACCGGCTCGTCGGGCTGCCAGAACCCCCTGGCGCGCCAGTCGAGCGCGGGGTCGTCGAGTTGGTGGCGCACGGCTCTCCCCGGACAGGTTCGGATGTGGCTCGCTGTCGGCTGCCCAGCCTGCCCGAAGCGAACCTTCTTCGTCAACGACTTGACGAGGAGGGCCGGCAGGGCGAGGCTATCCGCGCCACCGTTAACGGACCATTTTCGAACCTGGGGAGCCGGATGGTGATCGGTCTCGTCATCCACGCCAGCCACCGCGCCGTCTTCGAGGACGCCGCGCGCACGCTGGCCGGGGTGACGCTGGAGTGGGTCGTCTACGAGCACGAGGACGACGTCCGGAGACTCGTCGACGGCCTGCTCGCCCGGCAACGCGTCGACGGCCTGCTGCTCGGCCCGGTCCCGTACGCGAAGTGCCGGGACCTGCTCCCGGCGGACCTGCCGGTGGCGATCCTGCGCTCGGCCGGGCTGGACCTGTCGCTGGCGCTGTTCAAGGCGCTGTCCCGGGGCTGGCGGCCCACCCCGGTGAGCATCGACACCTACGACGTCCAGACCGTCGACGAGGTGGCCCGGGCCCTGGAACTGGACCGGACGCAGATCAACTGCCTGCCGTACGACCCGGAGCAGAGCGTGGCCGAGATCGTCGCGTTCCACCGGGCGGCGCTGGCCCGGACCGGCGCCGACTACGTGATCAGCCTGCGTACGGCGGTCGCCGCCCAGCTACCGGAGAGCACCCGGGTCCTCGGCGGCCTGCCCGGGCCGGCCACCCTGCGGGCCCAGCTCCACGAGCTGGCCCTCCAGATCCAGTCCAAGCAGGCCAGTGCGCTGCGCTTCGCCGCCGGCATCTTCCTGGTCGGTCGGGCCGGGCCGCAGTTCGACCTGGACCGGGCCCGGGTGGGACTGATGAACCTGCTGCTCAACACGCCGGAGTTCGGCGACGCCTGGATCGAGAACCGGGGCCGGCGCGGTGTGGTGGTCTTCGCCCACCAGGCGCTCTTCGAACAGGCGACCAACAGCTGGGTGTCGCTGCCCGCGCTCGGCCAGGCGCAGGAGACCCTCGGCATCCGGGTGGCGGCCGGGTTCGGGGTGGGTGCCTCGGCCCGGAGCTGCCTGCACCTGGCCGAACGGGCGGTCGCCCGTGCCGAGCAGGAGGAGTCGCCGAGCGCGTACCTGGTCGAGGACGGTGGCGTCATCATCGGCCCGATGAGCCCGGCCGGGGCCGCGCTCGCCTTCACCTACCGGGAACACGGCGCCGAACTCGAACGGCTCGCCGGTGAGGTGGGGCTGAGCGCCGCGACGCTGTCCCGGCTCGCGGCGATCGAACGGTCGCTGGAGGGTCGGGCCATCTCCCCCGCCGACCTGGCCCAGCAGCTCGGCATCACCGACCCGAGCGGTCGGCGGCTGATCCGCAAGCTGAGCGACTCGGGACTGGTCGAGGTGGAGGGCAGCACCCAGGTACACCGCAAGGGTCGCCCGGCCCGGCTCTACCGGCTGCGCATCGGCGCCGCCGGTGAGGCAGGGCCGGCGGCCACCCCGACCGAGGCGGTCCGGTGACCGGGCCCGCCGTCGAGCCCACCGTCGAGCCCGGACGGGAACGCTGGGACCTGCTCTTCACCGGCGCGGAGCTGCTCGACCCGGGTACCGGCCGGACGGGGCGGCACGACGTCGCCGTACGGGACGGCCGGATCGCGGCGGTCGCACCCGTACTGCCCCGGGACCGGGCCGCCGAGCGGGTGGAGCTGCCCGGCAGGCTGGTCACGCCCGGCCTGGTCGACCTGCACACGCACGTGCACGCCGGCGCGACCTACTGGGGCATCGACCCCGACCCGGTGGCCTGGCGCTCCGGCGTGACCACCTGGGTGGACGCGGGCTCCGCCGGGGCGTACGGGTTTGCGGCCTTCGCCGCCGCCTCGGCCCGGTACACCGTCCGGGTGCCCGCACTGCTGAACATCTCGGCGGTGGGGCTGGTCGCCCCGGTCGGCGAGTCCCGGGAACTGGCCAACTGCGACGTCGAGCTGGCGGTGGCGACCGTACGGGCGCACCGGGAGCGCATCGTCGGGATCAAGGTACGGATGGACCGGCACAACGTCGGCACGCACGGCCTGGCCCCGTTGCGCCGGGCGGTCGAGGCGGCGCAGGAGTGCGGGCTGCCGGTGATGGTGCACATCGGCGCCGCACCGCCGACGGTGGCGCAGATGCTGCCGCTGCTGCGCCCCGGTGACCTGATCACGCACTGCGCCAGCGGCATCGCGGCCGGACCGGACGGCTTCGACCCGGCGGCGAAGGAGGCGTACCAGGCGGGGGTGCGCTTCGACCTCGGGCACGGCTCCGGCGGTTTCGCCTTCGACGTACTCGAGGCGCAGTTGGCGGCCGGGATGCCGCCGCACGCCGTCTCCACCGACCTGCACAGCCGGTCGCTGCACGGACCGGTCTTCGACCTGCCGACCACGATGGCCAAGATGCTGGCGGTCGGGATGAGCCTGCCCCAGGTGGTGGCGGCGGCGACCGTCGGACCGGCCCGGGCGCTCGGCCTGGCGGACGGGGTCGGCACGCTCGCGGTCGGCGCCCCGGCCGATCTCGCGGTCTTCTCGACCGAACCCGGCCGGCACGAGCTGGTCGACGTGCACGGGCAGCGCCGGTACGCACCGCTGCGGCTGGTCAACGAGCTGACCTACCGGGCGGGCCGGCTGCTGCCGCCCCGGCAGCCCGAACCCGTGCCGCCGTGGATTCCGCTCACCGAGGCGCAGCGGGCAGCGCTGGCCGACCGGGACCGGGCGGTACGCCGACTTCTCACTCCACCCCTGGTGGGTCCGGACGGGCTCGCCGAACAGTTTCCCCGACACGGAGGTTGACCCATGCCCAAGCAGATCGTCGTGGCCGACCAGGCGGCGCCGCCCGGCGGGCCGTACTCGCACGCGGTGCTCGCCGGGGACTTCGCGTACCTCTCCGGGGCCTGCCCGGTGCGTCCGGACGGTGCCTGGGTGCAGGGCGACTTCGCCGAGCAGGCCCGGGCGGCGTTCAGCAACCTGGCGAAGGTGGCCGAGGCGGCCGGCGGTGACCTCGACCGGGCGGTACGGGTCGGTGTCTACCTGCGCGACTTCGCCGACTTCCCGGCGATGAACGAGATCTACCGGGAGTTCTTCGGCACCGAGAACCTGCCGGCCCGGACCACCCTGCCGGTGGCGCTGGAGGGCTTCGACATCGAGATCGACGCGGTGCTCTACCTGGGCGACTGAGCCGTCCCGGGCAGTGCCGTCCGGCCGGGCCGGACGGCGGTTCCGCGCTGTCCTCGCAGCGGCTCTGAGCAGGGAAATTGTTACTTGACGGGTAGCCGGCGGAACCCCAGCCTGGATGACATCCATATCGACCTAATTACGAACCTAGCTCGTTATTCGAGGAGGAAGCCCGTGCGGAAACTCCTGGCAATTCCCGCGCTGCTCGCGCTGGCGCTCGGCGCCGGCGCCTGCGCGCCCTCCACCGACGCGCCCACCGACAGCACCGACAGCCGGACCGGCACCCTGCGGGTCTGGCTCTTCGACGAGGCCAACCGGGCCGCCAAGGAGGCGGTGGTCAACGAGGCGATCGCCGAGTTCACCGCCAAGAACGCCGACGTGAAGGTCGACGTCAGCTACCTGGCCACCGACACCCGGGCCGAGAAGTACAAGGGCGCGCTGAACGACCCGGCGAGCGCGCCGGACGTCACCGAGGTCGGCAACACCGACCTGGCCAACTTCGTCGCCTCGGGCGGGATGGCCGACGTCACCGAGGAGAACAAGAAGTGGGCCGAGGCGGCCGACCTGCCGGCCGACCTGGTCCAGACGGTGACCGTGGCCGACAAGGCGTACGGGGTGCCGTGGTGGATCGGCGTCCGTGCCCTCTACTACCGCACCGACGTCTTCACCGAACTCGGGCTCAAGCCACCGACCTCGTACGCCGAACTGGTCACCGCCGCCAAGACGATCCGGGCCGAACGCAAGGACATGCTCGGGATCGCCGTCGGCGGGCTCTACACCTTCGGCGCGCTGCCGTTCGTCTGGGACGCCGGGGGCGACATCGCGACCAACTCCGGTGGGAAGTACACCGCGGCCATCGACTCGCCCGGGTCGAAGGCCGGGATCAAGGCGTACACCGACCTGTTCAGCCCGGAGATCTGCCCGGCGCAGCAGTGCGTCGACCTGACCGGCGGCGGCACCGTCGAGGCGTTCGCGGCCGGCCGGGCCGGGATGGGCATCCTGGGCAACTTCAACCGTTCGGCGGTCGAGGCCGGTGCGGTGAAGGGGAAGTACGCGGTGGTGCCGCTGCCCGGCGCCAAGCCCGGCTCGATCGCGCCGGCCTTCGCCGGCGGCAGCAGCCTCGGGGTGTTCCGCTCCACCACGCACCGCAGCCTGGCCGTCGAGTTCATGCAACTGCTGGCGAGCAAGAAGTACACCCTCAAGCTCTACGACGCGATGGGCTTCGTGCCGGCGATGAGGTCCGGCCGGACCGAGGTGATCGCCAAGGAGCCGTTCCTGAAGCCGTTCGTCGAGACGATGGAGGCGGGCACGAGGTTCGTCCCGGTCGACAAGGCGTGGACCACCATCGACGCCGAGAAGATCCTGCCGAACATGCTGCAAAAGGTGATCACCGGGCGGGCCACCGTCGACGCCGCGGCCGCCGAGGCGAACACCCAGATCACCGCGGCGTTCGGGAAGTAGCCAGCGGTGCCCTCCTCCGCAACGATCCGCCGGCAGCAGCGGCTGATGCCGCTCTGGCTGCTGCTGCCGGCGCTCGCCGTGCTGGTGCCGATGTTCGGGTACCCGCTCTACCAGCTCGGCCTGCTCTCCCTCTTCGACTACGGGCAGCCGCAGGTCTCCGGCGGCGAGCCGGCCCGGTTCGTGGGGGCGGGGAACTTCCGTACCCTCTTCGGCGATCCGGCGTTCTGGACCGTGCTCGGTCAGACGGTGGTCTTCGCCGCCGGCTGCGTGGTGGTGACCCTCGCCCTGGGTGCCGCGCTGGCGGTGCTGATGACCCGGATCGGCGCTCTGGCCCGGACCCTGCTGTCGTACGCCGCGCTCACCGCCTGGGCGGCGCCGGCGATGACCGGCTCGGTGGTCTGGATCTTCCTCTTCGACAGCAACCTCGGACTGGTCAACGAGGTGCTGGGGCTGGACGGCTACAACTGGCTCTACGACCGGACCGTGGCCTTCGCCCTGGTCGGCGCGGTGGTGGTCTGGCACTCCTTCCCGTTCGTGATGATCACCCTGTACGCGGGGATCCAGGCCGTCCCGCCGTCGGTGCTGGAGGCGGCGGCGCTGGACGGTGCGGGTGCGGCCACGGTGTTCCGCCGGATCACGGTGCCGATGCTGCGGCCGCTGATCGCGATCGTGGTGATCCAGTCGATCATCTGGGACTTCAAGGTCTTCACCCAGATCTACGTGATGACCCGGGGCGGCGGCATCGCCGGCCAGAACATGGTGCTCAACGTGTACGCGTACCAGAAGGCCTTCGCCTCGTCCCAGTACGGCCTCGGCTCGGCGATCGGCATCGTGATGACCCTGATCCTGCTGGCGGTCACCCTCTTCTACCTGCGCGCGCTGCGCCGCACCGGGGAGGTGCTCTAGTTGCGTCGTCGTGTCGCGGACGTCATCGCCATCCTGGTCGCGCTGGTCACGGTCTTTCCGATCTACTGGATGGTGCTGTCGGCGCTGAAGCCGACCGGCGAGATCCTCTCGGCCGACCCGCGCCCGTGGACGCTGCACCCGACGCTGGACCACTTCCGCTCGGCGCTCGGGGTGAGCGGCTTCGGCCGGTACTTCCTGAACAGCCTGGTCGTGGCGCTGGCCGTGGTCGCGCTGAGCGCGCTGGTCGCCTTCCTGGCCGCGGTGGCGCTGACCCGCTACCGGTTCCGGACCCGCAGCACCGTCCTGGTGATGTTCCTGATCGCCCAGATGGTGCCGGTCGAGGCGCTGAGCATCCCGCTCTTCTTCCAGATCCGCGACCTCGGCCGGACCGTGCCCGGAGTCGGGCTGAACACCCTCGGCTCGCTGGTACTGGTGCAGTTGGCGTTCAGCCTGCCGTTCGCGATCTGGATGCTGCGCGGCTTCGTCGCGGCGGTGCCGCCCGAGGTCGAGGAGGCGGCCACCATGGACGGTGCCTCCCGGTTCACCATCCTGTGGCGGATCCTCTTCCCGCTGATCGCGCCCGGTCTCGCCGCCACCAGCGTCTTCTCCTTCATCACCGCCTGGAACGACTTCCTCTTCGCCAAGACCTTCATCATCAGCGCCACCGAGAACCAGACGCTCCCGGCCGCGCTGCTGGTCTTCTTCAAGCCGGACGAGAACGACTGGGGCGGCATCATGGCCGCCTCCACCCTGATGACCGTTCCGGTACTGGTCTTCTTCGTCTTCGTCCGGCGCCGGCTGGTCTCCGGGCTCGGTGGGGCGGTGAAGGACTGATGCCGCTGCCCCGTCCGCTCACCACCCGCGCGGGGTCCGGGAGCTTCGTCCTCGGCCCGGCGACGACGCTGCGCGCCGACGCCGGCTGCGCCGGGGTGGCCCGGCTGTTCCGGGAGACCCTCTCCCGCTCCACCGGCCTGCCCCTGCCGGACCCCTCCCCCGGTGACGGCGCTCGCAACGGGGGTGGCGCCGTCACCGGGGGAGGCAGCATCGCGCTCGCCGTCGACCCGGCGCTGCCCGCCGAGGGCTACCACCTGCGGGTACGCCCCGACGGCATCACGATCACCGGTGGCGCGCCGGCCGGCGTCTTCTACGGCACCCAGACGCTGCTCCAGTTGCTGCCGCCGGCCGTGCACCGCCGGGCGCGGGTCTCGGCCGGTCCGTGGCCGGTGCCGGCCGTCGACATCACCGACGCGCCCCGGTTCGGTTGGCGCGGCTGCATGCTCGACGTGGCCCGGCACTTCATGCCGGTCGCCGGGGTGCTGCGCTTCGTCGACCTGCTCGCCGCGCACAAGCTGAACGTGCTGCACCTGCACCTCACCGACGACCAGGGCTGGCGGGTGCAGATCCGGCGCTACCCCCGGTTGACCGAGGTGGGCGCCTGGCGGCCCGAGTCGATGGTCGGCTCCCGCCAGCACGAGCGCTTCGACGGCCGACCGCACGGCGGCTACTACAGCCAGGACGACCTCCGGGAGATCGTCGGGTACGCGGCGGAGCGCTTCGTCACCGTGGTACCCGAGATCGACCTGCCCGGGCACACCCAGGCGGCGATCGCCGCGTACCCGGAACTCGGCAACGACCCCGGCGAACCGGTGGCGGTCTCGACCCGGTGGGGAGTCTCCCGGCGGGTGCTGAACGTCTCCGACGGGACCCTCGACTTCGTCCGGCACGTGCTGGACGAGGTGCTGGAGCTGTTTCCGAGCCGGCACGTCGGGATCGGCGGCGACGAGTGCGACAAGTCCGAGTGGCGGGCCAGCCCGGCCGCCCAGCGGCGCCGACACGAGCTGGGGCTGCGCGACGAGGACGAGTTGCAGAGCTGGTTCGTCCGGCAGCTCCAGCGGCATCTGGCGGCCCGCGGCCGGGTGCTGTTCGGCTGGGACGAGGTGCTGGAGGGCGGGCTGCCCGGCGAGGCGACGGTGGCGGCCTGGCGCGGGCCGGCGCTGGCCGTCGCGGCGGCCCGGGCCGGGCACGACGTCGTCTCCTGCTGGGACACCTCCGCCTACCTGGACTACCGGCAGTCGGACCGGCCGGAGGAGCCGATCCCGGTCGGCACCGTACTCACCGTCGCGGACGTCCGGGCCTTCGAACCGGTACCCGCCGAACTGCCGGCCGAGCTGCGGCACCGGATCGTCGGCGCCCAGTGCAACCTCTGGACCGAGCACGCCGACAACCCACGTACCGTCGACTTCCTGGCCTTTCCCCGGCTCTCCGCGTTCGCCGAGGCGGTCTGGTCGCCGCCGGACTCTGCCGAGGGCTTCGGCGACCGGCTGCGGGAGCACCTGCCCCGGCTGGACGCGCTCGGTGTCGAGTATCGCCCGCCGGCCGGGCCGCTGCCGTGGCAACGCCGGCCGGACGCGGCGGGCTGGCCGCGCCAGCGGGCCGACCGGGACGCCGAACTCGCCAAGCTCACCGGTAACGTGCTGCGACCCCCCCGGGGCCGAACCCGGTTCCGACGCTGGGCCGACTCCGCCCGATCCCGGCTGTCCGGTCGCTTCGTCGAGTTCATGATCCGGGGCAGCGCCTCGACTGTCCTATCTGGAACAATGCTCGCCGGATCCGGCGCCCTGGCGTACCAGCAGAGAGGCTGACCCCCGTGTCGATACCGCAAGCCGTGGACAGTACACACCCGGAGCCGACGCCGAGGAGAAGTTCCCGACGCTCGATGATCCGTGGCGGCGGCCTCGCCATGGCGGGTCTGGCGGGCGTGACCGGTGCCGGCATGTTCGACCCGGAGCCCGCGTCGGCCGCCGTTGTCGGACCGTGGGAGTACGTCGCTCCGGGCGGCTCCATCCAGGCGGCGATCAGCGCGGGTGCCACGGCAGTCCAGCTCGGCGCCGGTAGGTACACCATCGCCGCGCCGATCGTGCCGACCCGGGGCTGCACCATCCGTGGCGTGGGCCGGCTCACCGAGATCGTCGCCCAGTCGTCGGTGACCGCGATGATCGAGATCGGTCAGGGCCGCGCCACCGACGGCGTCTACGTCGGCGACCTGGTGCTGGACTGCCAGCAGCGGGCCACGACCGGCATCGACGTGCACATCGTCGGCACCGAGGGCAACTACAAGGGCGAACCGGACTCGATGTGTCGCCTGGACAACATCTGGATCTACAACCCGGTCCAGGACGGTGTGGCCTACCGGGGTACGGACACCCAGGCCACGGTGACGAGCCGGCTCCGGGTACGCGGCGCGGGCCAGTACGGGTTCATGATCGACGCACCGGACAACTGGTGGCACGCCTGCGAGGCGACCACTCGTGACTCCACCGGGGCGAACGCCGGCTTCTACGTCGGCGCCAACGCCGCCAACAACTTCTTCCAGGTGTGCAAGTCCTGGTACACCCGGGGCTACGGTTGGCACATCAGGGCCAACCGGAACAAGTTCGTCGGCTGCGAGTCCCAGGACACCAGGCTGCACGGCTGGTACGTCGAGTGGGACCGGAACACCTTCGTCGGCTGTGTCGCCGACACCGCCGCCATGTACGACGTGCAGGGCACCGCCAACACCGCTGACGGTTTCTACGTCGCCGACGGCGCCGCCACCTCGATGGTCGGCTGCCAGGCGTTCGACCGCAGGCCCGGTGGCCGCGTCGCACAACAGCGTTACGGCTTCAACGTCCCCGCCACCATGGTCAGCGGCGGACGACTCGTCGCGGCAACCGGCTGGGACAACACCGGAGGACTGATCCGGCAACGGTAGCGCGACGGACCCGGTGGCAGGCAGCGGGCAGACAGCCCCGGGACGACGGCGGGCCGCACGGGCCACTGTGGCACGCGCGGCCCCGTGACCGGGCCCGGGACCTCCGGTCCGCTATGCCGCCATCGCCGCGCCGGTCCGGGCGGTACCGCCTGACTGTCGCGCCGTCACCAGGTGCCGGGCGTACGCCTCGGTGGTGAAGAAGGCCGGCAACTCCTCGCCGAGGGCGACCCGCACGAAGATCTCCGCCGCCCGGGTCGACCGGTCCCGCTCCGCCACCGACCGTTCGGCGTTCAGCCGCGTCACCTCCTCGACCAGGATCGACCGGACGAGTTCCTCGGTGACCCGGCCGCCCTCGGCCAGCGGCGTCGCGTGGTGCAGCCACTGCCACACCTGGCAGCGGGCGATCTCGGCGGTGGCCGCGTCCTCCATCAGGTCGAAGATGGCCGCCGCGCCGGTGCCGCCGAGCCAGGCGTCGAAGTAGCGCAGCGCCACCGCCACGTTGCCGCGCAGTCCCGCACCGGTCACCCGGCCCGCCGTCCGGTCGACGGAGAGCAGGTCGTCCGCGCCGACGGCGACCTCGGGACGGCGCCGGTCGAGCTGGTGCGGCCGGTCGCCGAGCACCGCGTCGAAGGCGTCCCGGCAGATCGGGACGAGGCCGGGGTGGGCCACCCAGGAGCCGTCGAACCCGTCGGCGGCCTCGCGCTCCTTGTCGGCCCGGACCTTGCCGAGGGCGACCGCGTTGACCTCCGGGTCACGGCTCGGGATGAAGGCGGCCATCCCGCCGATCGCGTGCGCGCCGCGCCGGTGACAGGTCCGGACCAGCAGTTCGGTGTACGCCCGCATGAACGGCACCGTCATCGTCACGTCGCCCCGGTCCGGGAGTACGAAGTCGTCCCGCCAGCCGAAGTTCTTGACGATGCTGAAGATGTAGTCCCATCGTCCGGCGTTCAGCCCCGCGCAGTGCTCGCGGAGTTCGTACAGGATCTCGTCCATCTCGAACGCTGCGGTGATGGTCTCGATCAGCACGGTGGCCCGGATGGTGCCCTGCGGGATGCCGAGCCAGTTCTGCGCGAACCGGAAGACGTCGTTCCAGAGCCGCGCCTCGCGGTGGCTCTCCAGCTTCGGCAGGTAGAAGTACGGGCCACTGCCCGCGTCGAGCTGCCGCCCGGCGCAGTGGAAGAGGTAGAGCCCGAAGTCGACCAGGCTGGCCGAGATCGCCCGCCCGTCGACCACGATGTGCTTCTCCACCAGGTGCCAGCCGCGCGGCCGGACGACGATGGTGGCGAGGTCGTCGCCGAGGGCGTAGCGCTTGCCGCCGGGCGCGGTGAAGTCGATCCGCCGGTCGATCGCGTCGACCAGGTTGAGCTGGCCGCCGATCACGTTGTCCCAGGTCGGCGCGAGCGCGTCCTCGAAGTCCGCCAGCCACACCCTGGCGCCGGAGTTGAGTGCGTTGACCGTCATCTTCCGGTCGGTCGGGCCGGTGATCTCGACCCGCCGGTCGTGTAGGCCCGGTGCCGGCGGCGCCACCCGCCAACTCGGGTCGGCCCGGATCGCCTCGGTCTCGGGCAGGAAGCCGGGGAGCTGGCCCTCGGCGTAGCGGGCCCGGCGGGCCCGGCGGGTGTCCAGCAGGGCCACCCGGCGGGCCGCGAACTCGCTGTCGAGCGCGACCAGGAAGTCCAGCGCCTTGGGGCTGAGGATCTCCTCGTAGCGCTCCCGCATCGGGCCGTGCACCACGATTCTCATGCCGGCACTGAGTTGGTTGATTCGCTCGCTCATGCGAACTGCTCCTCCTCGGTCGAACCGCGCAGCGCGGTGGTCTCGGCGGCCGGGTTCAGCACCGTACCGACCAGGTCGAAGTAGCCGGTGCCGACCTCGCGCTGGTGCTTGACCGCCGTGTAGCCGTACGCCTCGGCGGCGAACTCCCGCTCCTGCAACGACACGTACGCCGGCATGCCCTCGGCGGCGTAGCCCCGGGCGAGGTCGAACATCGAGTAGTTCAGCGCGTGGAAGCCGGCCAGGGTGATGAACTGGAAGCGGTAGCCCATGTGCCCGAGTTCCCGCTGGAACTTGGCGATGGTGGCGTCGTCGAGGTGCTTGCGCCAGTTGAACGACGGCGAGCAGTTGTAGGCCAGGAGTTGGTCCGGGTACACGGCCCTGATCTCCTCGGCGAACCGGCGGGCCAGTTCCAGGTCCGGGGTGCTGGTCTCCATCCAGAGCAGGTCGGCGTAGGGGGCGTAGGCGAGTCCCCGGGCCACGCAGGCGTCGAATCCGTTGCGGACCCGGTAGAAGCCCTCGGCGGTCCGCTCGCCGGTGACGAACGGGCGGTCCCGCTCGTCGACGTCGGTGGTGAGCAGCGTCGCCGCCTGTGCGTCGGTACGCGCGATGATCACCGAGGGGACGCCGGCCACGTCGGCGGCGAGCCGGGCGGCGTTGAGGGTACGGATGTGCTGCCCGGTCGGCACCAGCACCTTGCCGCCGAGGTGCCCGCACTTCTTCTCCGAGGCGAGCTGGTCCTCCCAGTGCACCCCGGCCGCGCCGGCAACGATCATCGCGGTCATCAGCTCGTACGCGTTCAGCGGCCCGCCGAACCCGGCCTCCGCGTCGGCGACGATCGGGGCGAGCCAGTCGATCCCGCCGTCGTCGCCCCCGGTACGGCGGCCCTCGGCGGTCTCGATCTGGCCGGCGCGCAGCAGCGCGTTGTTGATCCGGCGCACCACCGCCGGGACCGAGTTGGCCGGGTAGAGGCTCTGGTCCGGATAGGTGTGCCCGGAAAGGTTGGCGTCGGCGGCGACCTGCCAGCCGGAGAGGTAGATCGACTTGAGCCCGGCCCGGACCATCTGCACCGCCTGGTTGCCGGTGAGCGCGCCGAGCGCCGGCACGAAGTCCTCCCGGTGCAGCAGTTCCCACAGCCGCCGGGCTCCCCGGTCGGCGAGGGTGTGCTGCTCCTGGAGTACGCCGCGCAGCCGGACGACCTCCTCCGGCTGATAGGCCCGCTCGACGCCCCGCCAACGCGGGTCGGTGGCCCATTCGGTACGCATCCGCTCTGCCGGCGTGCTCATGGAAGTCTCCTCCGGGGTTGGGTCTACGGTCGGCAACTCGCCGTCGATCAGGACCTGGCGAAACTGTGACACGCACTCCGCCGACGGGTCGAGACACGGAAACAGCCAACTATTGAAAAGTCGGATCGCCATTCTGCGAAGTTGCGAATGCCCTCTTTACAGTTGTGTTAATGTGACGGGATCCGGGCGGAGGGAGGCGCCGTGGCCAAGACGTTCGCGGGTGCGCGGCTGCGCCGGTTGCGCGAGGAGCACGGCATCAACCAGATCGAACTGGCCCGGCAGCTCGCCATCTCGCCCAGCTATCTCAACCAGATCGAGCACGACTCCCGCCCGCTCACCGTCCCGGTGCTGATCCGGATCACCGAGGTCTTCGGCGTCGACACCGCCTACTTCGCGCCGCACGACACGCCGCGGCTGGTCGCCGAGCTGCGCGAGGCGCTGCCGACCCGGGCCAGCCTGCCCGACCTCACCGAACTCGCCGGCAAGCTGCCCGAGGTGGCCGAGGCGGTGATCGACCTCTACCGGCGCTACCGGCAGGTCGACGACCAGCTCGCCGAGGTGCTCGGCGACCGCGAGCTGGTGCCCGGCCGGAACCCGCACGACCAGGTCAGCGACTTCTTCTACCGGCGCCAGAACTACGTCCCGGAGCTGGACGAGGCGGCCGAGGCGCTGGCGGCGCAGATCGGGATCCGCCGGGGCGAGACCCGGGCCGCACTGAGCGACCGGCTGGCCAACCGGCACGGCGTCCGGACAGTCCGCCAGGACCCCGACTCGCTCGCCGGCGACCTGCACCGCTACCGGCCGGAGACCCGGACCCTGCACCTGTCGACGTCGCTGCGCTCGGGCCAGCGAGCTATCCGGATGGGCGCCCAGATCGCACTACTCGAATTCGCCGACGTCATCGACGAAATCATCGAGGAGGAAAACGTCGCCGACCTTCAGACGCAGATCCTCATGCGGGTCGGATTGGCGAACTATTTCGCGGCCGCGCTCGTTCTGCCGTACCGGGAGTTCCTCACCGCGGCCGAGACGATGCGCTACGACATCGAACTACTGACCGACCACTTCGCGATGGGCTGGGAGAGCGTCTGCCACCGGCTGAGCACGCTGCAACGCCCCAGGGCGCGCGGGGTGCCGTTCTCGTTCGTCCGGGTGGACCGGGCGGGCAACATGTCCAAGCGCCAGTCGGCGACCGGCTTCCCGTTCTCCCGCTCGGGCGGTACGTGTCCACTCTGGAACGTTTACGAGGCGTTCGGCGCGCCGGGCCGGGTGATGACCCAGGTGGCGGCGATGCCCGACGGTCAGCGCTACCTCTGGATCGCCCGTACGGTCACCCGGCACCACGGCGGGTACGGCCAGCCCGGCAAGACCTTCGCGATCGGGCTGGGCTGCGAGACCCGGCACGCCGGCCGGCTCGTCTACTCGGCCGGGATGGACCTGCACGCCACCGAGGCGGCCACTCCGATCGGGCCGGGTTGCCGCACCTGCGAGCGGATGACCTGCCCGCAGCGTGCCGCGCAGCCCATCGGTCGGGAACTCGACCTCGACGAGAACCGCAGCACCTTCATCCCGTACCCGTTGCGGGAGCGGGACAGCTAGTCCACAGGAGACACTCAGCGGAGGCCGATAAATCGCTTACAGTGACGGATGAATCGTCTCTGCGTGACAGTACGGCCCGGCTTGCGTCGCATGCTCGACACTAGGTGGACGACCCCGGTGGCACTGCGGACTCTTGGCCCTAAGTCGACTGAGACCGGCATGGTGCACCGGGCCGGGTCGGCTCGTCCGCGCCGATCGCGGACGTTCACGGGGGTTCAGGCCGAGCGGACGCGTTCCGTCGTCGTGCGTACGTGCCTGTCGTGCACATCCCTCCCCCGTCAGCCGAACCGGGTCCGGGTGCTGGTCACCACGAGGGAGGAACGACGAATGAAACGGCACATGCGGGAGGACTACCTCGTCGAGGGCGAGGGTTTGCTCCTCTTCGACGACAATCACGAACCGACCACCCGCCGCCCGTCGACAACCGCCGAACTACGCAAGTTCCGGTTCTCCCGGCTCGGCCCGGAGGGTCGGGCGCTCTCCGAGCCGACCCGCACCGCCGTCGCCGAGGCGATGGTCGCCGGTGCGAACGCCGACTCGGCGGACCCGGCTGTTCCGGCCGGGTACACCTACCTGGGCCAGTTCGTGGACCACGACCTGACCATGGACAACACCGCTGCCGCGCTGGGCGAGGACGTCTCCGTCGACGAGTTGCTCCAGGGCCGCTCGCCGGCGCTGGACCTGGACTCCCTCTACGGCCGGGGGCCCGGGGACAAGCACGACCGGGTCTTCTACGCGGCTGACGGCGTACACCTCAAGACCGGCACCACGGCGGCGGTGGCCGGCGACGACCCGGTGGTCAACCAGGACCGGGACGGCTTCGACCTGCCCCGGTCCGGGCTGGGGTCGAGCAAGCGGGAGCGGCGGGCGGCGCTGATCCCGGACGCCCGCAACGACGAGAACCTGGTCGTCGCACAGACCCACCTGGCGTTCATCCGGTTCCACAACCGGGTGGTCGACCAGTTGGCCGAGGGCGGACTCGCCGGACCGGCGCTGTTCCGGACGGCCCGCTCGGTGGTGGTGAAGCACTACCAGTGGCTGCTGGTGCACGACTTCCTGCCCCGGATCGTCTCGCCGGACGTCGTCGACGACGTGTTCAGCCGGGGGCGCAGGTTCTTCGAGGTCTCCCCCGGCTACGGCTCCCGGCGGCGGGACCGGGCGGTGCAGCCGGGCGACCGGCCGACCATGCCCATCGAGTTCTCCGTCGCGGCCTACCGGCTCGGACACAGCATGATCCGTGCCGTGTACGACTGGAACCGCGTCTTCAACACCTCGGACCACCCGGACGTGCTGGCACCCGGCACCCTGGAACTGCTGTTCCAGTTCTCCGGTACCAGCGGCATCCTCTCGCCGGACGGCACCGTCGCCGATCCGGAGTCCGGGTCGTTCGAGCGGCTGCCGACCAACTGGATCGCCGACTTCCGCCGCCTGTACGACTTCACCGAGGCCGGCCGGGACGACCTGGTCGCGGTCGTCAGGCGGGACGAGAGCGATCCCGGGCAGCGGCAGCTCAACCTGACCCAGCGGATCGACACCCGACTGGTGGACCCGCTGCGCAACCTGCCCCTCGGCTCGTTCGGGGGCCAGGACGCACCGCCGCCGATCGAGCTGAACCTGGCCTTCCGCAACCTCACCCGGGCCGTGATGGTCCGGCTGGCCAGCGGTCAGCAACTGGCGCAGCTCTTCGACCTGGTGCCGCTCAAGGGCGACGAGATCCTGAGCGGCCTGGACGGGGCCGTACTGGACGGGCTGAGCGACGAGCAGAAGGCCGAGCTGACCACCAACACCCCGCTGTGGTTCTACATCCTGCGCGAGGCGGAGTTCAACGGCGGCCGGCTCGACGGTGTGGGCGCCCGGATCGTCGCCGAGGTGTTCCACCGGGCCATCGAGGGGAGCCGGATCTCGATCCTGCGTGACCCGACCTGGCGGCCGACGCTCGGGCCGGACGACGAGACGTTCCGGATGGTCGACCTGCTGCTGTACGCCTTCGAGGGCAAGGCCGAACTGCTCAACCCGGTCGGCTGATCCGAGCCGTACCCTCGACGCGCCGACCCGCTCGGTGTGCCCGGCAAGTGTGCCGGGCACCGGGCGGGTCGGCTCAGCGGGCGACCCGGTACCAGAGGTTGCTGCCCGACGCCGCCTCGGTCACGCTGATCCGTTCGAGCCTGACGTCGGCGCCGCCCGGCTGGGCGAAGAGCCGGGTACCGTCGCCGAGCAGGACCGGCACGACGCAGACCAGGATCTCGTCCAGTACCCCGGCGGCGAGGCACTGCCGGGCGACGTCGGCACCGAGCACGTTGACGTACCCGTCCCCGGCGGCGGAACCGGCGGCGGCGACCGCGCTCGCCAGGTCAGCGACGAAGGTGGCCCCCGGGACCGGTCGTTCCGGCGGGCGGTGGGTCAGCACGAACTGCGGCCCGCTCCACCCGCCGCCGAACGCCTCGCCCTCCTGCGGCGTGTCCCGGTACGGGTCGTCGCCGCCGTAGCTGCGGTTGCCGGCGAGAATGGCGCCCACCTTGCCGATCAGGTCGTCGATCGTGGGGTTCGGCCCGAGATACCTGGTCAACCAGGACATGTCGCCCCCGGGGCCGGCGATGAATCCGTCCAGGGACATGCTCGCCGAGTAAAGGAACGTGGCCACGGTTACCTCCGGGTCGGTTGGCTCTCACTCTCCTCCGTTGGGACGGCCGGCCGACCGGAAACTCATCGGTGCTCGGTCAGGCGGATGGTCGGGCCGGCTCACGAACGGTCGGTGGCCGGCAGCGACGGGGGCAGCGCGAACGCCGGAAACAGCCGGGGATCGTGGAACGCGACGATCTCGGCGATCTGACCGGCCTCGAACCAGAGCAGGGAGATCGCGAACGGCTGGTAGTCGGGGTCTCCGGGCCGCCGAAGGTACCCGGCCACCGCCGGCCGCCCGTTCGCCCGGGTCGGCAGCGTCCGGAACCGGCCGACGTACCCGGGCAGCGCCGGGTCCCAGCTCGTCGCCAGCGCCCGCATCACCGACGCCCGCCCCAGGAACCAGGTCGGGTACGGCGGCATCGTCGTCCGGACGTCCTCGGCCAACAGCCCGGCCACCGTGGCCAGGTCCGCGCGCTCCAGCGCGTCGACGTAGCGGCGCAGCACCGCCCGCTCCGCCTCGCTGGGTGCCGCCGAGGGCGCCCAGTCGAGGCGGCGCTCCGGCAGGTGCTCCCGGATCGTGGCCCGGGCCCGTTGCAGGGCGCTGTTCACCGACGCCACGCTGCCGTCGAGCAGGGTGGCGGTCTGGCTGGCCGGCCAGCCGAGCACGTCCCGCAGGATCAGCACGGCCCGCTGTCGCGGCGGCAGGTGCTGGATCGCGGCCAGGAACGCCAGCTCGATCGTCTCCCGGGTGACCGCCACGGCCTCCGGTTCGGTCTCGCTCGGCGCGGCCGGCTCCCACAGCCGGTCCGGGAACGGCTGGAGCCAGTGGATGTCGGTAGGCGGCGCCAGGTCGTCGTCCGGGTCCGAGGGGCCGCTCAGGTGGTGCGGGAGCATCCGCCGGGTACGGCCTTCGAGCGCGTCGAGGCAGGCGTTGGTGGCGATCCGGTAGAGCCAGGCCCGGATCGTGGAACGGCCCTGGAAGCCGGCGACGTTCTTCCAGGCGCGCAGGAACGTCTCCTGCACCAGGTCCTCGGCGTCGTGGTAGGAGCCGAGCATCCGGTAGCAGTGCACCCGCAGCTCGCGCCGGTGCCGCTCCACCAGGATCGTGAACGCGGACTCGTCGCCGTCACGCGCCGCCGCGACGAGCGTGTCGTCGTGCCCGGTGCCCACCTGTCGACCTCCATCCGCCCCGGCTCCGGTCCACCAGGTGCCCGTTGCCGGCGCCGGTCTACCAGTTGCCGGCGCGGCGGTCCCGCCAGGCCCGACCGTCCGGATCGTAGACCAGCCGGTACGTCGGGACCGCCCAGAGCCGCTGGTGCCACGGCAGCCGGTTCGTCTCGTGCGGGACCAGCCGTCCCGGTGGCCGGGGACCCTGCCGGCCGCCCGCGTGCCAGTCCCGCAGCGCGTTCGCGGCGGCCTCGACGGCGTCGACCGCCGAGTCCGGGTCGAGGAGATCGTCGTCGTCGCCGGGCGCCCGGTCCAGGTGCTCGCGGAGCAGGGCCAGCCGCAGGTCGCGGGGGAATCGGCGAGCGCCGTCGCCGAGGCCGGCCGGGTCGCGCGGCTCCCGTTCGTCGCGGGTGTCGTCGAGTACGGCGCAGGAGAGTTCGCTGTCGTGGGTCCAGGAGCGCCGGTTGAAGTTGTCGCTGCCGACGCTGCACCAGACGTCGTCCACCACGCAGACCTTCGCGTGCACGTAGACGGGGGTGCCGGCATGGTTCTCGACGTCGTACACGTGCACCCGGTCGGCGGCGGCCTCCCGGCAGAGTGCGATGGCCTGTTCCCGGCCGACCTGGTTCGGTGGCAGCGCGAACCGGCCGTCCACGTCCGGATGCCGGGGCACGACGGCGACCAGGTGCAGGTCGGGGTTCTCACGTAGCGCGTCGGCGAAGAGCTTCGCCACCTCCCGGGACCAGAGATACTGGTCCTCCAGGTAGACCAGCCGGCGGGCCCGCTTGATCGCCTTGGTGTAGCCACGGGCGATCGTCTGCTCACCGAGCTTGGCGAAGCCGTAGGCCGGGCGCATCGCCGGATAGGTCCGGAGCACCTGGATCCGGTGCGGTCCGCAGGCCGGCGGGTCGGGCGGCTGCGGCGGCAGCCGGTCGGCGTGCAGGTCCGCGCCGCCGAGCTTGTCGCGTAGGGTGCTGATCGGCCCGTGCTGGTCCAGCGGCGCCGGGTCGGTCCAGCGCTCCCGGAAGGTGAGGTCGAGTGCACCCACGACCGGGCCGCGCAGCGCGATCTGCACGTCGTGCCAGGGCGGGTGGTCGCCGTACGCGCTGGCCATCCGCACCGCCTGCGGGTCGCCCCGATGCTCGGCGTCGTCGCGCCGACTGTGGCACAGGTCGATGCCGCCGGCGAACGCGACGTCCCGCTCCGGCCGGCCGGGATGCCGCAGTACGACCAGCTTCTGGTGGTGGGAGCCGCCACGCCGGACCCGCTGGTCGAGCAGTACCTCGCCGCCGGCCGCCTCGATCTCCTCGCCGAGGTGCCGGTTCTCCTCCTCGCTGTAGGCGAACCGGTCGAGGTGGGAGCGCCAGATCAGGCCCTTGACGACCACGCCGCGCCGGGCGGCGTCGGAGAGCAGCTCGACGATGGTCGGGCCGTCGTCGCGCAGCCGCTCGTCCGGGTCGCCCCGCCAGTCGGTGAAGAAGACGTAGTCGCCCTCTTCGAGGGCCTCGACCTCGGTGACGAGCCGGTCGAAGTAGGTGGCACCGTGGATCAGCGGCTCGGCCAGGTTGCCGTCGGTCCAGGCGGGGAGGGCGGAGTCGGGGTTGTCCCGCTCCGCCTCGCTGAGAAACCAGTCCTGAACAGGCACGGGGCACCTTCCGCTAGGCGATCATCCCACCGTAGGTCGGGCGCCGGCCACCCGCATCCCGTACGCCCTGTTCAACGAACCGGTGTCGGGAGATGTCTGATCTATGCCTACGACAACCGCAGCGGTCGGCCCGTTCGACGTTCATCTGTGGAACAGGCATCTTCAGGCACCCGGTCAGCCCTTCCGACTGATCTATCGACATGGACATGGAGCTCTAGCGTTACCTTTATGAGGCTGACGTGGGCTGCCCTATGGGCGACCGCAACCGTGATCTTTGCCGTGCTTGTGATCATCCTTGTCCGCAGGGTCTTCGCGTGGCGGAACGGCGCGGCGGAACGGTTGCCGGAGCATGCCGGAGCGGAGGACTCCTCCGCCGGCGGACGCAGTGACAGTGGTGCGGTGTTGTCTCAGGTCATTATTGCTCTCGTGGCACTTGCGGCCAGTGTCTTCTTCGGCGTAATGACGGTACCTCCTGCCACCAGCGAACCGCCGACGGCACCGACCTCCAGCCCACAGCCGACCACGCCGGTACCGACGGAGGCGTCAACAACGCCTCCGGATCAAGCGGTACAGGATGTCGCGAAGATTGTCCGACTGACCAACCGCCCCGGCGTGGTGGCGGTTACCGTGCAGGTCGACGCGCCACCTTCCGCAGGTACGGAATATCTGTTGGTCGCCCATTTCCGTGGGTCATACCAGCTCAAGGGAAGGGTGAGCGCAGAGCAGGGCCGACACACCATAAACGCCGACGTGCAACTCGCCGATCCGGGTTCATGGCGCGATTTCTTCATCGTGACCGCCACCCCGACAGCGGCGGCGGACTGGAATGAGAGCACCAAGGACCCGATCCTGGAGATGCCGTCGGGGTCGAAAGAGGTAGGTCAGTCGGTTGCGCATCAGATGCCCAGGTGATGCTTATCGGCGACCCGCCCGTACCGGCGCGGGATCGGCGGGATTCCGGCGGGGGGGGGGCCCCCGCGCCGCGGGGCCCCCCCCCCCCCGGAGCCCGTCAGTTCGTCAGTGGCAGGGTGAGCCGGCTCGGCGAGAGCTGCACGGTGACTCCGGCCGCCAACGAGTCGGTGGTCAGATATTCACCGTGGTTGGCGACCAGCACCAACCCGATCCGGCTGCCGACCGGGAAGACGTAGTCCTTCGGCTCCAGCCGGATCGTCACCGTGTAGGCGGTACCCGGCGTCAGCGGCGTACCTGTCGTCAGCGAGCTGCGGTTCTTGGTGTCGATGGCGCCCCGGCTCACCACCCGGGTCGGTACCCCGTCGGTGTAGTGCACCAGCACGGCGGTCAACGGGGTGCTCGTCGAGGTGGCGCTGAACCGGACCTCGGCCGTGCCGGCCCCGGCCAGGCGCCGGGCGGTGGTCAAGGCCGGGGCGAGGTAGACCAGCCGGTTCGGCTTGGCGGTCTCCGGCTGGCTGGTCATCGCGTACTCGAGCTGGCCCCGGCTGTCGGTGAACGACTGGCTGGCCGCCGGGCCGGGCGCGCTGAGCAGGGTCCCGGCGGCGCCACTGCCCGGCCCACCGAGGTAGTAGTTGGTCGAGGTGACCGTCCCCGGCCAGCTCGGATAGGTGCTCGTCGTGCCGCCGGGCCGCTTGACGGTGGCCTGCGGCTCGCTCATGATCCCGTTGGCGATGCCGTAGAGCCAGTGGTCCATCCAGCGGCCCACGGTGTCCCGCCCCGCCAGGTCGCTGCCGAACGGGTCGACGTGCCCGCCGTCGTGCAGCCACAACTTGCGCGGCACGCCCTGGGCGGCGATGGCATCCCAGTACCGGCCGAAGTGGGTGGTCTTGGTGTTGTTGTCCTGCTGGCCGTGGACCAGGAAGACCGAGGCGTCCACCGAAGCCGCCCCGTCCCGGTAGTCGCGCTGCTGCCAGAAGGCGTTCATGTCGGCGGTGGCGTCGTCGGCCGAGTTGCCGAGCGCGGTGTACCGGGTGTCGCACTCGGCGTCGTGCGCGGGCGAGGAGACGTACCGGGCCAGGGATTCCGGGTAGCGGCTGCCGAAGCCGCCGTACGCGATGCCCTGGGCGCGGGCGTAGTCGTACCAGGCGGAGATGCTGGCGATCGGGACGATCGTCTCCAGCCCCTCGATGCCGGTCTCGGCGACGGCGATCGGCAGGGTGCCGGCGTACGAGACACCGATCATGCCGACCGCGCCGGTGCTCCAGTCGGCGACCGCGGGCGTACCGTCGGAGTAGGTCGCGGTGGCGCGACCACCCAGCCAGTCGATGGCGGCGCTCGCGCTGCGGACGTCCTCCGGGCCGCCGATGGTGGCGCAGCCGTCGGACCCGGCGGTGCCCTGCATGTCGACCTCGACGACGGCATAGCCGCGCGGCACGAAATAGTCGTCGTACCAGGCGGTGAAGTGTGCCGGGACGATCAGGCCGCCGCGCGGTGCGGTGCCGTCCCCGAAGTACGGGCTGGCGTGCATCACGGTGGCGACCTGGAGCCCCGCCTCGGTCTCCTCGGGCCGGATCACCTGCACGGCGATCCGGTCCGTCGCGCCGTCACCGTCACTGTCCATTCCGGAGTTGACGTAGACGGTCTCCTGGATCGCCGCGTCCCTGGCGAAGACGGGCTGGGTGGCGCCGTTCTCGACCCGCAGGCCGGGAGGTGTCGCGGCGACGGCCGGTGCCGGGCCGACCAGCACACCTCCGGCCGTCAGCACCCCGGCCACCAGGGCGGCGATCGATCTGGACATGGCTGTGCCAACGCGCTGACGCATGGTCCCTCCCCCGTACCGGACACGTGGCGCCACCATATCGACTCGGCACGATCTGACGGAAGTCGATGTGACGCCCGTCCAAAAGCCACTACCGGTACGCCCGTCCGGCCGGAAGCCGGGACTACGGGCCGGTGACGGAGGCGTCGTGCCGGTAGATCCAGGCCACCGCCTCGACGGACCAGTCGGTACCGCCGCCCGCCATCCGGGCGTCCCGGTCCCGCTGCTCCGGCCCGTCCGGCAGGTGGAACCGGATCTTGTTGTCGGCCGACAGCGCCTGCATCCGGGAGGTCCGGGGCAGCCGTACCCGCTCGTAGCGGGCCAGTGCCGCCGCCGGGTCGGTGCCCGGCTCGGCCAGGCAGGTGGCCAGGGTCGCGCCGTCCTCGATCGCCTGCGCCGCACCCTGGGCCATGAACGGCAGCATCGGGTGACAGGCGTCGCCGAGCAGCGTGACCCGCCCGACCGACCAGCGTCGCAGCGGCGGCCGGTCGAACAGCGCCCAGACGTACGTCTCGTCGACCGCCGACAGGATCGCGCGGACCTGCGGATGCCAGTCCGCGTACGCGGCCAGCGCCTCGCCGAGGTCGCCGCGATCCGTCCAGGACTCCCGCCTCCAGGCGTCCCGCTCCAGCACGGCGACGAAGTTGACCAGCCGGCGGTCGCTGACGAAGTAGTGCACGAAATGCCGTCCGGGTCCCAGCCAGACCTCTCCGGAGACCTCCAGCTCGAGGTGGCGAAGCCGATGTGCCGGCACCAGTCCCCGGTAGGCGACGCAGCCGGTGAACCGGGCCGCCTCGGCGCCGAACAGTTCCCCGCGGACCGTCGAGTGGATGCCGTCGGCACCGACCAGCACGTCGCACTCCGCCCGAACACCGCCCTCGAACGACGCCGTCACGGAGTCGCCGTGCTCGGTCAGGCCGGTGAGCCGGTGGCCGAGGTGCAGCCGGTCGGCCGGTACCGCCCGGGCCAGCGCGGCCAGCAGGTCGGCCCGGTGCATCTGGTAGTACGGATAGCCGAACCTCTCCTCCAGCGCCGCGCCGAGCGGTGCGCGCAGCAGGGTCCGGCCGTCCGCCCAGCGGCGCTGGTGCAGTGCCACCGGACGTACCCCGGTCCGGGCCAGCTCGGCGGCGAGGCCGAGCCGGTGCAGGATCCGGGAGGCGTTCGGGCTGATCTGTACCCCCGCGCCGGTCTCGGCCAGCGTCGCCGCCCGCTCGTAGACCCGCACGTCGAAGCCGGCCCGGAGCAACGACAGGGCGGCGCTGAGCCCGCCGATGCCGCCGCCGACGATGCCGATCCGGAGAGGGTCCGGCGGAGACGGGTGCGTTCCCGCCCGGCTCGCGGTCGAGCCGTCGGAGCGCACCATCCGGTCAATATATCGACGGGGCCTACTGGCGGGTGCCACCCGAACGGCGATCGCGGCCGAGCAACCCGGCCCGACCGGGAAGAGGTACCCGGCCAGCCGGGCGGCCGGAGCCGGCGCGGTCAGCGCCGGCGGCGGCTCCGGTTCTCCTGCTCGTGCAGCTCCTCGACCACCTGGCAGGCGTTGTGCATCGGGTCGAGCCGGTCGGCGTGGATCGCCACGCGTTGCAGCAGCTCCTTGAAGGCCGACTCGTCCCGGCCGAGTACGCCGAGGATCTCGGCTTCGGCACCGGCCAGCGCGGCCTGCCGGTCCTGCCAGAGCGCCTTGCCGGCCTCGGTGGCGACGACCCGGCGGCTGCGCCGGTCGGCCGGGTCGGGTTGCCGGGAGACCAGTCCGGCGGTCTCCAGGTCGTCGATCAGATAGGTGAGGACCGTCCGGTCGATGCCGAGCTGGGCGGCCATCGCACCCTGGTTGGTCGCCAGGTTCTGGCTCGCCGAGGCGACGACCTGGTAACCCCGGGGGCCACCGGGCACGTCCTTGACGATCTCCTCCGCGGCGCGGAGGTAGCGCCGCATGATCACCCCGAGCGCCCAGGCGAAGTCGTCCTTGAGCAACTCCGCCGCGATCCGACCGCCGCCGTCCTCGGGACGTGCGGCGGAGGGTGCGGGAGCTGCGGCGTCGGACACGTGACCAGCATACCCGTCAAGAAGATCATCGCCCGCTAGATATTCTGTCGGACAGAAGTATTTCGTCTAAGATAATCTGCGTCACAGTTATGCTGTGTAACCGCTTGTCTGTGACTAACTTGGTCGTCGATACAGAACTTCTGGAGGTAAGAGTGAGCCTGTTCCGACTCGACGCCAGCATCCGCGGCGAGCAGTCCGTCAGCCGAGCCGTCGCCGACACCGCCGAGGCGGCCTGGACCCGCACCCACCCGTCCGGGTCGGTCACCCGCCGCGACCTGGCCGCCTCACCGGTACCGGTGGACGCCTGGGCCACGGCGGTCAGTGCGGGATTCGTCCCGGCCGACCAGCGCGGCGAGGCGCAGGCCCGGGCCGCCGCCCTCGCCACCACCTACGCCGACGAACTCGTCGCCGCCGACGCCTACCTGCTCGCCGTGCCGCTCTACAACTACGGCGTGTCCCAGCACGTCAAGTCCTGGATCGACATCCTGCTCACCGACCCCCGACTCGCTCCGGGCCAGCCGTCGCCGCTGCGCGGCCGGCCGGCGGCGCTGATCGTCACCCGGGGCGGCGGCTACGGTCCGGGCACCCCACGGGAGGGCTGGGACCACGCCACGCCGTACTACCGCCGCTTCTTCGGAGACATCCTCGAACTGGACCTGCATGTCTGCGAGGTCGAGCTGACCCTGGCCGAGGTCACCCCGGCGATGGAGCCGCTGCGGGACCTGGCCCGGCAGAGCCTCGAAGCCGGCCACACCTCGGCCGGCAAGCACGGCGAACTGCTGGCCCAGCACGTGCTCGGCAAGGTGGCCTGACCGGCCGCTCCGACCGGTACGCGTACGGGGCCGCCGCCCGGCACACACCCCGTACGCGACCGCCGGCCACCTGCGTAGGCTTGCTGCTCGTGCTGATCCTGCTGCCTCCCTCGGAGGGGAAGACCGGTCCCCGCTCCGGCCGGCCGGTGAACCCGGACGCGCTGAGCCTGCCGGCGCTCAACCCCGGCCGGGAACGCGTCCTCGACGCGCTCGTCGCGCTCTGCGCCGGACCGGACCGGGTCCGGGCCCGGGAGGTGCTCGGACTCAGCCCGGGGCAGGACGAGGAACTGGACCGCAACGCCCGGCTGCGCACCGCGCCGGCCCAGCCGGCGGCCAAGGTCTACACCGGGGTGCTCTACGACGCGCTCGGCTTCGGCACCCTGCCCGGTGCGGCCCGGGCGCGGGCCCGGCGTTCCGTACTCGTCTTCTCCGGGCTCTGGGGCGCGCTCCGGATGGACGACCGGATCCCGGCGTACCGCTGCGCGATCGGGGTGAACCTGCCCGGGCCGGGTGGACTGGCGGCGTACTGGCGCGGGCTGCTCGACCCGGTGCTCACCGAGACGGCCGGCGGCGGGCCCGTGCTCGACCTCCGCTCCAGCGGGTACGCGCCGATGTGGCGGCCCACCGGCCGGCTGGCCGAGCGCACCGTGACGGTCCGGGTGCTGCACGAGCAGGTCGTCGCCGGCCAGGTCCGACGTTCGGTGGTGAGCCACTTCAACAAGGCCAGCAAGGGTCGGCTGGTCCGCGACCTGCTGCTGGCCGGCGCGGCACCCCGGTCGACCGGCCGGCTGGTCGAGGCGCTGCGCGACCTGAAGTACACCGTCGAGGAGCAGCCGGCGGTCGCCGGCCGCCCGCGTCAGCTCGACCTGGTGGTCACCGAACTGTGACGTCACGGACCGGCCGGGGAACCCCTTTCCCGCCGCCCCTGAGCGTGTTTCCGGTTCCCGGCGGGCTAAGATCGGCGCGCCGATCGCAGCCCTCGACCCCATTTCCGGGAGTGCTCGTGACCAACCAGGACTCCGTGCCGTCCGGTATCGACACCACGCAGATGAGCCACGCCCGCGCGTACGACTACGTGCTCGGTGGCAAGGATAACTTCGCGGTGGACCGGGAGGCGGCCAAGCAGGTCATCGCGCTCGCCCCGGACCTACCCGCCCTCGGCAAGGCGCAGCGGCGGTTCCTGCTCCGGGTCACCCAGATGTGCGCCGACGCCGGCATCACGCAGTTCCTCGACGTCGGCGCCGGCATCCCCACCGCGCCCAACGTGCACGAGACCGCCCGGGCCATCACCCCGGACGCCCGGGTGGTCTACGTGGACAGCGACCCGATCGTCTTCATCCACAACCGGGCCCTGCTGGCCACCGACGAGAACGTGGCCTCGATCCAGGCCGACGTACGCCGGCCGGACGAACTCCTCGACGACCCGCAGGTGCGGCGGCTGATCAACCTCGACGAGCCGGTGCTGCTGCTCTTCATCGGCCTGTTCCACCTGGTCACCGACGCCGAGGACCCGGCGGCGCTGATCGCGCGGTTCCGCGACCGGTTGGCTCCGGGCAGCTACGTCTGCATCTCCCAGTTCTGCACCGACGGCAGCGACCCGGCGGCGAAGGCGAAACTGGAGGAGATCTCGGCCAACTCCCCCGCGCCGATGACGTTCCGGGGCCGGAACGAGATCGAACGGTTCTTCGACGGCTTCGAGTTGCTGTCGCCCGGTGTCGTCGACGTGCAGGAGTGGTGGCCGGACGAGAAGGCCCCGCCGACCATGCTCAAGGTCGCCGCCGGGGTCGGCCGGAAGCTGTAGCCCGGCCAGGGCCGCCCGGGGGTCATTCCGACCGGTGCCGGTCGGGCGCCGTCAGTACGGTCAGTTCCGGTGCGCGGCCAGATCGGCCAGTACCTCCAGCATCGCGGTCACCGCCGGGGCGCGGAACTCCGGTCTGGCCGTCACCGCGTGCAGCCGGCGGGTCGGCAGTACCGGGATGGTCGGACGCAGTACCACGTCACGGCGCACCGCCACGGCGGCCAGGGTGGGCATCAGCATCACGCCGACACCGGCCGCCACCAGGGCCTGCTTGCCGCTCCAGTCGTCGCACCAGAACCCGATCCGGGGTGCGGCGCCGAGCGCCTGGGCGAGCGGAGCGACCGGGCCGAGACAGTCCGGATGCGCCCCGTCGATCCAGGTCTCGCCGCCCAGCTCGGCCAGGCGGACCCGGCGGCGCCGGGCCAGCCGGTGCTGGGCCGGCAGGACGACCTGGAGTTCCTCGTCGAGCAGGGGCACCAGGTCGACACCCTCGACGTTCATCCGGGCCGGGTCGGCGCCGATCGGGGCGTCCCGGGCCGCCTGTGGCTCGTCGTAGAGGTGCCAGTCGGTCACCAGGGCCAGGTCGATCCGCCCGTCCCGGACCGACGGCAGCAGCGCCGCCTGGTCCAGTTGCCGGAGGCTGAGCACCACACCAGGGTGGAGCCGCCCGAACCGGCGGACCGCCTCGGGCACGAAGTGCGTGTTGACGCTCGGAAAGGCCGCCAGCCGAAGTTCGCCCGACTCCAGTTCGGCGAAGGAGGCCAGCCGGGCCTCCAGATCCCGCAGCCGGTCGAGACTCTCCCGGGCCAGTTCGATCGCGACCGCACCGGCCGGGGTCGGCCGGACACCACGGGCGTCCCGGCTGAACAGCCGTACGCCGAGCCGCCGCTCCAGACCCGCGACCTGTCGCGAGACGGCGGGCTGGGTCAACGAGAGCGCCGTGGCCGCCGCCGAGAACGAACCGCGCTCGCCGACCGCGACGAGTACCTGCAACGACCAGGGGTCAAGCATGCGTCAAGCTTATGGCAGACCCAACCAACCCGCAGTTGTCCGCATGGCAGATCCGGTCGACGCTTGACCGGTGAGTCCAATCAGCACGATCCGGGCCTACGAGCCGGACAGCGGCCACGTCACCGCCGCCCGGATCGCCGAACAATTGACCTTCCTTGCCGGACGGCTGCCCCCGCCGCCGGCCCGGATCCTCGACGCGGGCTGCGGGCACGGCGACCTCGCCCGAGCCCTCGGCCAAGCCGGCTACGCCGTCCTGGGCGTGGACGCCGACCCGGTGGCCGTCAACTCGGCCGCCGCGCGCGGCGTCGCGGCCCTCAGCGCCGACCTGGCCGACTACCAGGACGAACACCCCTTCGACGTGGTGCTCTGTTCGCTCTCCCTGCACCACATGGCGGACCTCCCCGGCGCGGTGCGGCGGGCATGGACGCTGCTGCGGCCGGGCGGGACGCTGGTGGTCGACGAGTTCGCCTGGGAGCGGGCCGACGCCGCCACCGCCGGCTGGTACCACGACATGGCGGCGGTGCTCGGTGCGACCGGGACACTCCGGCCGGAGCCCGACGGCCGGCCGGTCGAGCCGTCGCACGCGCACTGGGTCGAGCGGCACCGCGACGGGTACCGCCTGCACCCGGGGGAGGCGGTCGTCAGGGAGATCGCCGGGTTCTTCGACATCCGCGAGACCGTGCGGGTGCCGTACCTGCACCGCTATCTCGGAGACCGGCTCGGCGACGACGCCGACGGGTTGGCGGTCTTCACCGTACTGCGAGACATCGAGCGTCTGCGGGTGGCCGACGGCGGCCTCACCGCGGTCGGCCTGCGGCTGCTCGCCCGGGCCCTACCGAAAGGGAACTGAGATGCGCATCGTCAACACCGACCAGGCCGAGGCGTGGAACGGGCCGGAGGGCGTCAACTGGGCCGCGCAGAGCGAGCGGGACGACCCGGTCAACGGGGCGCTCACCGAGACGCTGCTCACCGCCGCCGCGATCGAGCCGGAGGACCGGGTGCTCGACATCGGCTGCGGTACCGGCGGGACGACCCGGCTGGCCGCCCGGCTGGCCGCCCGGGGCCGGGTGCTCGGCGTCGACCTGTCCGCACCGATGCTCGACCTCGCCCGGACCGCCGCCGCCTCGGCGGGCCTGCGCAACGTCGAGTTCACCCGGGGCGACGTGCAGGTGTTCCCGTTTCCGGACGGCGGATTCGACGTGGCGATCAGCCAGTTCGGCATCATGTTCTTCGCCGACCCGGTGGCGGCGTTCGGCAACGTCCGCCACGCGCTGCGGCCGGGTGGACGGCTCGCCTTCGTCTGCCCCCGCGACATGGTCGACAACCCCTGGTACGTGGCGCCGATCTCCGCGCTTCACCGCCAGCCGGACCCGTACCGACTGCCCGACTCGGCGATGTTCTCGCTGGCCGATCCGGCGCGGCTGGTGGAGGTGCTGGGCGGGGCCGGCTTCACCGACGTACGGCCCCGGCCCGTCGACGCCCCGATGGCGTTCGGGGCCGACGCGGACGAGGCGGCCGACGGCTTCCTCGGTTCGGGGCCGGTACTGGCGGTACTGCAACAGGACGGCGGGCCGAGCGTCGAGGCGGCCCGGGAGATCCTGGTCGAGACGCTGCGCCCGTACGAGGGCCCGGACGGAGTACGCATCCCCGGCGCGCACTGGCTGGTCACCGCCGTCCGACCGTAGCCGGAAACCGGCCGTCAACCTGGACAGCAACCGGCGGGCCGCCACCGGTGCAGCGTCACCACCTCGCCGTTCCCGGGCGGTCAGCCGGGCCTTCCGCTCCGGCCCCGGATGTCAGATGCTGGATCCATGGGCGAGGTGCGACCGATGCCGAGCGTTGGCGATCTGTTCATCGACACCCGTGGCGGCGACCGGACGATGCGGGTCAGCTACCACGGCGACCGGGGCACCGTGGTGGTGTCCCTCTGGCTCGGCACGGTGTGCCGGGGATCGTTCCGGATGGCGACCGACGACGTGCGCAGGTTGATCGCGACGCTCAACGAGATCAGCCTCTCCGCCGCGCCGACCGTGCCGATCGGGACGGCTTCGCCGGGCTCGCCGCCAAACGCGACCGGCCCGGCGACCGTCGACACCGCGCCGACCGGACCTGACGGACCAGCCGCATCCGACGGAGCGGCGCCCGGAGCTGCCGGGGCGGCCGACCCGCCGATCGACGAGACCGGCGACATCTCCGGCCTGGCCCGGATCGTCGCCACGCCGGCCCTGCGGGTCGCCTGAGCCGGGTCGGACGCCGCACCCCGCCCGGGGCGCGGCGTCCGACGCCGGGCCCGCGCCGCCGGGGGTACCGCGATCTTCGTTCCGGCCGAACCGGACGGTCGGGTGCTCGGATCACCCTCGGCACCATCTCCGGCCGGGTTTCCGCCCCTGCGACCGTACTTTCGGCCGGTTCGGCGCCCCGGCCCGGTTCCGTAGCCTGACCGGCGTGAACGTTGCGAACCGGTCGGCCGGTCGGGCCCGGGTCGCCGACGCCGGGCTCGGCATCCTCTTCGGCGCCGCCCTGCTGACCACGGCAACCGCGCTCGCCGCGAGCTGGGGTGGCCGCTACTGGCTGTTCGGCTGCGCCGTCGGAGCGGTGGTCTGCGCCCTCGCCCTGACGCGTCGGCGGCAGCGGCTCCGGGCCGCGGTCGCCGGCCTCGCCGTCGCGGCCGTCGCCATCGTGGTCGCCCGGGCCGCCGGACTGCCCGCCGAGCCCGGCCCCGCCTCCGCCCTCGCCCTCTCCGTGCTGGTCGGTTCTGCGGTCCGGACCCTCCCGGTGCGGTCGGCCGGCGCGATCGCGGTCGCCGGGCTGGCGATCGCGGTCGGGGCCCAGCTCGCCTTCCCACCCTCCGGCACCGTCGTCGGCGGCGTCGCCGGGCTGAACGCCCTGGGCTGGCTCGCCGCGCTGACGGTCGGGCTGGGCCTGCGGCTGCTGGCCGCCCGCCGCCGAGCTGTGGCCGAGCGGGTACGCCGGGACGAGCGCCTGGAACTGGCCAGGGAACTGCACGACGTCGTCGCGCACCACATCACCGGCATCGTGGTGCAGGCCCAGGCGGCCCAGATCGCCGCCCGCCGGCATCCCGAGCGGGCCGGCGCGGCCCTGGCCGGCATCGAGTCGGCCGGGTCGGACGCGCTGGCCGCGATGCGCCGGGTGGTCGGGCTGCTGCGCGACACCGACGACGCCGCGCCGACCAGCCCCAACCCCGAACACCTCGGCGACCTGGTCCGGCGCTTCGAGGGCCACGGGCCGGCGGTACGGCTGCGGCTGCCGGACGGCGCGGAGACCTCGACCTGGCCGCCCGAGGTGACCAGTACGGTGCACCGGGTGGTACGGGAGTCGCTGACCAACGTCGCCCGGCACGCCCCACACGCCCGCTCGGTCATCGTGACCGTCGGCCGGGACCGGACAGCCGTCACCGTCGAAGTCGTCGACGACGCCCCGCCGGCCACGACCCGCTACCCCCACCGGGCCGGCTACGGGCTGATCGGGATGCGGGAGCGTCTCGAGGCGCTCGGCGGCACCTTACGGGCCGGTCCGGGTCCCGTCGCCGGCTGGGCGGTACGCGCCACCGTGCCCGTACCGGCCGGGAGCCGTCGATGACCATCCGGGTGCTGCTCGCCGACGACCAGGCGATGGTACGCAGTGGTCTGCGGCTCATCCTCGAGGACCAGCCCGACATCGACGTGGTCGCCGAGGCCTCGGACGGAGGGCAGGCGGTCGCGCTCGCCCGACGACTGCGCCCGGACGTCAGCCTGGTGGACATCAGGATGCCCCGGCTCGACGGCATCGAGGTGACCCGCGCGCTGGCCGGCCCCGACGTCCCCGATCCACTCCGGGTGGTCGTGGTCACCACGTTCGACCTCGACGAGTACCTCTACGGCGCACTGCGCGGCGGAGCCGTCGGCTTCGTACTCAAGGACGCCGGCCCGGCGCTGCTGGTCGAGGCGGTCCGGGCCGCGCACGCCGGTGACGCCCTGGTCTCGCCCTCGGTCACCGTGCGGCTCCTACGCCACCTGCGGACCATCGGGGCACCCGGCAGCGGGCGGGCCGTCCGGGCCCTCTCCGAACGGGAGACGCAGGTCGTCCGGGCCATCGCCCGGGGTCGCACCAACCAGGAGATCGCCGCCGAGCTGTTCATCTCGATCAGCACGGTCAAGAGTCACCTCTCCGGTATCCAGACCAAGTTGGGGCTGCGCAACCGGGTCGAGATCGCGGCCTGGGCCTGGGAGAACCACGTCGTCGGGCTCGGCTGAGGGCTTCGGCCACCCGGTTGCGGGTTTGCCCGCCGAATTCGCCGGGTAGCCGGCCGGGGCACCCGGGGAACGGAGCCGGCGGTGAGGATCGCGAAATACCTGCACTCGTGCCTGCTCGTCGAGGAGGGCGGGGTGCGGCTGCTGATCGATCCCGGCCGGTTCAGCTTCGCCGAGGGCCGGGTACGCCCGGAGGACTTCGGCCGGCTCGACGCCGTCGCCCTCACCCACCACCACCCGGACCACGCCGACCCGGCGGCGCTGGTCGAGATCGTGCACCGGACCGGCGCGCGACTGCTCGGCAACCGGGAAACCGCGCAGTCGCTGCGCGGGCACGGACTCGACGTGACGGTGGTGGAGGCGGGCGAGTACCGGGTCGGGGCGCTGCGGCTCGACGCCGTGCCCGCCGACCACGAGCCGATCCTCGACGACCACACCCCGGCCAACACCGCGTACCTGGTCGACGGGGTACTGCTGCACTGTGGCGACTCGCTGCATCCCGGGCTGCTGGCCCACCGGGGTGTCGCGGTGGCGGCGGTACCCGTGACGGCGCCCTTCCTGACCGAGCGCGCGGTGGCCGGATTCGTCGCCCAACTCCAGCCCGGTGCGGTCCTGCCGGTCCATGACGGTCACGCCCGGGACTTCTTCCTCCGGCAGCGCTACGACACCTACCGCCGGTACGTCGAGCGGCTCGGCGTCGTCTTCCACGCCCTGACCGAGCCGGGCGCCTGCATCACCGTCGGTCGACCCGGCCCCCCTTGACGCCGCCCGGCCGGGGCGAATCGTCAATGCATTGCGGAATTGCGCAACGGATTCAGAAATTGATCTCCGTCGCGTCGGTAAACCGATATTGTCTGTTCCCGCGACCCTGTATGTGTACGTCAGGCTGCGTATTTCCGATTGTCCGCTGCTGTGTCAGCCTGTCGGAGACGCGGGGGCGGAGAGGGCGATGGTCAACGGGGTGGAATTCGGGCTGCTCGGGCCCATCGACGTGCGGGTGGACGGCCGGCCGGTGCCGATCCGGTCGCCGAAGTGCCGGACACTGCTGGCGACACTGCTGCTGGAGCCGGGCCGGCTCGTCTCGGTCGGACGGCTGACCGAGGCGATCTGGGACGACCGCCAGCCGGACAATCCTCGCCGGGCAACGCAGTTGTACGTCACCCGGCTGCGCGCCCTGCTCGAAGAGGCGGGCTCGCCACCACTGATCACCACCGGTTCGGACGGCTACCTGATCGAGGCCGACGACGACCTCGTCGACCTGGGGCGGTTCCGGCACTGGCTGCTGGCGGCCGACCTGGCGGCTCGGCGGTCCGATCCGGACGGCGAGTCGACGGCGCTGCGCGCGGCGCTGCGGCAGTGGCGCGGCGATCCGCTCTGCGACGTACCGTCCGAACTGCTGCACCGGGAGAGCGTTCCGGGCCTGTGGGAGCAGCGACTCCGTACGCTGGAGCGGCGGATCGACGTGGACCTGCGGCTCGGCCGGCACGCCGATCTCGTCGAGGAATTGCGCGGCCTGACCGCCCGGGACGGGCTGCGGGAACGGCTGTGGCTGCAACTGGTCACCGCACTGCACCGCAGCGGGCGCCGGGCCGAGGCGCTGGACGCCTACCACCAGGGCTGCCGGCACCTGGCCGAGGAGCTGGGGCTCGACCCGGGCGAGGAGTTCCAGCGACTGCACGCGCGGGTGCTCGCCGGCACCCCGACGGCAGCCGCCGGGGCGGTGGGGCTGCCACCGGTACCCCGGCAGCTCCCGCCGGACGTCTCCGGTTTCGCCGGCCGGGCCGCCGAGGTGGCCCGGCTGCACACCCTGCTGGACACCCGCGATCGCCGCCCCGGTGGCGCCCCGGGCGTCCTGGTCCTGAACGGTACGGCCGGGGTCGGCAAGACGGCGCTGGCGCTGCACTGGTCCCGGCGGGTCGCGGAGTCCTTCCCGGACGGGCAGCTCTGGGTCGACCTGCGCGGTTACGACGACCGGGCCACGGTGACCCCCGAGCACGCGCTGACGCTCTTCCTGCGCGCGCTCGGGCTGCCCGCCGCGCAGATCCCCGCCGACCTCGACGGGCAGACCGGGCTGTACCGGTCGCTGACGGACGGCCGCCGGATGCTGATCGTGCTGGACAACGCGGGCGACGCCGAGCAGGTCCGGCCGCTGCTGCCCGGCGGGACCGACTGCTTCGTGCTGGTCACCAGCCGCAACGAACTCTCCGCGCTGGTGGTGACCGAGGGAGCCCGGTCGGTCCGGCTGGAGCCGTTCACCGCGTGCCAGGCCCGGCAGATGCTCGGCGCCCGGCTCGGCCGGCGGCGGATCGACGCCGAACCCGAGGCGGTGGACCGGATCGTCGAGGCGTGCGGCCGGCTGCCGCTGGCCCTGGCCATCGTCGCCGCCCGGGCCGTCGCCCGCCCCGCCTTCCCGTTGGCGGCGCTGCACCGGCAACTGGCCGAGGCCGGGGACGGGCTGGACAGGTTCGCCAGCCCGGACACGGCGGTGGACGTACGCGCGGTCTTCTCGTGGTCGTACCGGACCCTCAGCGTGCCGGCCGCCCGGCTGTTCCGGCGGCTCGGCCTGCACCCCGGCCCGGAGCTCTCCGCCCCGGCCGCCGCGACCCTGGCCGGGGTCGACGAGCCGCGCAGCCGGGGCCCGCTCGACGAACTCGCCGCCGCGCACCTGGTCAGCGAGCACGCTCCGGACCGGTTCGTGGTGCACGACCTGCTCTACGCGTACGCCGCCGAACTCACCGCCGAGCAGGACACGCCCCCGCTGCGCGACCTCAGTCAACGCCGGCTGGTCGAATGGTTGACCCGCAGCGCGCTGAACGCCCGGCCGCTGCTCCAGCCGAGCGAGTCCGAGGTGACGGTGCCGGAAGCTCTCCCGGACGTCGCTCCGCTGACCTTCTCCGCCGAGCGGCAGGCGCGGGAGTGGTACGCGGCCGAGCGGCACAACCTGGTCGCCGCCGTGGAACTCGCGCAGGCACGCGGCTTCGACGACCTCTGTTGGCGCCTCGCCTACGCCGCCTGGGTCCACCTGCACCTGACCCGGGCCTGGACCGAACTGATCCGCACCCACCGGGCCGGACTCCGCGCCGCCGAGCGGACCGGTGACCGGATCGGCCAGGCACACATGCTCAGCGGCATCGGCACCGCCTACCGGTCGACCCGGCAGACCGCGCTGGCGGTGCGGACGCACCAGCGGGCCCTGAAGATCTTCCGGGAGCTGGCCGACCCGGCAGGCATCGCGACGGTGCTGAGCAACCTCGGCGCCGCGTACCGGGACGCCGGTGAGCACCTGCGCTCGCTACGGTGCAGCCGGCAGGCGTACGCGCTGGAACGGGCGCACGGCGAGACCGGGAACATGTCGATCTCGCTCTACCAGATCGCCCTGACCCTGACCGTCGCCGGCCGGCCCGCCGAGGCGGTACCGGTGATCACAGAGTCCCTGGAGATCTTCCGGTCGATGGGTCACCGTCGGGGCGAGGCCAGGGCGTTGCAGGCCGCCGCGACCGCGCACAGCCAGCTGGGCCGGCACGGGGCGGCGATCGACCAGTACCGGCGGGCCGCCGAGATCTACCGCGACCTCGACGACCGCTGGTACCAGGCGGCCAGTCTGCACCGGCTCGGCGACGCGCTGCGGACGGCCGGGCGCCGCCAGGACGGCCGGGTGGTCTGGCTGCAGGCCCTCGCCGTCTACGAGGAACTCGGCGCGCCGGACGCGGCGGCCCTGCGCGTCGAGCTCGGGGAGTGAGCACGGCGCCGAGCCGGTGGCGCGGCTGTCAGCGCAGTTGCCGGAAGAACTCCCGCACGTCGGCGACCAGCAGCTCCGGTGCCTCCATCGCGAGGAAGTGTCCGCCCCGGTCTAGTTCGGTCCACCGTACGACGTTGTGGTCCCGCTCCGCCCAGCGCCGGATCGTCACGTCGTGGGTGGAGACCAGCACTCCGGTCGGCACGGTGCCGCGCGACGACACCGCCCAGCCGTCGGCTTCGGCCCAGTCGGTCGCCGCCGACATCGACTCGTAGTAGATCTGCGCGGCCGAGCCGGCGGTGCCGGTGAACCAGTAGAGGGCGACATCGGTCAGCATCCGGTCCCGGTCGACGCTCTGCTCCGGCAGGCCCTCCTCGGGATCGGTGAGCTCCTTGAACTTCTCCACGATCCAGCCGAGCTGGCCGACCGGCGAGTCGTGCAGCGCGTACGCCACCGTCTGCGGCCGCTTGGAGTTGCACTGGAGGTAGCCGTCGTTGAAGTCCTGCATCGCCTGCCAGCGCCGCTGCTCGACCTCGGTCAGCCCGTCCAGTTCGCCGTCGACGCCGGCCGGAAAGGTGAGCAGGGCGTTGAGGTGCAGCCCGACCACCCGGTCCGGATGGCGCCGGGCCAGCTCCGGGCCCACCCAGGCACCGGTGTCGTAACCCTGCACGCCGTACCTCTGGTAGCCGAGTCGGGACATCAGCTCGCCGAGTACCTCCGCCATCCGGGCCGGGCCCATCCCTGGACCGGCCAGCGGGGTCGAGAAGCCGAACCCGGGCAGCGACGGGATGACCAGGTGGAACGCGTCGGTCGGGTCGGCGCCGTGCGCACGCGGCTGGGTCAGCGGCCCGATCAGGTCGAGGAAGTCCACCACGCCACCCGGCCAGCCATGCAGCAGGAGCAGCGGGGTGGCGGCCGGCTCGGCGGAGCGTACGTGCAGGAAGTGCAGGTTCTGCCCGTCGACGGTGGTGACGAACTGGGGGTACCCGTTCAGTGCCGTCTCGTGCGCCCGCCAGTCGTACTTCGTCCGCCAGTACTCGGCGAGTTCCCGCAGGTATCCCAGTGGTACGCCACGGCTCCAGCCGACACCGGGAAGTTCGTCCGGCCAGCGCGTGTTCGCCAGCCTCGCGTGCAGGTCGTCGAGCTGCGCCTGGGGGATGTCGATGCGGAAGGGACGGATCAGGGGTCCGAGATCGGTCATGGCGGCACCGTAGGCGGCACTGCGGTCAATTCCCGGCCGGAATTCCGCGCTGCAACGCCGTCCCAACGGGGCTGTGCCGTCGGGTGCTGTCGGGTCGTGCTGTCGGACCGCCGGGTGGGTCGGTCGGAGATCCGGGCGCCCACCCGGCGGCCGCCCCGACCGGAGGGTCAGGCCGCTCCGGCGGGCCGGCCCTCACCCGCCGACTCGGCGGTCCCGGGCGCCTCGGCCGGGCTGGCCGGCTCGGAGGTGCTGGATGGCGCGGCCGTGCCGAACGGCTGGGCTGGGGTGGTGGCGGCGGTGGTCGGGGCGCCCGGCCCGCTGGTTTCCGCCGCCGGCTCCGACGCTCTCACCTGCCCGGTGTCCGCCGGTACGCCCTCCGCCGCCGGCTCGGCGCTCGCCCGCCCGGTCGGCCCCGCCCCGGCTGCCGCCGTCCCGGTCGACTCCTCGTCCCCTTCGTCGTCGCTCTCTACGCCCTCGTCGCCCTCTTCCTCGTCTTCGTCTTCCTCGTCTTCCTCGTCTTCGTCTTCCTCCCCGGCGACGCTGCTGGCCGCCGCGGGATCCGTCCAGGAGAACTCGATCTCGACGGAGATCTCGGCGCCGTCGCGCTCGATCTCCAGCTCACATTCGACCTGGTCGGTGACGGTGACCGCACCGGCCGCACCGTAGAAGATCTTTCCCTCCGAATCGAGCTGGTGGGCCAACTGGCGGAGCCAGCCCGCCAGATCCGCCCGCGACACCGTACGCTCGTCCTCGTAGATTTCCATGGCCGCCATGCTCGCACTCCACACAGGACCAGCCGCGCCTGGGTCCGACCGGGCAACACCACGGCCCCGAGCCGATGCGGCGGAGCCACCATCCGGTCGTCGACCCGCCGCCGCACGCCCGAGATCGTCGACGGGTAGCTCCCTCACACCGCCGATCGGCCGGGAACAGCGGCGCCCGGCCCGGTGGCCCCGGGACCGGGTCCGTCCGGGCTGGTCGACCATGTTCGTGGTAGGCAGTGGCCAGGACCGCGACCAAATCGTTCACCGCCCGAGGGCCGGTGGCGCGGGCGCCAGGCAGGAGAGACGAGAGAGCATGACGGGTCAGCGGATCGGCTTGGTGGTGCACGAGGGCCGGGCGGCAGCGGTGACGGCGGCCGGCGCCGTCCGCCGCTGGGCGGCCGACCACTCGATCGGGGTCAGCGACATCGACGTCTGGGAGCCGTCCTGGGAGCACCGGCAACGACGCAACGCGGGTGACGAGGCCGAGGCCGCTGGGCACCCGGCGCTGGTGGTGACGATCGGCGGGGACGGGACGTTCCTGCGGGGCGCACGGATCGCCGCCAAGGACGGGGTACCGGTACTCGGGATCAACGTCGGCCGGGTGGGTTTCCTGACCGAGATCGAGCCCACCGAGATCGACACGGCGTTGGAGGCGTTCTTCTCCGGCCGGGTACAGCTCGACGAACGGCTGATGCTGACGCTCTGCGCCTCCCAGCCGCTGGAGATTCCCGGCGGGATGGAGGCGCTGCTGCGCTACGGGCGCGGGCCGCTGCTGCCACCGCCCCCGCCACTGCCCCCTACCGCCGAACCGGTCGACCAGCCGGGCGTGGCGCTGGACGTCACCGCGCTCAACGACATCGTCTTCGAGAAGCTGGCCCGGGACCGGCAGGCGAGTCTCGGGGTGTACCTGGACCAGACCCTCTTCGCGTCATACTCGGCCGACGCCCTCGTGGTGGCCAGCCCGACCGGCTCCACCGCCTACAACTTCGCCGCCGGTGGCCCGATCCTCTCCCCCCGGCTCGGCGCGCTGGTCTTCACCCCGGTCGCCCCGCACATGGTCTTCAACCGCAGCCTGGTGATGGCCGCCGACGAGGCGGTGACGGTACGCGTCCTCGACCGGTCCGGCCAGGTGGCGGTCAGCGTGGACGGGCAGCTTCGCGGCGTACTCGATCCCGGGGACTGGGTGACGGTGCTGCCGGCGCGCGAGCCGGCCCGGCTGGTACGGCTGCGTCCCTCCCGGTTCTACTCACGGTTGCGGGAGCGGTTCTCCCTCGCCGACGCTCCGGCGGCGGTGGCGGACAGCCGCCGGCCCGACCAGGCCGACGGCTGAGCGCACCCGGACGGGCCACCGCGACGCCCCGGCGACCGGGCCTGGAGGACTGGCGACTGGCTAGTACCGGCCGGGGTCGGCGCCGTTCGGCGTGTACACGGGCGGCTGCGAGTGCGGGTGCCCGTGGTGCTGCGGCTGGTGCGGGGGCTGCTGCGGCTCGAACATGTTCACGGCCGGCTCGGGCTGCTCGACCGGCTCGAACATGTTCACCGGCTCCGGCTGCTCGACCGGCTCGCGCTGCTCGGGCAGGTCGGGCTGCTCGACCGGCTCCGCCGCCGACTCGGCCATGGCCCGGTTGGCCTCCTGGCGCACCGCCACCATCTGGTATTCGCCGGTCTCGCCGGTGATCGCGGCGGCTGCCAGCACCGCGGCGGCGGCCCGGTCGGCCAGCCGCTTCGCCTCGCGCTGCGTCCGGGCCCGCACCTCGGCCGCCTGCCGCTCGGCCTGCTCGGCCGCCCGGCGGGCCTCGTCCAGCCGGTTGAGTTCGGCGGTCAGGTCCTGACGGACCTCACCGAGCCGCTGCTGCAACTGGGCGAACTCCTGCTCCGCCGTGGCACCCTCCTGGCGGGACTGCGCCAGCTTCTGCTGCGCGGTCTCCTGGGCCGCCTGCAACTGGCCGAGCGACTGCTGCCGCGTCTCGATCTCCTCCTGGAGCGCCGCGAGCTGCTGCTGGTGCGCCGTGGCCTGCTCGTCCGCCCGTCGACGCAGGTCGGAGGCGTACTGCTGCGCCTCCGACCGGAGGTTCGCGTTCTCCTCCTCGACCTGCTTCTGCACCCGGGTCAGCTCCGCCTCGGTGCCGTTGCGCAGCTCGGTCAGCTCCCGCTCCACGTTGGCCTGCCACTGGCCGAGCTCCTGCTGGGTGCGCGTCCGCGCCGCCTCGATCTCCTGCTGGATCTGGTTGCGCGCCGCCTCCAGCATCGACTCGGCCTGGGCCTGGGCCCGCTCGGCCTGCTGGGCGCTCCGCTCGCTGACCCGCTGCGCCTCCTGCTCGGCGCGCTCCCGGCTCGCCTCGCCCTCGGCGACCAGCTTCTCGGCCTGCTCGCGCGCGTCCGCCAGGACCCGTTCCGCCTCGTTCTGGTGCTCGGTCGCCCGCTGGGCGGCAGCGTCGACGATCACGCCGGCCTGCTTCTCGGCCAGCGCCATGATCTGGTCGACCATCGGGCCGAGGTCGCGGAACGACGCCCGGTCCACCTGCGGCGGGCGCTCCCGCAACTCGGTCAGCTCGGCCTGCACCTGCTGGAGATGGACGGTCAGCCCCTGGATGTGGCTGAACGCCTGCTCGCGTTCGGAGACCAGCTTCGAGAGTTCGTTGGCGGTCTGCGCCACGTACTGCTCGACCTGCCGCTTGTCGTAACCGCGCAGCGTGGTCTCGAAACTGGGCCGCGAAGTCTTGTCCTCGTGCAGGTCGAACAGCTCCTGGCCTTGGGACATGCGCCATCCTCCATACGGTCGCGAGCCCGGTGCCGGCGTCCGGGGCACACGCCGCAGGGGTAGGGCTCAACCGGCGGATCATACACCTGCCGACGGCCCGGCGGGGTGGCCCGGCCGACCCGTACCCGACCCGGCCGACCCGTACCCGGGACGACGGTGCCCCGCCGGCCGTCGCGGGGACGGCCGGCGGGGCGTACGGTCACAGCCCGGCGGCGTGCGCGGCGGGCGTACCGCCGACGATCGGCAGCACGATCCGGCTGGTCTTCAGCGCCACGTCGATGGTGGCCCGGTTCGGGTCGGCCTGACTGGAGTACTGCGGGTAGCTCCCGACGATGATCACGCCGATCCGGTGGCCCGGCTGGAAGACGTAGTCCTCCGGCAGCAGCGGGAAATCGAAGTTGTAGAGCTTGCCGGGGACCAGTGGGGTGGCCTTGCGGATCGACTGGCGGTTCTGGGCGTCCAGGATGCCCTTGGTGACCAGTTCGAAATCTGCGGTGGCCACCCGCTTCTGGGTCTGCTTGTAGCAGCCGTCGTCGGTCGGGCTGGTCTCGCCCCAGCAGTCCTGGGTCTCCAGGGTGATGATGCCCTCCCCGGAGGCCCGGTGCGCGACCCGTTCGGCGGTGCCGTAGTCGACCAGGATCGCCCCGAGGTTGGTGTCGGTGGCGTCCGCGCCGGCCCGCAGCCGCACCACGGGCGTACCGGAGACGTGCAGCGGGGCCCGCAGCGGCTCCGACAGGTACGCCAGCCGGTTCGGCGTGACGGTGTCCGGATTGTTGACCATCGCGTCCTGGCGCTGCGCCGGGTCGTCGGCGAAGGTCTCGGTGGCCGGCTTCCGCGCCGGCACCAGCTTGAGGCCCCCGGCGCCGCCGGCACCCGGCTGGAGGAAGACCTCGGTCTCGGTCGTACCCGGGACCGGCCAGTCGGCGTGCGTCTCCCAGACGTCGGCGGAGCGCTCCAGGTCGACCCGGGGCTCGTCCATGATCCCGTTCGGTACCTGGTGCAGCCAGTAGTCGAACCAACGGTGCAGGGTGTTCACCCAGACCGTCCGGCGGGAGTCGAACGGGTCAACGTGCCCCTCCTGGGAGAGCCACAGCTTGCGCGGTACGTCGTGCGCGGCCAGCGCGTACCAGAACTTGCTGAAGTGGTCCGGCCGGACGTTGTCGTCGTTGAGCCCGTGGTAGAGCAGCACACTTGCCTTGATCTTGTCGACGTTCCGGACGTAGCTGCGTTCGGTCCAGAAGGCCGAGTAGTCGCCGGTCTCGTCACCGTCGGCGGCGGCCATCGCGTCCCGGACCGGTTTGCAGTAGTCCCGGCGGTCCGGGTTGGTCACCGTGTTGGCCAGCGACGCCACGTAGCTGTTGCCCCGGGTGATCACCCCGTTGCTGCGGGTGTAGTCGTAGTATTCCGCCGGGCCGCTGATCGGCACGATGGTGGTCAGGCCCTTGACGCCGGTCACCGCCGTCGCCATCGCCAGCGAGCCGTCGTACGACTTGCCGATCATCCCGGTACGGCCGTTGTGCCAGTCGGCCTTGACCACCTGCCCGGCCGCGTTCCGCGCGGTGGCCCGGCCGTTCAACCAGTTGATCGCCTGCTTGGCGCTCAGGTTGTCCGGGTCGCCGTTGGTGGTCGGGCAGCCGGTGGAGTTGTTGGTGCCGACCATGTCCAGCAGGATCACCGCGTAGCCGCGCGGCACGAAGTAGTTGTCGTAGAAGAGCGGCCACTTGTCGAGCAGGCCGTCACCGTCCATGTCGACCTTGCACTCGGACTCGTTGCCCCGGCAGACGGTCGAGTAGTACGGGCTGGCGTCCATGACGACCGGCACCTTGAGCCCGTCGGCGGTGGCCCTGGGGCGCATGACGTCGAACGCGATGATGTCGCGCAGGCCGTCGTTGTCGCTGTCGAACGTCGAGTCGACGAAGAGCCGCTCCCGGATCGCGTCGGCGTACCCGAACACCGGCTGGGTCACACCGTCGCCCACCACGATGGAGGGTCCGGCCTGGGCGAACGCCGGTGCCGTGCCGCCGAGCACGGCCACCACCGCCATCGGCAGCACCGCGAGTCCGACCCGCCAGATCCTACTGATCCGACCCATACACACTCCTTTTTCGCCGGTCAGGGGCGTGGGTAGGCTACGGGCGGAAATGGTGATCGAACAACGTACATCTGTCGGAACCTGACCCGTCCGGGTTCGACGGCCCGCGCAAGGACCTGCGCGGACCGGGCCGTCGCCGGGTCGGCGTCCGAGGACCGGTCGACTCGACGGCGGTGGTTGGTGCGGCGCGGTGGAGCGGCGGGGTCGGCAGGCTTCCGGGTCGTGCCGGGCGCCGCCGACAGCGTGGTGGTCCTGCACGTTCCGCACGCCGGTCGGCTGATCCCGCCGGAGGTACGCGCCGGGCTGCTGCTCGACGACGGCGCCCTGGCGGCCGAGCTGGCCCGGATGACCGACGCGCACACCGACCTGGTCGCGGCCCGGGCCGCCGGCTCCGCCCGGCGTACACCGTGGACGTTCGTCAACCTGCTCTCCCGGCTGGTCGTCGATCCGGAGCGCTTCCCGGACGAGCGGGAGTCGATGCGGGCGGTCGGGATGGCCGCCGTCTACACCCGGACCAGCGACGGTTCCCGGCTGCGCGCCGACGACCCGGTCGCCGAGGAGCGGCTGCTCGACCGCTGGTACCGCCCCTACGCCCGGGCGGTCACCGAACTGGTGACGGCCCGGTTGGCCGCGCGGGGCCGGGTGACCCTGCTCGACGTGCACTCCTATCCGAGCCGGCGGCTGCCGTACGAGATCGGTGGCACCGAGCGGCCGGCGGTCTGTCTCGGCACCGATCCGGCGCACACCCCGGGCTGGTTGCTGGCGGCCGGGCGGGCGGCGTTCGCCGGCCTCGGCGGCGTCGGGATCGACTCCCCGTTCACGGGCTGCTACGTGCCGTTGCGCTACTACGGCCGGGATCGCCGGGTGACCGCCCTGATGGTGGAGATCCGCCGGGACGGCTACCTGGTCGAACCCGGCGGCCCGCCCACCGACGGCCTGGCCGGGCTGGCCGGTGCCCTGGCCACCCTGGTCGACGCGGTGGACACCGCCGCCGATCGTCGCACCGGGTTTGACGCCCGGTGATCCGGGCGCTAGAAACATGCAGTCAGCATCATCGATGCCTACCCGACCGTTCCGGGTGGTAGACCGACCCGCAGGAGACCAGATGCCGCTCCCCACCACCGCGGCGGTCGTCCGCGGTGCCGGCAAGCCCTTCGTCATCGAGCAGATCGTGCTGAACGGCCCGGCCGAGCACGAGGTCCTGGTCCGGATGGTCGCCGCCGGCATGTGCCACACCGACCTGATCGTGCAGGCCGGCTCCGCCCCGTTTCCGCTGCCCGGGGTACTCGGCCACGAGGGTGCCGGCGTGGTGCAGGCGGTCGGCGCCGCCGTCACCTCGGTGGCGCCGGGCGACCGGGTGCTGCTCTCCTTCTCCTCCTGCGGAAGTTGCCGGTCCTGCCACGGTGGCGAGCCCTCGCTCTGCCACACCTGGCTGCCCCGCAACCTGCTCGGCGGCGCCCGCCCGGACGGCAGCGCCCCGCTGGCCGGAGCGGACGGCGGCGAGCTGCACGGCCACTTCTTCGGGCAGTCGTCCTTCTCGGCGCTCGCCCTCGCCGACGAGCGCAGCGTCGTACGGGTCGACCCGGAGGCGCCGCTCGAGGTGCTGGCCCCGCTCGGCTGCGGTGTGACGACCGGCGTCGGCACCGTCTTCAACGTGCTGCGCCCGCGCCCCGGGGCCAGCATCGCGGTCCTCGGCAGCGGCACCGTCGGGCTGAGCGCGGTGATGGCCGCCGCGCTGAGCCCGGCAGCGCAGATCATCGCGGTGGACCGGGTGCCGGACCGGCTCCGGCTGGCCCGCGAACTCGGCGCCACCGACACCGTCGACACCGGCTCGGACGACCTCGCCGAGGCGCTCGCCCGGCTGACCGGCGGGCATGGCGTCGACCGGATCCTGGACGCCACCGGCGCGCCGACGGTCATCTCGGCCGGTCTGGCCAGCCTCGCGGTCGGCGGGATCCTCGCCTTCGTCGGCGTACCGCCGTTCGGCACCACCGTGCCGGTGGACGTCAACGCCATGTTGCCCGGCCGGTCGGCGGTCGGGGTGACCATCGGCGGCGCGGAGACACAGTCGCTGATCCCGGCCCTGGTCCGGCTGCACCGGCAGGGCCGGCTACCGGTGGACCGACTCGTCACCGGGTACGACTTCGGGCAGATCCAGCGCGCCGCCGACGACGTCCACGCCGGCCGTACGATCAAACCGGTGTTGCGCTTCGCCGAGGAGTAGCCGCCGGGTGGCTGGCTAGCCCTACCGCACGGTGACCTCGTCTCCGGCCGGTTCCACCGGTACGGCGGTCGGCGGCGGGGTCGGCTTCGGCCGGAGTACCAGCGCAGCGACGACGGCGGCGGCGACGCCACCGACCACTCCGACGATCGCGGTGGCGGACATCGCCTCGACGAACGCGTCCCGGGCCAGCCGGGCCAGGTTGTCGTCGCCGGTGGCGGTGGCGATCCGCAGCGCGTCGCCGATGGATTCCCGGGCCGGACCGGTGACCTCCGCCGGCATCGCGCCCCGGTACGCGGCGGCCAGTACGCTGCCCAGCACCGCGACGCTGAGCGCCGTGCCGATCTGCTGCACGGTGTCGTTGACCGCCGAGCCGACGCCGGCACGTTCCGGCGGCAGCGCGGCGAGCAGGGTGCCGACCGCCGGCGGTCCGGTGATCCCGCTGCCCGCCCCGATCAGGACCAGCGCGACGGCCAGCGTCGGGTAGCCGTCGGCGGGCCCGATCGAGGCGAGCACTCCGAAGCCGACGGCCATCAGCGACAGTCCGGTGGCGATCGCGACCCGGGCACCGAACCGCCGGTCGACCAGTACGCCGAGGCCGTTGCAGGCCATCACGGTGACCAGCATCGGCACGAATGCCAGGCCGGCCCGCATCGGCCCGTACCCGAGGACGAGTTGGAGGTACTGGGTCAGCGCGAGCAGCACGCCGCCGGCCGAGAGCGAGAGCAGCACGACGGAGAGGCTCGCCCCGGCGAAGTTCCGGTCCCGGAAGAGCGCCATCGGCAGCATCGGCTCGGCGACCCGGCGCTCCCAGAGCGCGAACGCGCTGAGCAGTACGGCCGCGCCGACCAGCCCGGCGACGGTCGGCGGCGACGACCAGCCGTCCTTGGCCGACGAGATGACCGCCCAGACCAGTGCCGCCATGCCGGCGGTGGAGAGCAGCGCACCGACCACGTCGGGTCGGCTGGCCGGACCGCGTGACTCGGGGATGATCAGGAGCGCCGCGACGATGCCGAGGACGGCGATCGGGACGTTGAGCAGGAAGACCGACCCCCACCAGAAGTGCTGCAACAGCAGGCCGCCGAGGGTCGGGCCGCCCAGGGCGCCGAGCACCAGCACCGAACTCCAGATCGCGATGGCCTTCTTCCGCTCGGAGGGGTCGAAGACGGTGGTGAGGATCGAGAGCGTGCCGGGCATCAGAAAGGCGGCGCCGACCCCCATCAGAGCCCGGGCCGCGATGAGTTGACCGGGGGTCTGGCAGAGCGTGGCCAGCACCGACGCGCCGCCGAAGACGACCAGGCCGGTCACCAGGCCGCGTCGCCGGCCGTGCCGGTCGGAGAGGCTGCCGGCGGTGAGCAGTAGGCCGGCGAAGACCAGGATGTACGCGTCGAGGATCCATTGGATGTCCGAGGCGCTCGCCCCGAGGTCGCGGATCAGCGACGGGATCGCGATGTTGAGCACCATGTTGTCGATGACGGCCACCAGCAGGCTCAGACAGAGCACGCCGAGGATCCACCACCGACGCGGATGGGATGTGGACACCGGGACCTCCACTCGTACAGCGTTCGAGAAATCTCGCACACCGTACCAGCACTCATGAACGGTGTACCAGAAAACTCGAACGCCGTACGAGGGTCGGTAGGATGGTCGAGTCGAAAGGATCGTGGATGTCGAAGTCCGACCCGTTCACCGACTCGGTGTGGCTGCGCCCGCCCCGGGGCCGGGGCGAACAACCCGCACTGAGCCGCGAGCAGATCGTCCGGGCCGCGATCGAGCTGCTGGACGCCGAGGGACTGGCCGGGCTGAGCATGCGCCGGCTCGGCACCCGGCTGGGTTCGGGCGCCACCTCGGTGTACTGGTACGTGACGAACAAGGACGAACTGCTCGAACTCGCCGTCGACGAGGTGATGGGCGAGGTCTACGTCCCCGAGGTCGGCGACACGAGCTGGCGGATCGGCGCGTCGGTGTTGACCGCCGGCACCCGGGAGATGCTGCTCCGCCACCCGTGGGTGATCGGCCTGCTCGGAGTGCGCCCGAACCTCGGGCCGAACGCGATGCGGATCGGTGAGCGTACGGTGGCGCTGCTCTCCGCGGCCGGCTTCGCCGGGCTGGAACTCTCGCACGCCAGTGCGTTGCTGACCTCCTACGCGATCGGCTCGGCGACCACCATCTCGGCGATGGTCACCAGCACGCGGCAGTCCGGCATGTCGATCAAGGAGATCGTGGCGAAACTGGAACCGCACCTGGCACGGATCGCCAGCGACCATCCGCAGTACGACAAGTGGCGGCAGGAGGTCGGGGCGACCGCGTACGTCCCGGAGCGGATCTGGGACGAGAGCTTCTCCTTCGGGCTGGACCGGCTGCTCGACGGGCTGGAGATGTGGCTGGACCGACCGGACCGGTGACCGCCGCCGGCCGACCGCCGGTTCTCCCCGGCCGGCCCGGGCGGAGGTACCGATGCCGGCGGCATGCTTCGGAGCCGGCAACTCGGGAATAACCGCCCGATGCTGGGCTTTCTACCCGCGACGCCCTGGCCACTCGGCCCCAGCGTCGGCGTCTTCGCCGTCGCCGGGCTGGTCACGATCCTGGGCAGCATCCGGCTCGTCGCCCTGGGCGACGCTCTCGCGGACCGGACCGGCTGGGGCGAGGCGGTCTTCGGCGTGGTCTTCTTCGGCGTCGCCACCGGGCTTTCCGGGATCGTGATCACCGCGGTCACCGCGGCGGGCGACCACCCCCAGCTCGGCTACAGCAACGCGGTCGGCGGCATCGCCGCCCAGACCACCGCGGTCGCGGTCGCGGACGCCTTCTACCGCCGGGTCAACCTCGAACACGCCGCCGCCTCCTCCTCGAACCTGCTCTTCGGCTGTCTGCTGATCGCCCTGCTCACCCTCGCGCTGCTCGGCAGTTACAGCCCGAACGTCACCGTCGGCGGCATCCATCCGATCTCGGTCGTGATCGTCGCGTGCTACCTCGGCGGGCTCCGGCTGATCCGGACCGCGGGCACCAGACCGATGTGGCAGGCCGTCGGCACCAAGGAGACCCAACCCGACGTACCGCAGGACCACGGTGCGCTCGACCGGCACGGCGTGGGCACGCTCTGGGGACGGTTCGTGCTGGTCGGGGTGCTCGTCGCGGTGAGCGGCTGGGGAGTGTCGCTGGCCGCCGAGAGCGTCGTCGAGACCACCGGCCTCACCGCAGGCTTCACCGGCGGGGTCCTGCTCGGCATCGTGAACGGGCTGCCGGAGACGGTCACCGCGATCGCCGCCGTACGCCGGGGTGCGGTCACCCTGGCCGTCGCGGCCGTCCTCGGCGGGAACATCCTCGACGTGATCACCCTGGTGGTCGGGGACATCGCGTACCGGCAGGGCTCCATCTACCACGCCGCCGGCAACGACGACCTCTTCATCACCACCAGCGGGCTGTTCATGACCGCGATCCTGCTCGCCGGACTGCTCGTCCGGCAGACCTGCGGCTGGGGACGACTCGGCTTCGAGGGCGTGCTGCTGCTGGCCACGTACCTCGGGATGACCATCGTCCTCGCCACCTGAGCCGGGCCGGAGCGCCGGCGACCGGCTAGGTTGGTGGCCACACCAAGCGGGACGAGGAGGCCGGACGTTCGGTGGACGGCTACGGGCTACAGGTGGCACTGGTTCTGTTCCTGGTACTGGTCAACGCGGCGTTCTCCGGCAGCGAGATGGCGCTGGTGTCGCTGCGGGAGAGCCAGATCCAGCGGCTGGAGCGGCAGTCGCGCGGCGGGCGGGTGCTGGCGAAGCTGGCGCGGGACCCGAACCGGTTCCTGGCCACCATCCAGATCTTCATCACGCTGGCCAACTTCCTCGCCTCGGCCGCCGCCGCCGTCTCGCTGGCCGCGCCCCTGGTGCCGCTGCTCGGCTTCCTCGGTTCGGCCGCGGAGCCCGCCTCCGTCATCCTGGTGACGGTCCTGTTGACCTTCGTCAGCCTGGTCCTCGGCGAACTGGCGCCGAAGCGGATCGCGATGCAGCGGGCCGAGGGCTGGTCGCTGGTGGTGGCCCGGCCGCTCGACATGCTCGCCGCCTTCTCCCGGCCGGCGGTGTGGCTGCTCAGCAAGTCCACCAACGTGGTGGTCCGGCTCACCGGAGCCGACCCGGAAGGCGGCCCGGAAGAGGTCACCGCCGAGGAGCTGCGGGAGATGGTCACGGCGCAACGCGGGCTCTCCGCCGAGCACCGCACCATCATCAGCGGCGCCTTCGAGATCGCCGACCGGATCCTGCGGGAGATCCTGGTGCCGCGCGGGCAGGTCGTCACCCTGCGCGCCGACCTGCCCACCGCAGCGGCCCGGCGGCAGCTCGCCGAGTCGGGGCACAGCCGCGCCCCGGTCGTCACCCGGGGCGGCCTGGACGACGTGCTCGGCATCGTGCACCTGCGGGACCTGCTCGACGACGGCGGTACGGTCGCCGGGCACGTCGCTCCGGCGCTCTTCCTGCCGGAGACCCTCGGTGTCACCGACGCCCTGCGCCAGATGCGCCAGCAGCGCCAGCAGTTCGCCGTGGTGGTGGACGAGCGAGGCGCCAACGACGGCATCGTGACGATGGAGGACCTCATCGAGGAGATCGTCGGCGAGATCTACGACGAGACGGACCGCGACGTGCAGGCCGTGGTCCGGCAGCCCGACGGGACGCTCCTGGTCGCCGGCACGTTTCCGATCCACGACCTGCCCGACATCGGCCTCGACCTCGACGAGCCCGACGACGGCGACTACACCACCGTCGCCGGTCTGGTCCTCGCCCGGCTCGGACACATCCCGACCGCGCCCGGCGAGACCGTCGAGCTGCCGGCCTTCACCGCGCAGGTCGCCGAGATCGACCGGCACGCCATCACCAGGGTGCGGCTCCGTCCCCGACCGGCCGGGGCGAACGACGACGAGGCGGCCGACGACCCGGCCGGTACCGTCGCCGGACGCGGCTGACGGGCGGGAGGGTCGAGCGGAGGGTGCGTACGAGGCATCGACGATCTACGGTGGAGCGATCGTGTCCGCTACGGAATCCTGGGGAGCCTCGTGACGAAGGAAGCGCCGCCAGCAGACCACGCACGGCCGGACGGGCTCGACACCGGCGTGCCGCACTCCGCCCGGATCTGGAACTACTGGATGGGTGGCAAGGACAACTTCGCCGCCGACCGGGAGGCCGGTGACGCCTACCGGCAGCAGTTCCCCGGCATCGTCCCGCTGGCCAAGCAGTCCCGGCGCTTCCTGATCCGGGCCGTGCACCACCTGGCGGCCGACGCGGGCATCCGCAACTTCCTCGACATCGGCACCGGACTGCCCACCCTGGACAACACCCACCAGGTGGCCCAGCGCGCCGCCCCGGAGTCCCGGGTCGTCTACGTCGACAACGACCCGCTCGTGCTGACCCACGCCCGTGCGCTGCTCAGCAACACCACCCCGGAGGGGGTCACCGACTACGTCGACGCGGACTTCCACGATCCCGACCAGATCATCGCCGACGCCCGGAACATCCTGAACTTCACCCAGCCGATCGCGGTGATGTTCATGGGCGTACTCGGGCACGTCGCCGACCACGAGGAGGCACGCTCCATTGTGGCCCGGGTGATGGCGGCGGTACCCAGCGGCAGCTACCTGATCCTGTGGGACAGCACCAACACCACCGAGGGATTCGACGAGGCGCAACAGGGCTACGACGACACGGGTGCGGTGCCGTACGTGCTGCGCAGCCCGGAGCAGATCGAGCGCTGCTTCGACGGCCTGACCCTGCTGGAGCCGGGCATCGTCTCCATCTCGCAGTGGCGCCCGGACAGCGCCGACGCGGAGCCGGTCGACGGGTACGGCGGGGTCGGGCGTAAGCCCTGACCTCTGTCACGAGGCGCTGCGGGACCCGAACGCGGTCAGGAAACGGTCCCGGAAGGAGTCCATCCGCCAGACCGGCGCCTGCCGGCCCGGCTTCAGCCCGTCCTGCCAGCCCCACCGGGAGATCCGGTCCAGCACGGCCGGGTCGTGCGCCACGATGCTGATGGGCACGTCCCGGCTGGCACCGGTACCGGTGACCACCGGCGAGGGCTGGTGGTCACCGAGGAAGACGACCACGGTGTCGTCGTCGCCGTACTTCTCCACATAGGAGACCAGGCTGTTCAGCGAGTACTCGATGGACCGGCCGTACTCGGCACGCACCTTCGCCCGGTCGCCCCAGAGCGCGCTCTTCGGCTGCCCCTGACCGGCCATCGGCGCGAAGATCGACCCGTCCCCGAGGTCGTCCCAGTCCACGAGCCGGGGAAGGGGTGTCCAGGGCGCGTGACTCGACACGAGGGTTATCGCCGCCATCAGCGGCGCCGTGTCCGGTGTCCCGTGCTCGTAGCGTTCGAAGGCGGCCAGGACGAACTGGTCGGGCATGGTGGCCCAACTGAACTTCGGGCCCTGGTAGCCGAGCTGCCGCGAGTCGTAGACCTTCTGGTAGTCGTACAGCTCCCCCTCCGGCCAGGCCCGGGTGACGCCCGGCATGATGCCGACGGTGCGCCAGTTCGCCCGCCGGAAGGCGCCGGTGAGGGTCAGCCGGTCGGTGGTGACGATGTTGCGGTACCGCTGCTGGTTGTCGATCCAGAGCCCGGAGAGGAACGTGGAGTGGGCCAGCCAGCTGCCGCTGCCCGCCGTCGGTGAGGTGAGGAAGGCGCTGCGCGAGCCGAAGCCGGCGGCGGCCAGCCGCCGGGTACCGGCGTCGAGTGCCGCGTTGACGGGCGGCGCGATCGCCGGATCCTCGACGGCGCTGCGCCCGTAACTCTCGACGAAGACCAGCAGGACGTCCTTTCCGCGCAGGCCGGTGAGCAGCCGGTCACCGGGGACGCCGCCGAAGGCGTCCACGGCGGCCTGCCGGGTGAACTCCTGCTGGCTGCGCAGACCGTCGCGGATCTGGTGGGCCCGCGCGTGCGCCAGGCCGGCCGTGTTCCGGGCCGCCACCGGCACCCCGGGCACGATCTGCACGCCGAACACCGCACAGGCGAGCCAGGCCGCGCCGAGCACAATGACGGTACGCGTCGCGGCGACGCTGTGCGCGGCCACGAGCCGGGTCACCCGGAGCACCGCCAGCGTCATGAGTACGAGTACCGCGACGACCAGCAGCACGGCCACGATCGCCGCGCCGACCGCGCCGGCCCGGCCGAAGGAGTCGGTGAGGAACGAGATCGCGTCGTCCACCAGTACCCAGTCGAGGACCGGGTCGAACTGCCGGGCGAGTACGGCGTAGAAGCCGACGTCCACGAGCTTGAGCAGGCCCAGCAGGCCGAGGGTGACGCCACCGAGTACGGCCGCCACCCGGCGCGCCCCCGGGCGCAGGGCGAGGAGGAGAAGGACGCCGAGGAGTGCCTCCACCGGAATCCGCGCGAACGTGCCGGGGGTGAACTGCTCCGGCCGGTTTCCCATGGCGAGAGCGAGCAGTACGAGCAGGACCGCGAGCGCGGTCGTCACCCGCGCCGCGATCCGCCGTGCGGGCGAACGGCGCCGCTGTTCCGCCGCCTCCCCGCCGTCGGCGGGGCCACCACCGTCGTCGCCGCCCGCGGTCTCACCGCCGCCGTCGACCCGAGCCGCAGCGTCGCCGCCGCCGTCATCTCCGGCGCCGGCCGGGGTGTCCTCGGGGTGCCCGTCCGGCAGCGGACCGTCCGCCGTGGTCGTCGGTTCCTGCTCCTGTGCCGGACGAAAGCGTGCGAAGAGTGACAACCCGAAGATCCTCTCCTGGAGGCCGTGTTGGTGGGGCGGGCCAGGCGCGCGACGCGTGGCCGCACGTGAGCTAGAACGGGATTTCCGCGCCTACGGTTCAACGGGGATTCCGGGACGGGCAGCACCGTTGCGTGATCGCGCAACGAATCGACGCGCTGATCTTGTCGACCCGAGACATCGGTGCCGTCCTGTGTTTGTATCGCGACGTACCGATTCCCAGGGGGAGGGAGTTGTTCATGACGGGCAGGGGCACGGGGGCGCTGGCCGTCGGGCGGGCGGTGCCGCTACTGGTCCGCTGGGGGGTCTCCGCCGATGCCGACCTGGTCTACCGCTGCCTGGTCACCTTCGGTTCCCGCAGTACCGGCGGAATCGCCGCCAGTCTCGGACTCGCGGTGCGCCGGGTCCGCGAGGCGCTGGACGAGTTGGCCGAGGCCGACCTGGTCGTGCCGATCGCCGCGCCGTCCGGCTCCGGGGCCGACGCGGTGACCTGGCGGGCCGCGGCGGCGGAGGTGGCGGTGACGACGCTGCGACGTCGCGCCCTCCGGCGGGCCGCCCCGGCGGTCGAGGGCCCGGCCGGCCTGCTGCGACCGGGTATGGTCCGGCCGTTTCCGGCCCGGCGGCTGCCGGATCGCGAGGCAACCCGTCGGCGTATCGCGGAACTGGTGGCGCTGGAGCGGGTCGAGCACCTGGCGATGAATCCGGAAGAGATCTTCAGCACCGAGGCGCTGGCGATCGGCGCCCCGTTGGACATCGCGCTGCTGCGGCGCCGGATCCGACTGCGTTCGCTGGGCCGGGCGCCCGCCGACGGCGACCGGTCGTCGCGGCACGCGACGGAGTTCGCCCGGCTGGGCGGGGAGTACCGGGAGACGTCCCGGCTGCCGCACAAGCTGATGATCTTCGACCGTCGCGTCGCGCTGGTCGCCGTCGACCCCGACGGGCTGCACCACGGCACGTGGGAGGTCGTCGAACCCTCGGCGGTCGAGTCGTTCGTCTCGCTCTTCGTCCGGTACTGGACGGAGGCGACAGATCCACGCCGGAACGGAGTACCCGAGGTCGTGCTCACACCACGGGAGAAGGCGCTCGTCGCACTGCTCGCCGAGGGCCATACCGACAGCAGTGCCGCGAAGGAACTCGGCATGTCCACCCGATCGGTCACCTACGCGCTGCGGTCCCTGATGGACCGGCTCGGGGTGGAGAACCGCTTTCAACTCGGCCTCGCCCTCGGCGCGATGCAGGCGGCGAGCCCACCGAGGAACAGGCCGCCCGTGGAGGGAGACGACCGATGAGACACCTGGTCGCGGCGGTGGCCGCCGCCCTGATCACCTCGCTCACCGCCGGGCCGGCGACGGCTGCCGAGCCGGTGTGGGAGCGGATCCCCTGCACCTCCGGCGCGATCGAGGTCGCGGCGACGGACGAGACCAAGGACGGGGTGTTCCTCACCCTCGCGGGTCAGCTCGACTGCGCCGAGGAAAAGACGGCCGCCGCCTTCGGGTACGGCATCTACGAGCCCGGTCGCGCGGAGGGCCTCGTGTACGGGTCGCACCTGCGGCCGTACGCGCCGGCCGGGGTCAGCCCGTTCTCGGACCGGAAGCGGGTGCCGACCGGGCCGGTGGACTTCGTGATCTGCGTGGTCACCGACTACCTGGTCCGGGTCGAGTGTGTCCGGGTGGTGTGGGACCTGCTGGACCACGAGATCCAGGCGCGCCCACTGGAGACCACCGATCCGCTGGTCGACCGCATGGTCCGACTCGTCTCGCCGGACTGGGGACCCCGGCCGGTCTGCGGGAGCTGCTGGTGACGCTCCGGTACGACCGGCGGTTGTGACAGAACCATGACATGGCCCGCACGGTCTCCGGACCCGGGCACCGCATCCTGGGCTGGTGCATCCGGTATCGCCGTACCCGTCAACGACCCCGCCGGGGGTTCCGGCCCGGTCCGACCGCCGGCCGGCGCCCGCCGACCGGGGGCCGGCCCGCCGGCTGCGCCACGCCGCCCTCGGTTACCTGCTCGCGTTCGTGCTGACCGCCGTCGGGTTCGTCGGCACCGGTGCGGGGCAGCTGCTCGACGGCACGCTGCTGCCCCGGGCCGAGCGGGGCGGCGGATACGCCCAGCCGACCGACCTGGTCGAGCCGGCGCGCACCGTACTGGCCTGGTTCGGCGACCCGGCGGTGCTGGGCCTGCTGCTCGTCGCCGTACTGCTGCTCGGTGTGCTCGGCCGGCGGCCCTGGGCCGGGGTGGCCGGGGTGGGCCTGGTCGGCGCCGCGGTGCTCGGCGCGGGCGTCGCCAAGCGGGTGATCCTGCGGCCGGAGCTCGGGGTGGCCACCTCGACCACGCACAACAGCTTCCCCAGCGGCCACGTCGCGGCGGCGATGGCGCTGCTCCTCGCGGTCCTGCTCGTGCTCCCCGCACCGGCCCGGCGCTGGTGTGCCGCCCCGGGGGCGGTGGGCGTCTGCACGGTCGCCGCGTCCACCATGATCGCGGGTTGGCACCGGTTCAGTGACGTCCTGGGCGGCGTACTGCTGGCGGCGGCGCTGTTCTGCCTGGTCGCCGCCGCGCTGGCCCGGCCGCGCCGGGATAGCGGTGCCGTGACGGCCGCGGTCGAGGTCGGGTCCTTCGGGCTGCTCGGCGGGGTACCGCTGCTGGCGCTGCTGGTCGGCGTGCCGGCGCACACCCCCTACACCGCGGCCGGCGGTGCCGGCGGGCTCTTCGTCGCGATCGTGGCCGGCAGCGGGTTCGTCGTCCTGGTCGTCGCCACCCTGCTGGTCCTGCTGCGTCCGGTGGACTTCGTCGGCCCCGTCGCGGGGCGCCGGCCCGGACCGGACCCCGAACCGGACACTCCGGCGGCGGAGGGCTGATCCGTGCCACGAATCATGATCGACAGGGCAACTTCGGCGGGAATGCAATAGTTGGTGCCATGTCTCGGGTGCTGTTGATCGAGGACCATCAGACGGTGCGCGACGGCCTCCAGCTGGCCCTGACCCGCCAGGGCCACACCGTGGACGCCGTGGCCACCGGCGAGCAGGGGCTGGCCCGGCTGGTCACGGACAGCGCCGACGTCGTCGTCCTGGACCTCATGCTGCCCGGGATCGACGGCTTCGAGGTGTGCCGCCGGATCCGGTCGACCGGCGACCTGCCGATCATCATGCTCACCGCCCGCAACGACGACATCGACGTGGTGGCCGGGCTGGAGGCCGGTGCCGACGACTACGTGGTCAAGCCGGTGCAGGCCCGGGTACTGGAGGCGCGGATCCGCGCGGTGCTGCGCCGGACGAGCGGCGAACCCCGGCGCTCCGGCCCGGAACCGGCGGTGCAGCGGTACGGCGCGCTGACCATCGACCGGTCGGCGCTGGTGGTCAGCAAGGCAGGCGAGCCGATCGGCCTCGCCCCGACCGAACTGCGGCTGCTGCTCGAACTCTCCGGCACCCCGGGCCGGGTACTCAGCCGGCAGCAACTGCTGGAGGCGGTCTGGGAGCACGGCTACCTCGGCGACTCGCGACTCGTCGACGCCTGCGTGCAGCGGTTGCGGGCGAAGATCGAGGACGACTCCGCCGCCCCGGTCTACGTGCAGACCGTGCGCGGCTTCGGCTACCGGTTCGGCCCGTTGTGAGCCGTACCCGAGCGCACGGTCGACCCTCGCGGCACGGCGCGCCGCACTGTGGCCGGGACCTGTGGTGAGCCGGCTGCGGTGGCCGGCCGGCCTGCGGGTCCGGCTGCTGCTCGCCTTCGTCTCGCTCGGCCTGACCACCACGGCGGTGGTGGCCGGAGCCAGCTACGTCCAGGCCCGGAACGTCATCCTGCAACAGGCCCAGGACGCGGCCGTCGTCACGTTGAAGGAGCAGATCACCCGGCTCCCCCCGATCCGAACCCTGCCACCGAGCCAGGCCGACCTCGACGCCATCGCCACCGAACTCTCCGGCCGCGACGACACCGCGATCGCCGCGTACCAGGGGCGCAGCTCCGCACCCGACCAGGTCTCCGCCGTACTCCCGCCGGAGTTGCGCAGGGCGGTGGGTAGTGGTCGGGTCGTCTGGCAGCGGCAGACCGCGCACGGCTACCCGTACCTGGTGATCGGGACCCAGGTGATGCTCAACCAGCCGGAGGGGACGGCGCGGCCGTCCGGACTGGAGATCTACCGCCTGCACAGCCTGGAGGCCGAGCAACGCAGCATCGAGCAGCTCGCGATGTGGAGCTGGTCGACCGGCGGGCTGTCGCTGGCGCTCGCCGTCGTGCTGGCGCTGCTCGCCGCCCGGGGCGTGCTGCGGCCGGTCCGGGAACTCGACCGGGCGGCCCGCCGGCTCGGCGACGGCGACCTGAGCACCCGGCTGGCCGTACGCGGCTCCGACGAACTCGCGCGGGTCGCCGGTACCTTCAACCACACCGCCCAGCGACTGGAACGGCAGGTCGACGAGTTGCGCCGGATGGAGGCGGACGCCCGGCGCTTCGTGGCCGACGTCTCGCACGAGCTGCGTACCCCGCTGGCCGCGATGACCGCGGTAACCGACGTACTCGACGAGGAGGCGCCCCGGCTGCCCGGCGACGCGGGCCGGGCCGCCCGGTTGGTCAGCCAGGAGACGCAGAGCCTGACCCGGCTGGTCAACGACCTGATCGAGGTGAGCAGGTTCGACAGCGGTACGGCCGCACTCGCCCTCGACGACGTCGACGTGCCGGCGGCGGTACGCGCGACCCTGCGCGCCCGGGGCTGGACCGACCGGGTGGTGGCAGACCTGCCGCCGGAGACCCGGGCCCGGCTCGACCCCCGCCGGCTGGACGTGATCCTGGCGAACCTGGTCGGCAACGCGCTGCGGCACGGCGCTCCGCCGGTGACGGTACGGCTGCGCGCCGAACCGGACTGGATCGTCCTGCTGGTCGGCGACCGCGGCCCGGGGCTCGACCCGCTGGTGCTGCCGCAGGTCTTCGACCGCTTCTACAAGGCGGACAGCGCCCGGAGCCGCTCCGACGGCAGTGGACTCGGTCTCGCCATCGCCTGGGAGAACGCCCGGCTGCACCGGGCCGGCGCCGAACGGGGCAGTCTGGTGGCCGGGAACGACCCGGCCGGCGGTGCGGTGTTCACGCTCCGCCTGCCGCGCCACTGCACCGATCCGGCGACGCCCACCGCCGGCCGGCCCGGTCCCGCCGCCGGCCGGCCCGGTCCCGTCGGGGGACGTCCGTGACCGGCCTCCGGCGGTGGGTGACGCTCGCCGCCGTCGCGCTGCTGACGGTGCTCGCCGCCGGGTGCGGCGTGCGGCCGACCGTGGTCATCACCGGCGGTCCCGCACCGACGGGGCCGGTGCAGGGGGTGGGCGTCTTCTTCGTCGCGGAGCAGCGCGTCACCCTGGTGCTGCGCCCCTCCACCCCGCCGGGTTCGGTCGACGACGCGCTGGCACTGCTGCTGGCCGGCCCCGACCGGCGGGAGCGGCAGCAGGGCTACCGCACCGAGATCCCGACGGACGCCGAGCCGGCGGTGACCACGTCCGACCCGTCGGGTACGACGGTGAAGCTCGGCACCGACGTGACCGCGCTGTCGGCGACGGCGGTCGACCAGATCGTCTGCACCGTCCGGTACGCCCTCCCGGACGACAGGCCGGCGGGGCGCTCCGTGGTCACGCTGACCGGTCCGGACGGGAGCCGGGGACCGTACCGTTGCGACCCGCCGAAATGCCCGGCCGCCCCGGGCGGGTCGGCGCACTCCCCCGACGCCGCCTGGTGCCTGCCGCCCGACGTCGTGCCCGCACCGCCCCGGGCCACCGCCCCCGGCTTCTGAGCAGCCCCGCCCGGCACCTCACCCGGCGGCCGCGGCGCTCCGGGCGCCGTCGATCAGGATGTCGAGCAGCCTCGGAAAGGCGATCCCGGCCCGGGCCCAGATCTGCGGGTACTGCGACTCGCCGGTGAAGCCGGGAAACGTGTTGACCTCGTTGACCACCGGCTCACCCGAGCCGTCGCCGGGCAGGTCGTCACCGGGCAGGAAGAAGTCGACCCGGAGCAGGCCCCGACAGCCGAGTGCGTGGAAGGCCCGGACCGCCCGATCCTGCAACAGCCGGGTCGTCGCGGCGTCGAGCGGGGCCGGAATCTGGAAGACGGCCCCGCCGTCGTACTTGGCGGCGTGGTCGAAGAAGGCTGCGGTCGGCGGCACACGGATCTCCAGCGGCGGCCCGGCCTCGACCCGTCCGTCCGGGTACTGGAGCACGCCGACGTCGATCTCCCGGCCGGGTACGGCCCGCTCGACGAGAACCTTCGGGTCGGCCTCGCGGGCCAGCCGGAGCGCGGCCGGCAGTTGCCACCACTTGTCGACCCGGGACACGCCGAGGCTGGAGCCCGCCCGGGCCGGCTTGACGAAGACCGGCAGACCCAGCCGCTGCTGTTCGAGCCGGGAGAGGAACTCGCCGTCCCGCAGCGTCACGCCGGCCGCGACGCGCAGTCCCTCGGCACCGAGCAGCTTCTTCGTCACCGCCTTGTCCATGCCGGCCGCACTGGCGAAGACCCCGTTGCCGACGTACGGCACGCCGAGCCAGTCCAGCATCGACTGGACGTTGCCGTCCTCGCCGTACGGGCCGTGCATGGCCGGGAACACCACGTCCTGGGCGGTCAGTACCCGCAGCGCCGCCGGCAGCGTGACCGGTACGCCGTCGACCTGCCACCGGCCGTCCCGCTCGACGAGCACCCGGGTCACCCGATAGGCGTCCCGGTCGAGGTGGGCGAGGATGCTCGCCGCCGAACGGCGGGACACCTCGTGCTCGCCGCTGCGCCCGCCGTACAGCACCGCCAGCCGGATACTCATCCTCGACACTCCCCTGCACTCCGGCCGCCACGCGGCACGCGGGCACCGAGCCCGCCGATCCGTACCCTCATTCCGCTACCACCCCCGCCGGTCGATACCGGCGGGCGACCCGGGCGCCGATGCCGGTCAGGATCTCGTGCGGGCTGGTCCGGGCCCACGCCGCCCACTGCGCCACCGTCGGCCAGCCGGGTTCTGCCGGGGCCGGGCCGAAGAGCACCACCGGGTCGCCGATCGACACCGGCAGGTCCCCGGCGTCGACCACGCACTGGTCCATGGCGATCCGCCCGACGATCGGCCGCCGGGTGCCGGCCAGCCACACCTCGGCCCGCCCCTCGGCGGCCCGGGGCAGCCCGTCCGCGTAGCCGAGCGGCAACAGTGCCAGCGTCGTCGCCCGCTCGGTCACCCGGTCCGGCCCGTAGGAGACGCCGGTACCGGCCGGCACCCGCTTGACGTTCACCACCGTGGAGCGCAGGGTCATCGCGGCCCGCAGCCGGTACGCCCCGGCGCCGGACGCGCCGAACGGGTCGACGCCGTAGAGCGCCAGTCCGATCCGGCAGAGGTCGTACCGGGTCGCCGGGGCGGCCAGCGCCGCCGCCGAGTTCGCCAGGTGGGCGAGATCCGGCCGCAGTCCGGCCGCCCGGGCGATCCGCAGCGCCTCCTCGAAGGCCGCCACCTGCCGGTCGACGCCCCGACCGTCCGGCGTCTCGGCGCCGGCCAGGTGCGACCAGACCCCCCGGACCCGGACGGTCCCCTCGACCTCGTACTTGCGGGCCCAGTCGACCAGCTCCGGCCAGTCGTCGCGGCTGGCGCCGTTGCGGGACAACCCGGTGTCGGCCTTGAGCTGGACCGTTCCGGGGCGGCCCGACCGGCGCGCCGCCTCGGCGATCGAGTGCAGGTGCGGCACGGTCGAGACCCCGAGGTCGACGTCCGCGCCGATCAGCCGGCCGAAGTCGTCGTCCGGTCGGTGCAGCCAGCTCAGTACGGGTGCGGTGAGACCCGCCGCGCGCAGGGCGAGCGCCTCGCCGGCCGAGGTCACCCCGAGCCAGCTCGCGCCGGCCGCCAGCGCGGCCCGGGCTACCGGTACCGCGCCGTGCCCGAACCCGTCGGCCTTCACCACCGCCATCAGCCCGGTACCGGCGAGCGCCGCGACCGTACCCAGGTTGGCCGCGACGGCCGCGAGGTCGACCTCGGCCTCGGCCAGCGCGCTCATCCGCGCCACCCCGCCGGTACGGCCTCCTCGAGCCGCCCCGCCGGATCCACCTGGCCACCGTCCGGGCCGCCGCGATCGGCTCGGCGCACCTCGCCGTCCCGGCACCGTGGCCACGGGCGACGCCGACGACCGGCGGGGCGCGGCGCCGGCAGGTCGAACATCCAGCCGGCCCGCAGGAAGAGCAGTCCCCGGTGCAGTGCCAGGGTCAGGGCGAGCAGGGCCGAGGTGAGCAGGATCGGATAGCCGAGCGCCAGCGCGACCTGTCCGGACCGGCCCAGCCCGGACAGCGGACCGAGCAGTACCCGGTCGGCGAGCGCCAGCAGTGGCAGGTGCAGGACGTACACCGGGAGGGTCCGCCGGCCGAGGGCGGCGAGCGGGTCGCCGAGCCGGCGCCACCGGGTCAGCCGGGCGGCGGCGGTGAGTCCGAAGGCCACCGCCGCGACCGAGACCAGCAGCCACACCCCCGGCCAGCCCTGCGCCCCGGTCCGGGCCATCCCGGCCAGTGCGGTCAGGTAGCCGGCGGCGGTGAGCAGCAGCCGGCGCCGGGTCGCGGCCGCCACCCAGCTCGACAGGTACGGCCGCAGGTGCAACCCGCCGAGGAAGAAGACCAGGTTCTGGTAGACGCCGGCCCGGTTGCCGGCGGTGGCGAGCAGTCCCGCCGTGCTGACGGCGGAGAGGCCGGCGGCGGCCGCCAGCAGCACCGGCGCGGGGATCCGGCGGGCCAGCTTGGCGACCGCGAAATACAGCGCGAGGGCGTAGAGATACCAGAGGTTGGACGGGCTGACGGTGAGTTCGGCCAGCAGGCCGGTGACCGAGCCGGCCCGGTCGGTCGGGAAGTCCGGCGCGGCGGCGAGCAGCAGGGTGTGGATCAGCAGCCATCCGGCGTACAGATAGAGGAACCGGGCGATCCGGGACCGGCCGACCTGGCGCCAGGGCCGGCCGACGGCGTTCGCGGCGAAGAGTCCGGAGATGGTGAAGAAGAGCGGCATCCGCAACGGCAGCAACTGCTCGCCCAGCGTCCCCCAGACCCCGGGCAGCGGTACGCCGCCGAGATGCCACTCGATCCGCAGATAGTGCTTGACGATGACGTGCCAGAGCACCACGAGGGCGATGCAGGCGCCCTTGGCGACGTCGGCCCAGCGCTGCCGGGGTGGCGACGAGGCGGCGCCCGGGCGGGCGGCCGGTGGGAAGGGCTCGGAACTCACCCGAGCGAAGGTGCCACCGCGATGTCCGGAGCCGGTCCGCGCATTGTCACGACCGGGTAATAGCGGTCCGGCGTCCCCGGTCGGAGCGGACGGTCAGAGCTCGCGACCGACGGTCGGTCGGACGGTCAGGGCTTGCGGCCGACGCCGACGAGGTTGTCCAACGGGCGCGGCGGGCCGGCGGGGCTGGGATCGGGCCGCCACCGGGTGACGTCTACCAGCCCCGGCTCGACCAGCTCCAGCCCCTCGAAGTAGCTGGCGATCTCCTCCGGGGTACGCATCGCGTAGGGCGGGTTGGCCGACTGGTTCCAGATCTTCATCACGTCGTTGAGTTCCGGGTTGGTGTCGGCACCGTCCACGGCCACCAGATAGCTCCCGGACGGCAGCGCGTCCATCAGCCGGCGGACGACCGCCCGCGCCTCCTCGACGGTGGGCAGGTGGGCCAGGATCCCGGAGAGGATGACCGCGACCGGCTGGGTGAGGTCGAGGGTACGACCCGCCTCCCGCAGGATCGTCGCGGTGTCGCGGATGTCCGCGTCGATGTAGTCCGTGGCGCCCTCCGGCCCGCTGGTCAGCAGGGCCCGGGCGTGCACGAGCACGAGCGGGTCGTAGTCGACGTAGACGATGCGGGCCTGCGGGGCCACCGCCTGGGCCACCTCGTGCGTGTTGTTGGCGGTGGGCAGCCCGGTGCCGACGTCCAGGAACTGCCGGACCCCGGCCTCACCGGCGAGGTGGCGCACCACCCGGTTCAGCACGGCGCGGTCGGCACGCGCGATCTCGACGATGATCGGGAACGCCTCGGCGATCTCGTCGCCGAGCGCCCGGTCGACGGGGTAGTTGTCCTTGCCGCCGAGCCAGTAGTTCCAGACCCGGGCCGTCTGCGGCACCTCGGAGTCGATCTTCGGCCTGGACGACTTTTCCTCGCCGGGAGTCTCTTCCTCGCCGGACGTGGAAATCTCCTCGGTCACGGGCAGAACCCTCCGGTCGGTCGATCTATGTGGCGGAGGCCAAGGATAACTGTGGTCACCGCGGCGCCTCGTCGAGGTCGCGGATGATCCGGTCCAGGATCTGGAAGGTGTCCTTGAGCGGCGCCGCCTCGACGAAGAGCCGGTTCACCGCCTCGAAGTAGCAGTCGACGTCCTCCCGCTTGTCGAGGTAGAGCGCGCTGGTCAACTGTTCGATGTAGACCAGGTCGGCCAGTTCCTGCTGCGGGAAACGCAGGATGGTGAAGGCGCCGCCGGCCGCGGCGTGCCCACCCGCGGCGAGCGGGATCACCTGTAGCCTCACGTTCGGCATCTTCGTGACGATGCTGATCAGCGCTTCGAGCTGGTCGCGCATCACCTGCGGCCCGCCGACCGGGCGGCGCAGCGCGGCCTCGTCCACCACCGCCCAGAACATCGGCGGATCCGGGCGGGTCAGCACCTGCTGCCGCTCCATCCGCAGCCGTACCCGGCGCGCGACCTCGTCCTCCCGGGCCGAACCGTGGCCGAGGCGCACCACCGCCCGGGCGTACTCCTCGGTCTGGAGCAGCCCCGGGACGAACTGGACCTCGTAACTGCGGATCAGTGTCGCCGTCGCCTCCAGCCCCAGGTAGCGCTGGAACCAGTTCGGCGTGACGTCGCTGTACGGATGCCACCAGCTCGACGTGTTCGCCTCGCGTACCCGCGTCAGCAGCGTGGCCCGTTCCTGCTCGTCGTGTACGCCGTAGAGCGAGAGCAGGTCGAGTACGTCGCGCTCCTTGAAGCCGACCCGGCCCAGCTCCATCCGGCTGATCTTCGACTCGGAGGCGCGGATCGGCTCGGCCGCTTCCGCCCTGGTCAGTCCCCGTTCCTCGCGCAGTCGTCGTAGTTGGGCCCCGACCAGGATCCGTACGGCCATCGCACCGTCGCCGGGCCCGTCCGGCTGTGCTGATCCGCTCACCCCACACCTCCGGGTTGCTTCCCGACGCCAAGCATGCCATCGAGAGTCGATCAGAGCTACCGGCTGGCCACGGTTGGCGATCATCAAACGGACGGTAGCCGGGTCAACACCGGATGGCGGGTACGCCAGAATGGTCGACGTGGCGGTACCGGATGCGCAGTTCCTGCGGATGGTGGACACGCTCGCCGAGGTCGAGCGTGCCCAGGCGCGGGACTACACCTCGTTCAGTGTCCGGGGCACGCGCTTCGGCTACCACTGGCCACGCACCAGGACGGTGGGGCTGAAGCAGACCCTGTCGGAGCAGGCGGCGCTGGTCGCCGAGCGGCCGGACGTCTTCGAGGTGCAGTTCACCTCCGGCGGCTTCGGTTGGGTCGTCGTCCAGCTGCCCAGGATCGACGCCGACGAGCTGGCCGAGCTGGTCTACGAGGCCTGGTCCCTCTCCGCGCCCGGAGACCTCGTCGACGGACATCCGCTCGTCCCGGTGCCACCGTCCGCCCCGGGCCGCTAGCCGGCTCACCGGAGTCGGTGCGGTTGCCGGTTCACGGAGGCCGGGGCGGTAGCCGGTTCACCGGTGTGCGGGCGGGTTCGTGCCGGCCCGGGGGTCCGGTCGTTCGACCCGCACGGGGTCGCCGCGCACGAGGTCGTCGTGGATGCGCCAGCGGGCGGTGGTGACGGCCCGGCCCGCCGCCTGGTCGCCGTCGGCGAGGCGCCGCCGGATCAGCTCCAGGGCGATGCGACGGTTCTGGCTGAACTGCCGCTCGGTGTCGACCACCACCACGATCCCGGAGGGACGGTGGGTGGCCCGCACGGCGGTGCTGGCCTTGTTCCGGTGCTGCCCGCCAGGGCCGCCGGTGCGGCAGCCGACGATGTCGACGTCCGCCTCCGCGAACGACGTGTGCGGGGCGTCGACCTGGCAGGGGCCGGCGATGACGTACCAGTTCTTCCGCCCGGCCCGCGCCCGGTAGGGGCTCGGCGCCTGCCAGCAGAGGGTGCCGGTCCACGAGCCGGCGAACTCCTCGGCGCCCCGCCCGGAGATCCGCACCAGGATCGACCGGTAGGTGCCGGGCCGGTCGCCGGGAACGGTCTCGACCCGGGACGTGCCCAGGCCCCGCCGCAGTGCCTCCGCCTCCAACCGGCGCACGAGCTGGGCGACGGCCCAGGCGCACTCCTGCGGGCCGCGCCCGGCCGAGACCAGCAGGTGGTACGGCGCCGGCGCCCCGCTCACGACCGGCCCCGGCCGCGGCGGTGTTCCGGCCGGTCCCGTCGCCCGGCCGGCCGGGTGTTGCCACCCCGGTCGATCGTCTTGTACGTGACCAGCGGCACCGTCGTCGCCGCCGGGGTGGCGAGGCCGTGCTCGACCAGGTCCCCGACCACCTGCTCGATCCGCTTGTACGCCGTCGGTGCCTCCTCGAAGAGGAGCTGCCGGTCGCCGCAGACCACCAGCGACCCCACCGGGGTGCGGCGGAGTTCCTCGACGGTGTGCTTGGCCCGGCCCCGGCGCAGCGCGTCGGCCCGGGACATCTTGCGGCCGGCGCCGTGCGCCACCGAGAAGTTGGCGTGCGCCCCCGCGTGGGCGGCGACCAGATAGGAGCAGGTGCCCCGGGTACCGGCGATCAGCACGTCCTGCCCATCGCCCGGCGCCGCTCCCTTGCGGTGCAGGTACGCCCCGTCGCGGACCTCGACCAGGTTGTGGCACTGGTCCACGATCGGCTCGGTCGGCTCGGCGCCCAGGGCGTGCAGCACCCGGGCGGCGAGAAGCCGACGGTTGACCGATCCCCAGCGCACGGCGGCGTCGTGCAGTTCCAGGTAGCCGGCCGGGTCGTCGGCGGGGCCGGCCCCGTGCCGCTCGGTGTGTGCCCGCAGGATCCGCTCGCCCAGCCCTCGGGAACCGCTGTGCACGATGAGCACGAGGTCGTCGGCGGCGAGCCCGAGCCGGGCCGCGTGGCCGGGGTCGAGGACGGTCTGGATCCGCGCCAGCTCCACGAAGTGGTTGCCCCGGCCCACCGTACCCAGGCCCGCCAGGTGACCGGCCGGGATCTCGTCGTCCACGACGGCCCAGGCCGGGTCGTCGGCATCCCGGTCCGGGTCCAGGGCGACGTCGAGGTCGGGGAACCGGCGGGCGATCTGCTCGGGTACGACCCGCTTCAGGTCGACCGGGAAGACGGCGATGCCGCAGCCGATGTCGGAGCCGACCAGGAACGGGTACAGCACGGTAGAGGCCATGGCGGCGCCGATCGGGGCACCCTTGCCGGGATGCAGGTCGGGCATGCCGGCGACGGAGACCATGCCGTCGAGGGCGGCCACCTGGTGGCACTGGTCGACGGCGTCGGACTCGATCCAACTGCGCTCGGAGGCGAAGACGGTGACGGTGGCGGACCCGGCGGTCGGCGTGGACTCCGGCCGGGAATTCTGCTGTGACAAGGACGCTCTCTTCGAAAGAAGGGTAGGGACGGACGGCGCTACGGCTCACCCCGGGCGCGCGACGGCGCGGCACGGGGCTCGGCTCACCTGGTAATGCCCGTCAGAACGTCATGCCCCCACCCTGGTCGTACCCGCCACGCGCGGCAACCGGTTTTCGGCGTCTGGCGCCCGGAGCCGGGACCGTTCCCGGGCTCCGGTCTTCGGTCTCCGCGTCCGGTGGGCCGTTCGCGGCCGAGCCCCCGCGCGACGGACCGGCCTGGCATGATCGTCGATTGTTCACGTCGGTGTCACGGGCTATCCGGAGGCGAGCATGTCCCTACGTCGTACGGTCGCAGCGGTGGTGGCGGCCGCCCTGGTGGTCGCCGGGACGGTGCTGCCGTCCACCCCGGCGGTGGGCGCCGTGGCCAGCGGCGCGATCTTCAACAACCCGACCGCGACCGCCGAGCAGTACCGGATCGTCGACCACATCCGGGGGCTGGTGCAGGGCGCCCCGGCGGGGTCGACCATCTCCATCGCGATGTACCACTGGACGTCCACCTCGGTCGCCGACGACATCGTGGCGGCCCACAACCGCGGGGTGAACGTACGGCTCGTCCTGGACTACCTGTCGGAGCAGTACCCGGCGGTGGGCACCATGCGGGCGACGCTGGGCAGCAACCGGGCCAACCGGTCGTGGCTGGTCTTCTGCACACAGGGCGCGGCATGCATCGGCAACTCCGGCTCGCCGATCATGCACAACAAGTTCTTCCTCTTCTCCAGCACGTCCGGCTCGAACAACGTGCTGGTGCAGAGTTCGGCGAACCTGACGGTCAGCAATGCCACGGCGTACTGGAACAACGCCGTGACCCTGGTCGGAAACGCCGGCCTCTACAACGCCTACCTCGACTACTTCGGCGACCTGGCGGCAAAGGCCAAGAACGGCGACTACTACCGCACGGTCGGCAGCGGCAACGCCAAGGCGTACTTCTTCCCTCGGGCGGGGTCGGACCGGGCCACCGACACCATCTACAACATGCTCAACGAGAACGTGACCTGCGAGGGCAACACCACTGTCGGTACCGAGACCGGTCGGACGATCATCCGGATCGGGATGTGGTATTTCAGCCGGAACGGCATCGCCGAGGAACTCCGCTCGCTGGCCGACCGGAAGTGCTGGATCGAGGTCGTCTACACCACCATGGACGCCGACGTGCTCCGCATCCTGGGCGGCCACTCCCGGATCGTCCTCTACCGGATCAGTGGCGACTACATCGTGCACTCCAAGTACATGCTGGTCGAGGGCACCTATGCCGGTACCCGGAACAGCAAGTGGGTGATGACCGGCAGCCACAACTACACGAACGCGGCGCTGCGGGAGAACGACGAGGCGCTGCTCCGGATCGAGTCCGCGACGATCCACGACCAGTACCGGTCGAACTTCTGGGCCCTGCGCGCGGCGGCCTCCTGACCCGACTCCGCCGACCGGGGTGGCCGCAGCGGCACCCGGCGGCTGAGATCGTCGGCGGCAGCGCGGCGCCCGGCGGTCCCGGATCTTCCGGGACCGCCGCTCGCGGTCGACCTGCGGGGGCCATCGGCGACGCCGCGCTCGACGTCACGGCGTGCGCCGCCCCTGCTCGCTCCGGCGTCATCCGGGCCGCCTGACAGTCGCGGCAAGGCTCGGCCTTGCAGACGCGGCAGGGCTCAGCTTGTCGCCGCCGGGTGTCCCCGCCAGTCCTCGACCGGGGTGTACGGGACCGGCGCGGGCCGCTCCGCCACGGTCGTCAACTCGATCCGCCGGCCCTCGGCGGCCGACCGGAGCAGCGCGGTCATCGTCTCCAGCACGTGCAGGGCGAATCCGCCACCGGCGCGCGGCGGTCGCCGATCGTCCGCCCGGACCAGGTCGATCAGGCCCAGCCCTCGGGAGCCGTCGGCGTAGCCCGCCCGTGGTTCGAGCGCGCCCCAGCCGGTACCGCCGAGCGGGAAGAGCCGGACCTCGCCGTCGAAGCGGTTCGGGTCGGGTACGGCGAGACTGCCCGTCTCACCGTGTACCTCGATCGGTGCGGCCGTCGTCGCCACGCCGTCGAAGCTCGTCGTGATGGTGGAGAGGGCACCGTCGGCGTGTTCGAGTACACCGGTGACGTGACTGTCCACCTGGACCGGGACCCGCTGGCCGGTGCGCGGGCCGGAGCCGATGACCCGCTCGGTGCGCAGCCGGCTGCCGGCGCCGACCACCGCGCGTACCGGCCCGAGCAGGTGGATCAGGGCCGAGATGTAGTACGGCCCCATGTCCAGCAGCGGGCCGCCGCCCGGGGCGTAGTAGAAGTCGGGGTGGGGGTGCCAGCGCTCGTGCCCGGGGGTGACCATCACGGCCGAGGCGGAGAACGGTCGCCCGATGAGGCCGCCGTCGATCGCCGCCCGGGCGGTCTGGGTACCCGTGCCGAGGACGGTGTCCGGCGCGCAGCCGAGGTGGACGCCGGCCGCCGCGGCCCGCTCGACGATCGTGCGACCCTCCGGGAACGTGACGGCGAGCGGCTTCTCGACGTAGACGTTCCGGCCCGCGTCGACCGCGGCGAGCGAGAGTTCGGCGTGCGCCGCGGGGATCGTCAGGTTGAGCACGGTCCGCACGTCGGGGTGGTCGAGCAGGCGCTCGACGCTGCACGCCTCGGCGTCGGGCAGTTCGGCGGCGACCGCGGCCGACCGGGCGGCGTCGAGGTCGGCCACCGCCGCGATGCGCAACTCGGCGTGGTTCGCCAGTGTCTCCAGGTACGCCCGGGAGATGACCCCGAGCCCTACGATGCCGACGCCGTGCGGGTCGCCCACACCATCCCCCTCTCGATGACGGTACGCACGCTCGGGTGCTCCAGCACGTCGAGGCTGTGTCCCGGGGTGGTCACGACGATCCGCCCGGCACCCCAGTGCCGGGTCCAGATCGCCGGCGAGGTGACCGGCCGGTGCCACGGGTGCCACTCGCGCGTCGGATGCGTCGTGGTGGCCAGCACGTCGATCAGGTCGTCGTGCAGCACCCAGTACTGCTCGGTGACCAGGTCGAAGTCCTCGATCCCCGCGGTGATCGGATGTTCCCGGCCGAGTTCGGTGATGTTCACGGTGTGCGGCAGGAAGTTGTCGGCCTCGCCGCCGTGCCGCTCGCACGGCTCCTTGCCCGGATGGGTGGCGAACTGACCGCCCACCAGGTGCAGGTAGTCGGATGAGGCCCGGAACGAGTCCGCGATGCCGCCGTGCCAGCCGGTGAAGCCGGTGCCGGCGACGACGGCGGCTTGCAGGCCCGCCAACTGCTCCGGGGTGATCTGCGACATCGTCACGCACTGCACGACGAGGTCGGTGTCGGCCAGTTCGGCGGCGTCGGCGTAGATCTCCGTCGACTCCTCGACCCGTACGGCGTAGTCGTTGCGTTCGAGGAACGGAATGAACAATTCGGTCGCCCTGACCGGCTGGTGTCCCTCCCATCCGCCGCGAACCACCAGTGCCCTGCGCTGCGCCACGCTCACTCCCTCTTCCGCCCGTCACCGGGCAGGCTCGCGCCGCCGGCGAGGCGGTGTGTACCGCCCACGCCCGGGCTTGTCGATCACTGAAACCGTAGCCGCCCGACCTGCGACGGTCACGGTGATCTACGCCCTTGTCGAGGCATCGCGGTCGGTTCGCGGCGGGGCGGGTCCTGCGGGAGCGTCCGGAGGCGGCCGGCATCTCGCCGAGGATCCGCACCACGGTCGGCCCGATCCCGTACACCGCCAGCGACTCCGCCTCGCTCAGCCGGGCGAGGAGCCGCCCGGGGCCAGCCGGGTGGATCGCAGGATGTGCAGCGCGCGCGGGAAGTCGCGCAGCCGCTCCGCCATCAGGTCGAAGGCGTTGTCCACGGTACGCAGCGGCACCTTCCGGCTGGCGAGCACCTCGCCGAGCCAGCCGGCGAAGTCGGCGAAGAGGGTGCCGTCGTCCACGTAGACCGCGGCGGCGAGCGTGTCGACGATGTAACCGAGATCCGCGACGGTGGCGTCGAGTTGCGCCGGGGTGTACCGCGCGACGTCGGGGATCCGGGCCACGCAGAGGTCGATCAGCTCGACCCGGGCGGCGACCAGGCCGGCGTACTCGGCGTCGTCCACGTCGACGACCGCGGACGTGTGCCAGGCCGGCAGGGACATTCCGGCCAGCGCCGTGGAGGCGGCCCGGGCGTCCCGGACCCACGGTACGCCGAGCCGCGCCGCCCACCGGCCGTCCGGCCCGAACCCCCGGCCGCCGACCAGCACCGGCACGTCGCTACGCCGGCACGCCTCGACGAACCGGGACGCGTGCGGCAGCCGCATCGGCAGCGAGCAGCCGAGCGCCACCGCCCGGGGATCGTGCCGGTGCAGGTAGGAGACGAGATGCGCGGCCGGCACGCTCGCGCCGAGGAAGGTCACGTCCCAGCCGTCCAGCCGGAGCACCTCGGCGACGAGCCGGGCCGGCAGCGCGTGCCATTCGCCGTCCATGCAGGCGACCACCACCCGGTCCCGGTACGGCCGTTGGCGTACGGCCGAGGCGACCGCCGCGACCACCCGCTCGCTGACGTGGGTCGCGGCGTGTTCCTGGGCCACGCTCCACTCGTTGCGCTGCCACCACTCGCCGACCTGTGCCTGCGCCGGTGCGACCAGCGAGAGCAGTACGTCCTCGGGGGCGACGCCGCGCTCCAGCAGCTCCAGCGCCAGGTCGATCGCGCCGTTCTCGTCGGCCTCGTCCAGCTGGCGCAGGTAGTCGGGGTAGGCCTCCTGCACCGCCCGGTCCAGGACGGCGGTCACGGGACCACCCGCAGGTGTCGCGCCGCCGCGCCGGGTGGTACGGCCCGGATCGCGAAGACGGCGATGTCGTCGTGGTCGCGCCCGCCGAGCCAGTCGCCGCAGACCTGCTCCACCCGCTCGGCCAGTGCCGGCGCCGGCATGCGGGAACAGCCCTGGAGCGCCTCGACCAGCCGGGTGGTGCCGAACTGCTCGCCGCGGATCCCGCCGCGCGCCTCGGTCACCCCGTCGCTGAACAGCAGGCACGTCTCGCCCTGGCCGAGTTGCACGGAGATCGAGGCGATCCGGGGGTCGGGCACCACTCCGACGAGCATGCCGCGCAGCTCGATCGACTCGACCCTGCCGTCGGTGCGCAGCACCAGCGGTGGCAGGTGCCCGCCGCTGGCCAGCGTCAGCGACAGCCCGCCGGACGGTGCCGGATGCGCCCGGCCGAGCACCATGGTGGCGAAGCGGCCGTGCCCGTGCGCCCGGGTGGTCTCCAGCAGCGACCCGTTGAGCAGCGAGATCAGCCGAGCGGGATCCGACTCGATGCGGCGCAGCGCCTGGATGCCCTGGCGGATCTGGCCGGTGAACACCGCCGCGTCGACTCCCTTGCCCGAAACGTCACCCAGGAAGAAGAGCGTGCTGCCGTCAGGCTGCGCGTGCGCGCCGTAGAAGTCCCCGCCGATCCGCAGCGAACTCTGCGCGGGCCGGTAGGCGGCACCCCACTGCACGCCCGAGACGGGCGGCGGGTCGGTCGGCGCGAGGCTGGCCTGGAGCGTGTCGGCGATCTCGGCCTGGTCGCGGTAGAGCACCGCCGCGTCGAGCGCCCCGCCGGCCCGCGCCGCGTAGCCGCGCAGCAGCTCCAGGTCGTCCCCGTCCAGCTCGCCGCCCTCGCGTACCACCAGCAGTGCGCCGGTCGACGCGGCCCGGCCCGGCAGTGGGACCACCCGTACCGAGACCGAGGCGGGGGCGCGGCCGTCGAGCCAGCCGATGTCGGCGCACTGGTCGGCCAGCCAGTCCACCTTGGAAGGCTCGGCACCCTGCCACGCCTCGAGCACCGCCGGCGGTAGCTGGTCGGCGGTCAGCAGGCCGCCGTCGACCGCGTGTCGCTCGCCGTCGACCAACGACGCCCGCCACCACCGGACCCGGCCACGACGCGGTGTCAGCACGATCACGGCGACCTCGCCGAGCCTGGGTACGGCGAGCCGGGCGGCCGCCCGGGCGGTCCGGTCCTCGTGCAGCGGGTTGCCCAGCAGCTGGCTCGCGGTCTCCAGGAACCGCGCCCGCCCTCGTTCGGCCAGCAGGGCGTCGGAACGGGCGATGGCGTCGGTGACGTCCTCGACGTACCAGACGGTGCTCGCCACGCCGCCGATGTTCAGGTTCACCTGGCGGCACCGCACCCGGCGGCCGCCGAGGGTCAGTTCACCCGGGACCAGCGCCGGTACGCCGGAGCCGGCGAGGGTCCGGCCGACGGCAAGTCCGGGCAGAAGGTGACCGGCGGGTTGGCTGAACCCGAGGACGACTCCGGAGGAGTCGCACACCACGACACCCTCACGGAAGTTGTCGACGACCTCGTCACCTAGCGTTGCCGCTTCGACCACGGAAGGTACAGACGACTGCGTCGTGCTCGCGCCGTTCGGCGCCGCCCTGGGAACCTGGCGACCGCCCGACTCCCAGCCGGCGAGATTGGCGGTGTTCACGCGAGTCGTACTCCTGTCCTCGGCCTGCGTCCCACCCTACGCGGTTACTTGTCACCCGGCATGTATCGACGACCGCGGCCCTGACCTCGGCGATCGCCGAGGTCGTCCTGTCGGGCACCACGGGCGCCGGTGTCTTAGAGTTGGACTGGTGTGCAAGCTCGGAGGTGACTAGTTGGATCAGGCGATTCCGGCACCGATACCGCTGACGATCGACGTCCACCAGGGCGAGCACACCATCGTGAGGGTCAGCGGTGACCTCGACTTCCCCTGCGCCGAGCTGCTGCGGACCGCGCTGGCCTCCGCACTGGGCTCCGCGCCGCGTGCGCTGACCGTCGACCTGGAGCGACTGACCTTCGTCGACAGCACCGGCCTGGCCGTCCTGGTGTACGCCTGGAACTGCGGCCGCGAGTCGGGCATTCCGGTCACGGTACGCCCGATCCCGCCGTTCCTGTCGGCGACCCTGGAGATCATGGGCCTCACCGAACTGCTGGAGCGCGCGACGGAGAGCCCGGAGTCCTCGGACGAGGCGGCCACCGCCTGAGCACCGCCCGCCGGTCGACGCCGCCGCGCGGAACGCGGTGCGGTTAACCGCACCCCTGTTGGGGAGACAGCCCGGCTGCCCCGGTGGCCCGGCTGCACCAGGGTGGATTCATGACCACTCCCACGGGTGCATCCCGCCGCCTGCTGCTGGGCACGGCCCTGGCGACCACGGTGACGACCCTGCTGCCAGCCGCCCCGGCGGCGGCGACCAGCGAGACCCGGGCGACGCTGCCGGTCCCCTCGGGACGGCAGCAGATCGGTACGGTGCCGCTGCACCTGGTCGACCGGTCCCGGCCCGATCCCTGGGTGTCCTCGGTGCCGTACCGGGAGCTGATGGTGAGCGTCTGGTACCCGGCCTCGGCTACCGGGCGGCCGATCGCCCCATACATGTCGCCGGGCGCGGCCGAGCGGTTCGACGCGGTGACCGCGCCGGGGCACGGTGTCCCGCCGGGCCGGCTCGACTGGGCGGCCATCCGCACACATGCCCGGGAGGGCGCGCCAGCCGACCCGCACGGCGGGCGGCGGCCGGTGGTGCTCTACTCACCCGGCTCCGGCGATCCCCGGACCTGGGGCACGGTGCTGGTCGAGGAACTGGCCAGTCGCGGGTACGTGGTGGTGACCGTCGACCACACCTACGAGTCGCCCGGTGTCGAGTTCCCGGACGGCTCGGTGCGGGGAAACGAGCCGGTGCTGACGGCGTTCGCGCGGGCCGACCGGGAGGGTACGGTGCCGGCTCTGCTGGAGAAGATCCTTCGGGTACGCGTCGACGACACCCGGTTCGTGCTCGACCGGCTCGCCGCGCTGCCGGGCGGGCTGTCCCGGGTCGTCGACGTGCGCCGGGTCGGCATGTTCGGCCAGTCCGCGGGCGGGATCACCGCCGCCCAGGGCATGTACGAGGACCGGCGGATCATGGCCGGCATCGACCTGGACGGCACGCTGGAGTACAACCGCGAGCCGAACGGCACGAACCTGATGCCGGTGGCCGTGCACGGCCTCGACCGCCCGTTCCTGCTGATGGGCCGGCACGGCAGCGACCACACCAGCGAGCCGTCGTGGCGGGCGTTCTGGTCCCACAGCGACGGCTGGCTGCGCGACCTGACCCTCGTCGGCTCCCGCCACCAGACGTACACCGACCTCGCGGCGCTCCTGCCGCAGGCCGACGTCGGTGCCGAGGTCGTCGAACGCAGGATCGGCACCGTCGCCCCGGAACGGGCGGTGGCGGCCCAGCGGGCGTACGTGTCGTCGTTCTTCGACCGGTGGTTGCGCGGCCACGACGACCATCTCCTGGACGGCCCGTCGCCGGGTCATCCCGACGTGGTGTTCGTACCGTGACCGGCATGCCCCCGGTGACCCCGACACGGTCCGTCGTACCGCCCCGGTGGACCGGACCCGTCACCGATGTGGTGGCCACGGTGCTGCGGGCACCCGTCGACCCGGCCACCTGGCGGCTGCTCGGCTACGCGCTGCTCGCGGTACCGCTCTCGGTGCCGGTGTTCCCGCTGGCGCTGCTGGGCCTGGTCGCCGCCGTGTCGTCGCTGGCGATGGTCGGGCTGCCGATCCTGGTCGCGGTGCTGCGGGTCGCCCGCGCCACGATCGTCTACTTCCGCTGGCCGGCCCGGTCGCTGCTCGGCTGGGACTGGGCTGCGCCGCCGACGCTGCGCGGCCGTGGTCCGCTGGACCGGGCCCGGGCGGTGCTCGGCGATGCCCCGGCCTGGCAGGCGCTGCTCTACTGCCTGCTGAAGCTGCCGCTGGCGGCGCTGACCGGCTATCTCGCCGGGCTGGCGCTGCTCGGCGGGGTGTACTGCCTGACCTGCCCGGTCTGGTCCATTCTGGAGGCGACCCGGTTCGGGCCGGTCGAGATCGGCGCCTGGACGCAGAGCTGGTACGTCGCCGGCACCGGGGCCGGCCTGCTGCTGCTCCTCCCGTGGCTGCTGCGCGCGCTCGTCGGGCTGGACCGGATACTCATGGCAGCGCTGCTCGCACCGGGGCCGGCACGGCAACGGATCGCCCGGCTGGAATCCGACCGGGCGGTACTCGCTGCCGACGCCGCGACCACCCTGCGGCGGGTCGAACGCGACCTGCACGACGGCACGCAGGCCCGGCTCGTGTCACTGGGCATGATGCTGTCCCGGATCGCGCACCGGGTCGACCGACTGCCCCGGGACACCGCCAACCCCGACGGGCTTCCCGCCGAACTGGACGCCCTGGTCGGCACGGCCCGGGACGCCGTCACCGACGCGCTCACCGAACTGCGTGACATCGTGCGCCGTGTGCACCCGCCCGCGCTCGACGACGGCCTCCCCGTCGCGTTGACGACCCTCGCCACCCGCAGCGGCCTGCCGGTCGAGGTCTCCGTCGCGCTGGCTGGTACCCCGTCGGACGCGACCGCCACCACCGTCTACTTCACCGCCGCCGAACTGCTCGCCAACGCGGCCCGGCATGCCGGGGGCGCCCGGGTCCGGCTCCGGCTCGACGAGCACGACGGGCGGGTCCGGCTGGTCGTCGTCGACGACGGCCCCGGCGGTGCGGCGCCGAGCCCTGCCGGCAGCGGACTCACCGGGCTGTCCCGGCGTGCCCGCGCGCTCGGCGGAAGCTTCGAGGTGGTCAGCCCGGCCGGCGGGCCGACCACCGTCACGGTGACGCTGCCGAGGGAGGGCTGAGCCCGATGCGTACAGTCATCGCCGAGGACAGCGCGCTGATGCGTGACGGTATCGCCGCCCTGCTGACCGACCACGGCATCGCCGTTGCCGCGACCGTCGGTAATGCCGACGACCTGCTCGTCGCCGTCGCCGCGCACCGGCCCGACGTGGCGATCGTCGACGTACGGATGCCACCGACCCACACCACCGAAGGGCTCCGGGGGGCGGCGGCCATCCGGCGACACCATCCGGACACCGCCGTACTGGTCTTCTCGCAGTGGATCGAGACCAGCTACGCGCGGGAACTGCTGCGCGAGAACCCGACCCGGATCGGTTACCTGCTCAAGGACCGGATCGTCAGCACCGGCGACTTCGTCGAGCAGCTGCACCGGCTCGCCGGTGGTGGCACCGTCCTCGATCCGGAGGTGATCCGGCAAATGCTCAGCACACCCACCGTCGACCCCGGGCTGGCTCGACTCAGCGATCGCGAGCGCGAGATCCTCGGCCTGCTCGCCGAGGGTCGTTCCAACCTCGCCATCGCCGCGCGCCTGCACCTCGCCGGACGGAGTGTGGAGAAGCACGTCACTTCGATCTTCGGCAAGCTGAGCCTGCCGCCCGCCAGTACCGACCACCGCCGGGTGCTGGCCGTGCTGCGCTATCTGGACGCGCACCGGGACTGACCGCCTCCTGAGGTCGGCTCCCGGGCCGGTTCGTCCGCGGACGGCAGCCAAGAGCAGATACGCCGGATTCGGCAGGTACGGCGGGAGCGGCGCCGGGAGATTGGCCCATCACATCGAAGTTGATTAATCTGATGACCATGACGGTCCCGATGCGTCGCAGGACAATGACAGCCGCCCTTTCCGCAGCCCTGATCCTCAGCGGCGCGGCGGCGATGCCGCTGCCCGTCGCCGCCCGGTCGGGCGGGCCGGCCGTGGCGGGCACACCAGGCCCCGGCAGCGGACCGGACGTCAGCCCGCCACTCGTCCCGGCCAACCCCCGGACGATGTTCGGAGGCCAGACCCTGACGCTGCTCTGGGACGCCTCCTCCGACGACCGTGGTGTCACCGGGTACGAGATCTTCTCCAACGGCCGCAGGTTCGCCACCACCAGCGGAACCAGCCACACCATGCCGGTCCCGCCGCCGATGATCTTCACCTTCGGCATCCGGGCGCTCGACGCCGCCGGCAACTCGTCGCCGTTCGCCATCATCAAACTGGGCTCGCTGCCGGACAGCGTCCCCCCGGACATTCCGGCCAACCTGCGGCTCACCGGCCCCCGCGACGGCTACTACCGGCTCAGTTGGGACCCCTCCCGAGACAACGTCTTCGTCGCCGGTTACCAGGTGCGACAGACCGGCACCGCCACCGCGACCACGCTGGTCGGCGGCACGTTCGGCTACGGCGTCTCGCGAGGGTTCGGCGAGTACCTGTTCGAGGTACGGGCCTTCGACAGCTCGGGCAACTACTCCGCCCCGGCGCGCATCGGGATCGCCGTCGACCCACCGCCGCCGACCCCACCGGCGGCTCCGGTGCCGTAATCGGCCGGTGTCCGGGACCGGTCGCGCTGCCGCCGGGTACGCCTTCCAGCAGTGGGATGGAGGTGCCGGCACACCTGGGGCCGGCGGTCGAGGCATAGCCGGATGCCGATTGACAAAGTTTGGTAACCAAACTTAATGTCGGCTCTCCGGGGGCACTGCGACGCCCTCCCCTGCGGCGTGCCCCATCACCTTCCAGCGCCGGAACCCAGGCAAGGAGTCCCATTGTGAGTCTGCAGAGCACGGTGCGAAGAGCCCGATGGCGGGTCGGTCTGGTCGCGGCGAGCGCCGCCGTACTGCTGGTCTCGGGGGTGACGGTGGCAGTCAGCGCCCAGGCGGCCGCGGGCTGCCGGGTGGCGTACTCCACCTCGGCGCAGTGGTCGGGTGGCTTCACCGCCAACGTCGGGATCACCAACCTCGGCGACCCGGTCAGCGGTTGGAGCCTCGTCTGGACCTTCCCGTCCGGTCAGCGGGTCACCCAGGCGTGGAACGCGAACGTCACCTCCTCGGGCAGCCAGGTGACCGCGACCAACGTCAGCCACAACGGCACGATCGCGACCAACGCGACGGTGTCGTTCGGCTTCAACGGCTCCTGGACCGGCACGAACACCGCGCCCACCTCGTTCGCGCTCAACGGCGTCACCTGCACCGGCGACGTCGGCGGGCCGACCGGCCAGCCGACCACCCGGCCGCCGACGAGCGCGCCGCCGACCACCCGGCCGCCGACCACCCCGCCCCCGGCCGGCAACGCCATGGCGGCGGTGGCCGCGATGCAGCCGGGCTGGAACCTCGGCAACTCCTTCGACGCGGTCGGCGCCGACGAGACCGCGTGGGGCAACCCCCGGGTGACCGAGGCGCTGCTCGACAACATCCGGGCGCAGGGCTTCAACAGCATCCGGATCCCGGTCACCTGGAGCAACCACCACGGCGCGGCGCCGAGCTACACGATCGACGCCGCGTGGCTCAACCGGGTACGCGAGGTGGTCAACTGGGCGCTCGCCGACGGCTTCTACGTGATGATCAACATCCACCACGACTCGTGGCAGTGGATCAACACGATGCCGACCGACCGCACCAACGTGCTGAACCGCTACAACGCGCTCTGGACGCAGATCGCCGCCGCGTTCCGGGACGCCTCACCCCGGCTGACCTTCGAGAGCGTCAACGAGCCACAGTTCACCGGCAGCTCCGGCGACGCCCAGAACGCCACCCTGCTGCACGAGCTGAACACGTCGTTCCACCGCATCGTCCGGCAGTCCGGCGGCGGCAACGCCACCCGGCTGCTGGTGCTGCCGACCCTGCACACCTCGGCCGACCAGCCCCGGGTCGACGAACTGGTCAGCACCTTCAACACGCTGAACGACCCCAACCTGATCGCCACCGTCCACTTCTACGGGTACTGGCCGTTCAGCGTGAACGTCGCCGGCGGTACCCGCTTCGACGACACCGTGCAGCAGGACCTGACCGGCGTCTTCGACCGCGTCTACAACGCGTTCGTCGCCCGCAACATCCCGGTCATCATCGGCGAGTACGGGCTGCTCGGATTCGACCGGCACACCGGCACGATCGAGCAGGGCGAGAAACTGAAGTTCTTCGAGTACCTCGGCCACTACGCCCGCAGCCGCAGGATCACCACGCAACTCTGGGACAACGGGCAGCACTTCGGGCGTACCTCCTTCCAGTGGAGCGACCCGGAACTCTTCGCGCAGATCAGGTCGAGCTGGACCACCCGTTCCGGTACCGCGTCGAGCGACCAGGTGTACGTGCCGCGTACCGGCGCGATCACCAGCAAGAGCCTGACGCTCAACCTGAACGGCACCACCTTCCAGGGGTTGCGTCAGGGCAACACCGACCTGGTCAACGGCACCGACTACACGGTCTCCGGCAACACCCTCACGCTCACCGCCGCCGCCGTCACCCGGCTGGTCGGCTCCCGGGCGTACGGCGTCAACGCGAACATCCAGGCCCGGTTCTCCCAGGGCGTGCCGTGGCGGATCAGCATCATCACGTACGACCCGCCGGTGCTCTCGAACGCCACCGGACCGGCCAGCTCGTTCGCGGTGCCCACCCAGTTCCGGGGCGACCAACTCGCCACCATGGAGGCGAAGTACGCCGACGGCAGCAACGCGGGCCCGCACAACTGGACCTCGTTCAAGGAGTTCGACGTCGCCTTCGCCCCGAACTACAGCGCGAACTCCATCACCCTGAAGCCCGAGTTCTTCGCCGAGGTGAACGACGGGCAGCGGGTCACCCTCACCTTCCACTTCTGGAGCGGCACGACCGTGACCTACTACGTCACCGAGTCGGGCGGGAACGTCACCGGTACGACGTCGTGAACGGCGCCGGGGTGTCGGGGCAGCGCCCCGGCACCCCGGCACCACCATCCCTACCGCATCACCCGCACGCCGAGGGCCTCGTCGAAGAGATCCGCGACGCTGAAGGCGGAGACCGAAGCCCCGTTCACCTGGGCGTTGCCCACGTGCGTGCCGTACGCCACGGTGCCGACGAACCAGGGCCCACCGCTGTCACCGACCTGGGTGATGTTGTCCCGTACCGCCACCTGCCGGTGCGAGGTGCCCCGCCGGTCGGTGATCGAGACGTCCAGGTCGGCGATGAACGAACAGCGGCGCAGGCCGGTGCTCTGCCCGAAGACACACGCCTGGTCTCCGATCATCATGTCGGCCAGTGCCCGGACGCCGGTCACGTCCCGGGTCTCGGTCGAGCCGGCGACGAAGTCGTCCGTCACCGGTACCCCGGAGGTCGTCGACCATTCGACGTCACCGAAGTCTCCGAGATGTTCGTCGAAGAGGTTGAGAGGGTGGCGGGCACCGTTGTGGGCCGCCTCGCTGTTGTTGCAGTGCGCGGCGGTCGTCACGCCGACGAATCCCCCGGGACTCACCGAGAACCCGGTGGTGCAGATCAGTCCCGCACCGGGCCGGGTGGTGGGCATCCCGCCGAACAGGCTGGTCTGCCGGATGTTGGCCGGGCCCTCGACGACGTCGAGGTCGAGCCCGGTCCGCAGTGCCTCCGGCAGCGCCGTGCCGACCGTGGCGGCCCGCAGCCCGGTACCCGGCTCGGCCGTGACCGTCGCCCTCACCTGCCCGGAGGTGATGTCGGCGGCCGTGGTGACGGAGGTGTATCCCAGCGCCTTGAGGTGCCCGTGCACCGCCCTGGACCGGTCGGCCAACTCCCCGGCGGAGTACGGCTGGCCGTCCACGATCCGGATCGGCACCCCGGAGGCGGCCACCATCGTCCGGACCAACTCCGGGGCCACCCCCTTGACCAGGAACGTGGCCGCCTCCCCCGCTGTGTCGGGGAGGACCGCGCCGACGTACGTGTCGGGCAGTCGCTTCGCGAGCGCCCGGTGCACTGGGCGTACCCGCTCGGCCAGCTCGTGCCGGGCGCGCGCCTGGGCCAGCGTCCAGCCCTGTTCCTTCGCCATCGTCGCCAGGTCGGCCGCCAGGGCCTGGGCCTCGGTCTGCCGGGTCAGCCCGACCGGCTCCGCCTGCGCCGTGCCGGACAGGGCGAAGGCCGGCGACGGTTGCCCGGTCGCCGAGGCCAATCCGAGCACCACTGCGGCGACCACTGCCATGCCGGCTCTCGATGTCATCGTCGGATCCTCCCTGACTGGGTGCGGCACACGCGGCAACCTCGACCGGCCACGCTAGGCCGCACACCACTCGCCGAAGGGTCTGACTGGACACCGTTGGACAGGGTTGGACACCGGGCGCCGCCGGTCGCCGCCTCGGCCGCGCACCGGGCTCCGCACCGGGCAGCCGGCCCGGTGCACCGGCGCCGGTTCCGGTCTCCGGACTCGTCGGGGCGTGGACGCAGGCTCGGTCAGCCCGCCGCCGGCGTACCCCTTCCGGTCACCGCGCCGCGGCCGCCGACCAGGGCGGATGCCCGGCCCTCCGCCCGGGCCCGGTCGAGAAGCTCCGCCAGCCGCCGCCGACGCCGCCGCCGGAGGGTCCGGAAGGCGAGACCCACGGCCGCGAGGAGGGCGGCGAGGGCCAGTTGCGGCCAGGGCAGCGTCCACGCCGTCACGGTCGCCGAGCCGGGCCGGATCTCGGCACCGGCCGGGCCGCCGCCGAGGACTGCCGGGGTCACCCGGACGCTCGTGCGCAGCGAGCCCAGCGCCCAGACTCCGTCGACCCGGACCTCGACCTCGCGGTCACCGCCCGGCAGCAGCTCGCCGGCATCGGCCGGGACATCCTGCTCGGCCAGGCCGAAGGGTCCGGCGGTGACCACCCGGCCGGTGCCGGTCACCGCGACGTTGCCGTCGTTGGCCGTGGTGTACCTGACCCGGACGGTCCCGGCCGCGAAGGGATTCCAGGAGTACCGGTAGCTGGCGGCGAGTCCGACGACCGCCAGGCTCGCCGCGACCGTGCCGCTGACCCGGGTCATCACCCGGAACCCGACCCGGCTCTCCACGGCCACCGTGCCCCCGGCGCTGGTGACCGTCGCCGCGATCCCGGCGGGATGGTCGCCGGGCGTGGCGTCGCGCGGAACGGTGACGGTGAACGGCACCACGCTGGTCGCCTTGGCCCCGACGGTGACCCGCGGCTGCACGTCGATCCAGGTGCCGCCGTCGGAGGACGGGCGGTCGGAGGGGAGCATGTTGAACCGCCCCCGGTCGGTGAGGTAGCCGTCGGCCGCCTTCAGCGAGAAGACCACGGCGGCGTCGCCGAAGTTCCGCACCGCCAGGTGCTCGGTCACCACCTGGCCGGGGTCGAGCGTGTGCTCGATCCACCGCCTGCCGTCCGGACCGTGCTGGTCGGCCGGCTGCACCGCCCAGGTGACGGCTGGCCCGGCCGGCTCCGCCCCGGCACCGGTGGGCGCGACCGGCACGGTGCCGAGCACCACGACCAGCACGGCGAGCAGCCGAGGCAACGTACGGATCATGACGGGATCCTTCCCGCAGGGGATGTGCTGGGAGCCGCCGGCCCGCGGCCCCCACCCGTGCCTCACTCGAACAGGGAGAGCGTCAACGTCGAGGCGTACTCGCCGGCCGCGACGTCCACCGGGGTGCGCAGGTAGAGGTCGGCGTCGACCGAGTACGAGTCGCCGGCCACCGCACCGGAGTCGAACGTGGAGACCAGCAGTTCCTGGTCGACCAGACCGACGTTGTTGCCCGGCTGGGTCGGCTCGTCGAGGACTGTCACCACCTCCTCGCCCTCGCTGACCTGGCCGGTGTCGCCGCCGTCGAGCAGGCGCGGCTTCCAGCCGAGGTGTCCGGCACTGATCGGCGCCTGACCGGCGCTCCCGACGAAGTCGGTGGCGCTGCCGAGTACGGCCCAGGCGGCGCCCTCGGGCACCTCCTCCGGGGTACGGGTGTCGGAGACCGTCACCGTCGGCAGGGTACCGACGAACTGGCGTACCAGCAGGGTCGAGCCGTCCTCGGCGAGCGCGACCGAGTCGGCGGCGATCGACAGGGCGAGTACCCCCGGTTCCTCGATCGCCTCGATCTCGACCGTCACCTCGACGTCGGCGCTGTCGCCCGGCTCGGCCACGGCCGGCGAGGGCAACGCCATGGTCCCGGCCAGTACGAGACTGGCCGCGCCGGCCGCGACCAGCCGGCCGCGATTCGATGTGCTCATGCGATTCTCCGTTGCTGGCGTGGTTGGTGGGGATGGCGGAGATCAGTCGGCGCAGCCGACGGCAGGGTGTCCGGCGGCGATCTCCTCGCCGTCACGGGCGGGGGGGGGGGGCCCGGGGGGGGGCCCCCCCCCCCCCCGGGCCCCCCCCCCCCCCCCCCCCCCCTGGCGGGGGGGGGCGGGGGGGCCCCCCCCCCGGGGGGGGGGGGGGGGGGGGGCGGGGGGGGCGCCCCCCCCACCCCGGGGGCTAGCCGCAGTCGAGTGCCCCGTAGGGCGTGCGCAGCTGCGCCGTCACCGGCTGGCCGTCGACGGTTCCGCTGGCCCGCACCGTCGCGGTCCCGGCCGGCACCGCGCTGGTACGGGCGTTGAACGCCTGGTAGGCGGCCTTTCCGGGAGCCACCTCCGCGACCGTTCGCGACCCGTACGGCGTGACCAGCGCGATCGTCAGCGGCACCGCCTCGGCGTTGACCGCGTTCACCGAGAGGTAGGCGTTGCCGCCGATGCACTGGGTCCGGGTCTGCACCCGGACGTCCCAGGCCGGCTCCTCCGGCGGGTCGCCGACGGTCAGGGTGAGGGTGGTCCGGGTGGTACCGGCCTCGCTGACGTAGTCGGGCAGGACCAGGTTCCCGATCACGGTGTACCGGCCGGGGGTGTCGACGACGCTCTCGTCGAAGTCCCAGTCGACCCCGATCGCCTGGTTGTCCCGGGACCCGTCGTTGTAGGAGACCTCCACCCGCTCCGGCAGGTACGGCAGCTCGCCCACCTCGACGTCCTGCTGGAACGTCTCGGCACCCTGGATCGAGATGCCGCCCGGCGCGGTCTCCGGCCGCACGTAGACCCGAGCCTCGGCGATCAGCCCGTACGCGTCGTTCGTGCCGTAGACCACGAACGGCTCGACGTTGGTCTCCGCGACCATTTCCGGGGTGATTTCCTGCCAGTCGAACCCGACCTTGCCCCGGGCACCGCTGGCGTAGACGCCGTCGAGTTCGCCCGGCAGGGCGGGCACCTGGCCCACGGTGGTCCGGATCAGCACCGGGGACCGCACCGACTCGACGGTCTCGCCGTTGGCGCGCCAGCGCAGCACACCGGTACCCGCCCCGCTGCCCTGCACCCCCCAGATGCGGATCCGCAACCGGCTGGTGGTGATCGGCGCGAAGTCGAGGTGGTTGTAGGTGTTGGTGGCGAGCGCGTCGGCGTACGCGGACCCGTTGGTCAGGGTGACCGGGGTCCAGGTGGTGCCGTCGGTGGAGGACTCGACGGCGTACGTGGTGGCCGTCGGCCGGCGGGTGCCGCCGTTGTCGTCGTACCAGTAGACGTCGGTCGACGACAGCCGTACCGGCGAGGTCCACCGGTACTCGATCCACGCCTCCCGCTCCGGGCTGGTGCCGTTCTGTGGCAGGTTCCAGTTGCCCCAGCCGTTCCCGGCGCCCGGGTTCGAGTTGGCCGGGGTGCTCGGCTCGTTGACCCGCTGGTGGTTCTCCCAGGATGCGGTGCCGCTGGTGGTGATCGCCGCCGTCGCACCGAACTCCGCGACCACCTCCCGCTCGGCGAGGGTCACCGCCACGGTCGCCTCGGAGCGCTTCTCGCCGTCGTCGGCGAAGAACCGGAACACGTAGTCCCCGGCGACCGTGCCGGTGACCCGGGTCGCCGTCGCCGACGGGTCGGCGAAGATGACGGCCGCGCCCGCCGGCTTGGCGACGGTCTCCCAGCCGGAGCGCAGTTCCTCGTCGTACGGGACGCCGTCGTCGGCGGCGGTGCCGACCAGCCGGGTGGAGAGGTTCCCGTCCGCCGAACCGTCCCGGGTGGCGGTGACCGCCGGGGCCTGGTTGGTCACGTCCGGCACGTCCCGGCCGGAGTCGAAGACCTGGATCTCGGAGACCGCGGTGAAGAAGGTCGGGTTGTTGGTGAAGGCGATCCGCACCCTCTCCGACGTCACGGTCTCGAAGAGCGCCTCGTTGAACTTCGCCGACGGTACGGTCGGGTTCTTGAACTGGCCCGGCACCTCCCGCCAGCCGCCGTCGCCGTCGGGCACCTGGATCCACCAGCGTGCCGGCTCGCGGTAGCCGCCGGCCTGCCGGTCACTGACGAAGAAGACCTTCACGTTGTCGAAGGACTTCGCCGCGCCGAGGTCGAGTTCGACGTAGCCGTTCCTGTCGGTGGTGCCGTAGTTGCCCCAGTACGGTTCGTTGGCGGTGACGCCGTCGGTGACGGCGGCCAGCGAGACGGGTCGCTCGGTCTCGGAGATCGCCCCCGGTGTGTGGTTCATCGAGGTGCTGCTCCAGCCGGGCGTGTGGAACTGCCGCCACGGCGTCGGCCGGACACCCTGCTGGGTGTAGGAGGAGCGCAGCTCGGCACCGGTCGCCAGGTTCGGCGCGTCCTCGGTGAGGTCGATGCCGGCCGTCTTGAGGTATCCGACGACGCGGTCGTCCTGCACCGGGGTCTGGACGGCGGTCGGGAAGTCGGTCCCGGTGGCGGCGGTGAAGGTGACGGTCACGCCGTCGGCGGCCTGCACCTGGTTGGTGTTCGGGTCGTAGGTCAGCTTGCCGAGCTTGTCGGTGCTGACCTTCCGCTCGCCGTTGAGGAAGAGGCTGTAGCCGGCGCCGAGGCCGTACTTCGTGCCGTCCGGGTCCCAGACGACGGTGACGTCCTGCCCGTGGTAGCGCAGATTGTTGACCATGAAGTGGTCGTAGCCGAACCGGATCGGCCACAGCTCGATCTTGTCGTCGGAGCGCGGCTGGAGCCCCGCCATGTCCTCGACGAAGATGTAGCTCATGTTGCCGAGCATCACGTGGTTCGGGTTGTTCCGGTTGTAGGTCCTCGTGGTCGGGTTCCAGTTGGAGTAGTACTCGGCCTGGTTCGGCGCGCGTACGTCCGCGTTCGGGTAGATGCTCCAGGCCATCCAGTCCAGCAGCCGCTTGGCGTACTCCGGGGTGATGTACTTCTGCTCCGGGTCGTAGTGCCGCAGCGCCGACCGGACCCCGCGGTACTGCACCGTGAAGTTGATGTTCGAGAAGTTGTTGGAGCCGCCGATCCCGTATGCCGCCCGGTCGTACTGGTTGGCGGTGTAGAACGGGAAGATCGGGAAGTTGTCGCCGTAGGTGAGGAAGCGGAACCCGTCGACGTATTTCTGCCACTGGTCGAACGGGATGAGGTTCTCGGCGTAGACGTCGTAGAGGTTCGACTCCTTCGCCGGGATCAGGGTGCGGGCCGGCTCCGGCAGCGGATTCGGCCGGCCGTTGGAGCTGGCCGCGCTGGTGGCGCCGTGCGACGTGCCGGCCAGGAACATCCGCATGTCCGGGCTCCACAGCCGGCCCAGGATCGCGTCGCGGATGCCGTTCGCGCTGGCCGCCATCTGGTCGACCTTGGCCTGGTCACTGCCGGCGATCTGGTGCAGTTGCCGGGCCGCGTCGAAGGCCCCCCAGACGTACGCCGACTCGGGGCGCTCGATCGTCCGCGCTCCGGGTGCCCCGGCGTTGGCCTTCGGGAAGCCGAACGAGATCGCGTCGGCGTCGTTGCCCGGCATGTAGTTGGTGTCGTAGGCGATCAGCTTGTCGTCGTTGCCGTCGTAGTGTTCGAGCTGCCCGACACCGTCACCGGCGAAGTAGTCGGCGAACTTCCGGGCGATCTCCTCGCCGCCGCCGTGCACGTTGTACGCCTCGAGCCCGGCGGTGCCGAGGTACTGCGAGTAGTGGTTGTTCCAGCTCGTGTGCCCGGGGCTGTCCAGGAACGCCGAGGAGCCGGAGAGTTCACCGATGTTGAGGATCTGCCCGTACGGCAGGTAGGGGGTGCGCAGCCACTTGGTGTCCTGGAGGTGCATCGGCTGGGTCAGCGCCACCGAGTTCTGGTAGAGGTGCACCCCCTCGATCGTCGTCGGGTACTGGTAGACGTGACCGGGGGCGTTCGCGTCGAGGCTGTTGTAGCGCTCGCCCCACCAGCGGTAGACGATCGCCTTCTCCAGGGCCGGATCGGGGACGTCGACGTACGGCACGTCCTGCGCCCAGCGCCGGTTGAAGTCGGTGATCCCGGTGCGGACGGCCTCGCCCGCCGGCATCCCGGCGTACCGCCGGTAGCTCTCGACGGTTTCCGGCAGGGTGGCCGAGGAGACCGCGCCGACGACGGAGAGCGAGACCCGGCCGCCGGCCGGCACGGTGACCTCCCGGTCGAGGTTGCTGCCGCTGCGGGTGAAGCCGGCGCCGGTGAGGTCGACCCGGACGGTGTTCCAGGCGGTGTCGACGAGACCGTTGTTGGCGCCGCTGGTGACGGTGCGGGTGCCGGTGAGTTCGGCGGCCCCCGCGCCGGGCTGGGTCGCCAGCGGCGACGCGGCGCGGACGGTGAAGGTCGCCGCCTGCTCACCCGGGTTACGCAGGTCGACGGCGGTGACCGCGACGTTGTCGTAGGTGATGAACTTGGTCAGCTCGGCGGTGACCCCGGTGCTGCCGATCGTGTACCGGCCCCTGGCGTGGCTCGGTGCGTTGAACCGGTCGGCGCCGACCTCGGTGACCGACTGCCCCGGCACCGTGAGGGTGTAGAGGTTGCCGAGGTTGTTGGGGCCGCCGACGAAGGTGTTGCCGGCGAAGCCCATCACGGTGAAGTTGCTGTTGTTGGCGCCTCGCATGTAGAGCGAGCGGCCCCGGGTCATCAACACCGCCGAGCCGAGCGTGCCGTGCACCCCCAACACCCGGTCGAGGTAGTAGTCCGTGCCGCCGGCCGCGAGGTCTCTGTCGAAGATGGACTGGTACATGCTCGACGCGGTGAACGGCACGCCCGGCTTGAGCTGCTCGGCCACCTCCGCGACGTTTGTGTAGACCGGGTCGCCGATCTCCATGACGTGGTGCTGCCCGTCGGTGTAGACGCCCACGTCGCCCTCGTTGCCGGGCAGGACCGGGGGCGCGGCGTGCGCGGGCGAGGGCGGGCCGACCACCCCCGCCACGACGAGCGCGGCGAGCGCGGCCCAGGTGGGCGCCCTCCTGGTACCTCTGTTGCTCATCTCGTCCTCCTGGTGGGGGTTGGCGCGGTCAGCTCGTCGGGATCCAGACCCGCATGGTGGACGGTCCACGGTTCGCCCAGGCGTGGTACGGAACCAGCGGAACCTCGACGAGGTCCGCCTCCGTCCCGGCCACCGACCCGGCCCCGCCGTCGCCGTAGGGCCAGTCCCGGTCGGGCGGGTCGAGGCGCCGGCAGCGCACCACCACCCGGCTGCCGGCCATGCCGGGTGGCCGGCTCACGTCGACCCGGAGGTCGTCGACGCTCCCGCCGCCCGGCAGGTCCACCGACTCCACCGCGTACACCAGCGGGCCGCGTTCCACCGCGACGCAGCCGCGGACCGCGTCGATGCGCGGGTCCGGGTAGCTGAACCGGGGCGCCATGGGCAGCCGCAACACCACCTCGTCGCCGGCCCGCCAGACCCGACGCTCGGTGGCGTAGCCGGGGCGTACCGGCCGGGTCCGGCCGTCGACGGTCAGGGTCGCGCCCTGCTCCGCCCAGCCCGGCACCCGCAACGCCAACGTCCACGGACGGTCGTCGGCACCGTCGACCCGCACCCGGATCTCCCCGTCCGCCGGGTAGCCGGTGGTGACGGTGATCCGCCGCTCCGCCCCGTCCCCCGGGCGGTGCACGACCGTACCGGACGCGTACTGGTGGAGCTGGAGACCCTCGTCGTCGGTGGTCGCGACGTACGCCGCGAGGCTCGCCATGGTGCGCGCCACGTTGGTCGGGCAGCACGACACCTCGTACCAGGGAGCCCGCTGCGCGGCGGCGGCCCGGATGCTGGGCCGGTCGTCGTCCGGGACCGTGCCGGGCTCCCGCCGGTGCAGGGTGTTGGTGTAGAAGAAGCTCCGCCCGTCGGCCGCCGGTGACGTCGACACCACGTTGAAGAGGGTCCGTTCGATCAGGTCGGCGTACCCGGAGTCGCCGCAGGCGAGCAGCAGCCGCCAGGCCAGCATCACCGACCCGACCCCGGCACAGGTCTCCGAGTAGGCGCGGTCGGGCGGCAGCACCCAGTCCTCGCCGAACGCCTCGTCCTGGTGCCGGGAGCCCTGCCCACCGGTGACGTACGTGCGCCGGGCCACCCCGGTCCGCCACTGGTCGCGTACCGCCTTGAGCAGGCCGGGGTCGTCCGTCTCGGTGGCCACGTCGACCGCCCCGGCGGCGAGGTAGTTCGCCCGGACCGCGTGCCCGCGCAGCGCCGTCGCCTGGCGTACCGGGGTCTCGTCCTGGAAGTACTCCCGGCGCCACTCCACGTCGCCGAGCCGACCGTGGCCGCGCCGCTCGACGAAGAGCGCCGCCTGGTCGAGGTAGCGGTCGTCTCCGGTGACCCGGGCGAACTCCGCCAGCGCGGGCTCGATCTCCGGGTGCCCGCAGAGACCGTCGATGCCGTCCGGCCCGAAGGTCTGGCAGATGTTGTCGGCGGCCTGCCGGGCGATCGCCACCAGCCCGTCGTCCGCGTCCGGCCGGGTACGCGCCCGCGCGACGGCGGCCTGGAGGAGGTGGCCGACGCAGTAGAGTTCGTGGCCCCAGCGCAGGTCCGACCAGCGCGGCGGCTGACCGGGGTGCCCGAACCTGGTGTTGAGGTAACCGTCGGCGTCCTGGGCCCGACCCACCCGCCGCACGACGGCGCGGAACCTCGCCTCCAGTCCCGGGTCGTCGCTGCGGCCGATCTCCCAGGCCATCGCCTCCAGGAACTTGTAGACCTCCGAGTCGGAGAACTCCCGCCCCCGGCGCCCCCCGGCCAGGTCGCCGCCGTCGGCCACCAGGTCGAAGTTGCGGATCCAGCCCTCCCGTTCGAGCCAGTGCGCGATGTGGTCGAGACTGGCCGCCGCGTTGACGGACTGACGTTCGGCCCAGAAGCCGCCGGTGATGCGGACCTCGTCCAGTCCGAGCGGCCGGAGCCGCCCGCGGCTCGGCAGGACGGGGGCCGCCGTGGAGGCGCTGGATGCCATGGTCATCCCTTCAGTGCGCCGGACATGAATCCGCGCACGTAGTGTCGTTGGAGCAGCAGGAACAGCACGACGCACGGAAGCGCCAGGACGACGACGCCGGCTTCCGTCGCGCCGTAGTCGACGACGCCCTGCACCTGGCCGCGGAGGTTGGCCACGGCGAGCGGCAGCGTCATCCGCTCGGAGTCGTTGATCAGGATCAGCGGCGCCATGAAGTCGTTCCAGGCGGCCAGGAACGCGAAGAGTCCCACGGTGATCAGGCCCGGCTTGACCGCCGGGATCAGCACCCGCCACAGCGCGCTGAACGACGAGCAGCCGTCGACCCTCGCCGCCTCGTCGAGTTCGCGCGGCACCGCCTCGAAGGAGATCCGCATCAGGAAGGTGGAGAACGGCAGCTGGAACATGGTGAGCACCAGGGCGACACCGACCAGCGAGTTCTGTAGCCCGACCTCGTTGAGCAGGACGTAGAGCGGGATGAGCAGGGTCGCGTACGGCACCATCAGGATGGCCAGGGTGAGCAGGAAGAGGAGGTTCCGGCCGGGGAAGCGGAACCGGGCGAAGGCGTAGCCGCCGAGCAGCGAGACCAGCAGCGTGAGGACGACCGTCAGCAGGGAGACGAGCGCCGAGTTGGCGAGGTAGCGCCAGACCCCGGCCTGGTAGTCGGCGAGGGTCGTGTAGTTGCCGAAGCCCCACCCGGTCACCTGGTTGGTGCCCGCCTGCGGCGAGACCGAGGCGACGGCGGTCCAGACCAGCGGGAAGAGGAAGATCACCGCCACCGCTCCGGTGAAGACCCAGTAGGGCGTCCGGAAGGCGACGCCGGCGATGGTGAGACCGCGCGGCCTCGGCCTGGTCGGCACCCGCTCCGGCGGCCGGGGCGGCCCCGGCACGGCGGCCCTGGTGGGCCTGGAATCGACGGTCATGGCGTCAGTTCTCCTCCGACCGGAAGGCGCGCAGTTGCAGCGCGTTGATGAGGACCAGGGCCGCCAGCACGATGACCGAGAGCGCCGCCGCGACGCCGAGGTCGTTCTGCCCCTGGAACGCGATCATGTAGATGAGCTGGACCACCGTGATGGTGCTGTTGTCCGGACCGCCCTTGGTGAGGATGTAGAACTGCTCGAAGGCGAGCAGGGAGCCGGTCACGCAGAGCACGGTCGTCAGCGCGAGTGTCGGGCGGAGCAGTGGCAGGGTGACGCTCCGGAAGGTCTGCCAGCGGGTCGCCCCGTCCGAACGCGCCGCCTCGAAGACGTCGGCCGGAATGCTCTGCAACCCGACCAGCATCAGCACCATGTAGAAGCCGGCGTAGCGCCAGACGATGAGGAACACCGTGGAGAAGAGCGCCGCGTTCGGTGAGCCCAGGAACGTGATGCCGAGCCGCTCCACCACCGGCGCCAGCGGGCTCGCGTACGGCGAGTAGAGCACGTAGAAGAGCAGGGACGCCGACGCCAGCCCGAGCGCGCTGGGCACCAGGAAGGACGCCCGGAGCAGGTTGTTCCACCGGCTGGACTCCTGCACCAGCAGGGCCATCCCGAGGCCGAGCGCGAGCAGCAGCACGGTCGCGATCACGGTGTACTTGAGGGTGAAGACCACCGAGTCGGTGAAGAAGCGGTGGTTGATTGCCTTGGTGAAGTTGTCCGGCGCGTTGACGCCCTGGTCACCGCTGAGCAACGGCCACCGGGACAGCGACATCTTGATCACGAGCAGCAGTGGCACCACGAACAGCGCCACCACGAATGCCGCGGTCGGCGTGGCGTAGATCCAGCCGAGCAGGGCCTGCCGCCGGCTGGGCCGGATCCGGCCCGGCCGGGCCGCACTGGGTGGCCGGACCGGTGCGCTGACGTTCATCACAACTCCTCGTTCGATCGGCGACGGGCCGGACCGGCGACGGTTCGCGGATGCGGCGCGGCCGGCGTATGCCGGGTCCGCACACCGTGGCGGTGGACCGGCATACGCCTGCGGCGACGCCTACTGCTGGAGTACCGCCGTGATTTCCTTGTTGTCCTTGGCCAGGTCCCCGCTGCCGTTGAGCACCTGGTTGCGGACCAGGGTCAGCCAGGGGCTGCCCGGTGCGTTGAACGCCTGCTGGAAGTTGAGCGCGACCGGGGTGTCGCCCTTGCCGGCGACCTCGTTGATGGTGACGAGGCGGGGGTCCTGGGCGGCGTACCTGTTGTTGGCCAGGTCGGAGCGGGACACCACGTCCTTGTTCTTGGCCAGCACCTCCACCTGGGCTTCCTCGGACATCATCCAGCTCAGGAAGTTCCAGGCCTGCGCGGCCTTCTTCGAGTCCTTGGAGACGCCGATGCCGTCCCCGCCGACGAAGGTCGAGGCGCCGCCGTCCGGGCCCGGGATGCCGGCGACACCGACGTCGAACGGCGTCGACGAGAGCAGCGTCGCCGGGTAGAACATCAGCCCGACCTTGCCCTCGGTGAACGCCGCCGTCCAGGTCGGCCCGGTCTCGCCGGCCGAGGCGGGCAGCACGGCGCCCGACTTCCACAGGTCGGCCCAGGTGCTGTACACCTTCTGTGCTGTCGCGTCGGCCAGTCTCGCCTCGGTGCCGTCCTCGCTGAGCACCTCGCCGCCGCTGGCCCAGACGGAGGGGAACCAGGTGAAGACGAGGCAGCCGCCGCAGTTCAGCCCGGCCGCCGTGCCGTAGACGCCGGGCTTCTTCGTGGCCTGGACGGCCTTCGCGGCGGCGGCGTACTCCGCCAGGTTCGACGGTGCCTTCTCCGGGTCCAGCCCGGCGTCCCTGAAGAGTTGCTTGTTCCAGAACAGCATCGACAGGTCGAGTACGAAGGGCAGCACGTGCGCCTTGCCGTCCTGGGTACCGGCCGAGAGGTGGCCCTTGTTGATGGCGTCCTTGAAGCCGAGGCCGTCGATGTTGGTGCTGAGATCCTGGAACAGTCCCTGGTTGACCCAGTTCGGCACGTAGACGATGTCGGCGGCGAAGAGGTCCGGCAGGCCGCCGGAGCCGGCCGCCGCGCCCACCTTCGCGACGTAGTCGTCGTTCGGTACGACAGTCAGCTTGACCTTGTTCTGGTGACCGGCGTTGTACGCCTCGACGAGCAGCTTCGCCTGCTTCTCCAGCGGGGCCCGGGTCCAGAGCGTCAGTTCGCTGCCGTCGTCGACGCCGGTGGGACCGGCCTCGGCCACGCCGCCCTGGTCGCCCGGGCCGTCGTCACCGCACGCCGCCGAACTGAGGATCAGCGTCGCGGCGAGGACTCCGGCCAGGGACCGCCGGACGGTCCGCCCGCCCGATCTTCTTTTCATGATTCTCCTCGGATTCGTGTGAGATGTGCGCCGTTCTCCTTGTTGGTGCGGTAGACGTGCGGCTAGAGCCGCTGCGCCAGGCGGTGGTAGCCGCTGTTCCAGCGCAGGTGGTTGGCGAACGACCGGTGGTCGGTCCGGGCGTCGATCGTGAGCAGTTCGACCCCGGACATGTCGGCGAGGTCGGCGAGCGCCTCCGCGCCGACCGCCGTACTCAGTACGGTGTGGTGCGGGCCGCCGGCCAGCAGCCAGCACTCGGCCGAGGTGGCGAGGTCGGGACGCGGAATCCAGACCGCGCGGGCGACCGGCAGCCGGGGCAGTGGCTCGTCGGGCTCGACCAGGTCGATCTCGTTGGCGGTCAGCCGCAGCCGCCCGCCCAGGTCGGCGAGGCCGACGACGAGTCCCGGGCCGGGTGCGGCGGTGAAGACCAGCCGGACCGGGTCCTCCCGGTCACCGATGGACAGCGGGTGGATTTCCAGGCTGGGCCGGGTGGCGGCGATGCTGGGGCAGACCTCCAGCATGTGCGCGCCGAGGATCTTCGGCTCGCCCGGACCCCAGTGATAGGTGTAGTCCTCCATGAAGGAGGTCCCGCCCGGCCGGTCCCCGGCGACGACCTTGAGGATGCGCAGCAGGGCGGCGGTCTTCCAGTCGCCTTCGCCGCCGAAGCCGTAGCCGTCGGCCATCAGGTTCTGCACGGCCAGGCCGGGAAGTTGCCGCAGGCCGCCCAGGTCCTCGAAGTTGGTGGTGAAGGCGTCGAAGCCGCCGTCGACGAGAAACTGGCGCAGCCCGAGTTCGATCCGGGCGCCGTAGCGCAGTGAGGCGTGCCGCTCGCCGCCGCGCCGCAGTTCCGGTACGACGTCGTAGCGCTCCTCGTAGTCGGCGACGAGCCGGGTGACGTCCGAGTCGGCGACCTCGTCGACCGCCGCGACGAGCGCGTTGACCCCGTAGGCGTTGACGGAGACCCCCAAGGTCGCCTGGGCACCGACCTTGTCGCCGTCGGTGACGGCGACGTCCCGCATGTTGTCCCCGAAGCGGGCCATCCGCAGCGACCGCGCGGCGCGGGCGCCGGTCGCGGCGCGGGCCCAGTCGCTGACCCGTTCGTGTACCGCCGGATCGCCGGCGAAGCCCGCGACGGTCTTGCGGGCCACCCCCAACCGCGACTGGACGTACCCGAACTCGCGGTCGCCGTGTGCCGCCTGGTTGAGGTTCATGAAGTCCATGTCGAGCTCGGTCCAGGGCAGCGACCGGTTGGCCTGGGTGTGCAGGTGCAGCAGCGGCTTGCCGAGCGCGGAGAGGCCGGCGATCCACATCTTCGCCGGTGAGAACGTGTGCATCCAGGCGACGACGCCGACCACCCGGTCTTCGGCGGTGGCGTCCAGACACGTCCGGCGGATCGCGTCGGCGGTGGTCAGCACCGGCTTCCAGACGAGACGAGGCTGCGCGCGCAGACCGTCGGCGAGTCGCTGGCACACCTCGCGGGACTGTGCGGCGACCTGTTCGAGCACCTCTTCGCCGTAGAGCGACTGGCTCCCCGTCAGGAACCAGATCTCCGCCGGCTCGTTCGCCATGCTCACCTGCCTCACTCCGTTCCACCCGACCGGCCGGATCCGCATCGACGGCGGCGACGGTTCCGGTCAAGGTCGCTGGCGGCCAGCCACAGCCGCGGGTCAACCGGGCGTGGTGCTCCGCGCCGGAGCGCGTCGAGGTGCCGAGTGGTCGTCATGGTCACCGGCCCCCTCACTGCACCGAAAACCTTTTCGGAGGATTCTGGTGGCCCGGTTACGCTCATGTCAACAGTGGATTTCGACGCCTGCCTGCGGATCATCGACCAGGATCGACGGCCCGCCGCCCGGCTGCCGGTACCCGCCGAAATGCTTTCGGGCCGGTGGGCGCCGGCCGGGGCGTCGGGCGCCTGACGGACCGGCGGGTTCGGGCCGACACGGGCGCAGCAGGTCCGCCGAACCGCGCGCTCGCCGTCCGGGCGTGACCCCGGCCGGGCACAGCCACCCGACGCGGTCGAGAGGAGCCGCCACCGGAAGCGTCCGCGGACCACCCGCGCCGCGGCACAGGGTTGAAAGCCTTTTCGGCGGCCGGGGCCGCCGACGCTGACCCCTCCGTCGGTACCCTCGGAGCGGATGCCCGTCCTCGGGCCCTACCGGAGAGTCCGCCGTGGCACCGACCGTTGCCCCCGGCGCAGTTGCTGGAGAGCCACGGCGCACCGGAGCCGTTCGTCGAGCCGTACACCCGCCCGCGTACGGCCACCGGCGACCCCGGCACGGTCGATCCCACCGACCCGCACACCATCGACGCGCCTACTACGCACTCCGGCTCGGCCGGGCCGCCGAGGCGCTGACCGCCACCCGCACCGCCGTACGGGTCGCCCGGACTCGGCCGAGGCACGCCAGCCGCTCGGCGAGTCGACCCGGGCCGTCGGCGACCTCGGGACCGCCTAGCCGGCTCGCCGGACGGGGTCGGCCGCACCGGTCCTGCACGGTTATCGAGGCGCGGGGTAGGGGTAGCCGCCGGTCGAATGGAGGGGCCAGCTTCAATGCGTTCCCCCGGTCCCGTGCCACAGACTCGGTCGGTCGACTTGCTCGGACGGCAGTCGCAGTCTCACGGGAGGAAGCATGTCGAACGTGGATGGGCCGGTCGTCAGCCGGCGGGCGCTGCTCGGTGGTGCCGCTGTCGCCGTACTCGGCGGTGGGCTGGCGGCCGCGGAGGGCGCACGGGCCGCGGCTGCATCGCCCCGGGGCGGTGCTCCGGCCTTCGGTCCGGTCGACGGGCGCGCGGTGGACGCCGTGGCGTCCCGGCTGGACCGCGACCTCGTCGAGTTACGCCGCGACCTCCACCGGCACCCCGAGACGGCGGGCGCGGAGCGGCGCACCGCCGCCGTGGTGGCGCGGCGACTTCGCGCGGCGGGCCTGCAGGTCAGAACGGGGGTCGGCGGTCACGGAGTCGTTGCGGTCCTCACCGGCGCCCGGCCCGGCCGGACGGTCGCCTACCGGGCCGACATGGACGCGGTACCGCCGGGCGATCAGTTCGGCGGCGGCACGCGACCGGCCCACCTGTGCGGGCACGACCTGCACACCACCGTGGGGGTGGGGATCGCACAGGTCCTGGCACTGCTGCGCAACCGCCTCACCGGCTCCGTGGTGTTCGTCTTCCAACCCGCCGAGGAGGCGCTCAGCGGCGCCGCCGCGATGCTCGCCGCCGACCTGTTCGGCCAGGCCCGGCCGGCGGAGATCCACGCCCTGCACTGCGGTCCCTTCCCGGTCGGCCAGTTCGTCGTGATGCCCGGGTCCGGACTCCCCGGTCAGGACCGGGGCGTGGTGACGCTGGCGGGACCGGACGCGACTGCCCGGGCGCAGCGGCTCGCCACCGCGATCAACGCCCTCGGCACGGTGTCCCCACCCGCCACGCCCGCGGACCTCGAACGGCTCGTCACGGACATCCAGACCCCGGACGGACCGTTGGCCGAGTTCGTCTTCATGCGGGCGGAGACACCCGACGCCGCCGGTCCGCCGGAGGTCCGGATCTCCTACCGCTGCTGGCCGGAGCACCGGTACACCGAGGTCCGCGAGGAGATCCGTCGACTCGCGCACTCGTCCGGCGAGGCGTCGGTGAGCTTCCGGGACACCCCATTCCCGGCCATGCTCTGCCCGGAGCGGGAGGGCCTGGCATTGCAGCGCTATCTGCGGCAGCGCCTCGGTGCTGCCCGGGTCGGCAGGCTACACGCCCCGGTACCGTTCAACGGCGAGGACTTCGCACTCTTCCTCGACCGGATGCCCGGCACCTACACCTTCCTCGGCGTCCGGGCCCCGGGGGCCGGCATCGAGACCAGCGCCCCGCACTTCGGCACCTTCGACCCGGACGAGCGGGCCATCGGGTACGGCGTCCGCGCGATGGCCGGCTGGCTGGCCCGGCGTACCCGCGGTTAGCGCACCTCGCCCGGCCCGTCGGGTACGGGCCGGGTCGGCGCCTCCGCGACACCCGGCGGGCGGCCCGGGCGGCATCACGACGGTAGACCGGTGACCCGCACCCGCCGGCCGCCTACTGACCGACGACTCAGGGCCCGGGTCGTTGTCCCGGGATCCCCTCGATCGCCGCGAGAAACCGGGACTGGTCGTCGTGGATCGTCGGGTTGACGATCCGGATCCACGAGCCGTCGTCGAAAACGACGGTGGACGGGAACCGCAGCAGTCGGGTGGGGCCGCCCTCGGAGTCGATCCGGGCCACCCGGTCGCGCCGCACGCTCCAGAGCAGTCTCGGCTGGCGCCGGTCCGGCCGGCCCTCGTCGGGCCGGCGACCCATCCGCAGCAGGTGCAGGTGCGAGTCGGTCACCGCCAGTGGTGTACCGGTGTACCGGTCGAGGAAGAGCAGCAGGCTACCGGCGTGGGTGGCGAGATCACCGCTGAAGGCGTACCGACGCCGGTAGGCGATCTCGGCGAGCTGGTCGGCCAGCGGGCGGTACGGGCTCAACCGGAACAGGGCCCGGAACGCCTCCTGCTCCTCGGTCAGCGGCAGCGGCTCCCGGTGCGCCGGCTGGTGCCCCGGTACGGACTCCGGCGCCGTCTGCTCCGACGGTCCGGCGGCAACCGCGGCGGCCCTGGCCGGGTGCAGCAGCATGCCCGAGGCGAGCCGCACCGGTGTCATCACCGCGTCCAGCCAGGCGACCGGGTTGACGATGTGCAGCAGGCCGAAGAGCGCCCGAGGATCGAGCGCCTCGGCGATCTCGCCGGCCATCCGGTCCGCGAGCTCGCCGCCGGCGCGGTGCGTCTGGGCCGTACGAAGGGAAGCGAGCCCGACGTAGCGGAGCCGCTCGCCGGGGAGCAGCGGGGCGACGAGGAGCCGTTCTGGCTCGTCGCTGGTGCGGAACTCCTCACGCAGCTCACGCGCCCTGGCCCGGGCGGTCCGTACTCCGCCCAGCATCGCGTCGGTGAGCCGACCGAACCGCCCCGTCACACCACTGCCCCCCTTCGACCGACTCGACGGTTCGCCGGCTGCCCGCCCGCGCAGGCCGCCGCGAGCACTGCCGCCGGTCCACACAGGCTAACGGTGGTGTGATGGCAGCCCGGGGCGCGTCCCGCTCCCGGACGCATCCCGGCCGAGGCGTCGGGCAGAAGGGCCGGGACCCGGGCCGGGTGGTTTCGCTGCTTCCTCGACGGCTACGGCCTAGCGCGCCCGGCACGGGCAGATCTCGTCGAACGGATCCTACGATTCGCGATCGTCGACAACGGCCGGTACGCCCGCGTTCTGGGCTTCACCCGGGAGTCACGCGACGGCGAGGGGCTCTGGACACTCGCCTGGCAGTCCGGGCCGCACTCTGGACGCTCGCACACCGCGACCTCCTGGTGGGGGCGGCGCTGCGATGACCGGCGCCAGCGGTGACGGCCGCCCGAGCCGTCCCGGCACCTCGGCGTGCCGGGAATCGTGCCCGGCGAGTTGGCGCGCATAGGTGCCGACGCGCATAGGTGCCGACGCGCATAGGTGCCGATCGAAATCGGCGCGGTCGACGCGGTTCCGGATCGGGCGGGTTTGACCTAGAGTGATGATCATGACTTCCCGGCTGTTCGCCCCGGTCGGACCAGCCGGACAGCCCCGGTGCCGACCATGACCACCGCCGGTGCCCGGCCGGGACGACGGCCGTCGGCAGGCGGATCCCGCCACCGAGCCAGGTGATCCCTGGGCCTTCGAGAAGGGTGGACAACTCATGAACCAAGGGCTGAGCAGGCGCCGAGTTCTCGGTGAAGCGGTCGGACTGGCCGCCGGAGCCGCGGCCGTCGCGGCGGGGCTTCCGTCCGGTGCCGCGTCCGCCGCTCCGGCTCAGGCCGGGCCCGACCTCGCCCGTTGGCGCAGGCAGGCGATGCGGGTGACGATCGTCCGCGACGACTGGGGCATCCCACACGTACGGGGCCACAGCGACGCCGACGCGGTGTTCGGCATGATGTACGCCCAGGCCGAGGACGACTTCAACCGGATCGAGCGGAACTATCTGGTCAGCCTCGGCCGCCTCGCCGAGGCCGAGGGCGAGAGCGCGATCTGGCAGGACCTGCGCCAGCGGCTCTTCGTCGATCCCGAGGTCCTGAAGCGAGAGTACGCGAAGACTCCCGCCTGGTTGCGTGCACTGATGCGGGCCTGGGCGGACGGGCTCAACTACTACCTCGCCACCCACCCGGAGGTACGCCCGCGCGTGCTGGACCGATTCGAGCCGTGGATGCCGTTGAGTTTCTCCGAAGGCAGCATCGGCGGTGACATCGAGCGGGTGCCGCTGACCCAGCTCGAAGCCTTCTACGGCGGGCGCACGGTGCCGATGACGGACGAGGAACGCGGACTGCTGTTCCGGGAGCCGAGCGGCTCGAACGGCATCGCGATCGCGCCGAGCCACACCCGGGACGGCAACGCACTGCTGCTGATCAACCCGCACACCAGCTTCTTCTTCCGCTCCGAGCAGCACGTGACGAGCGGTGAGGGGCTGAACGTCTACGGCGCGGCCACCTGGGGCCAGTTCTTCATCTACCAGGGCTTCAACGCGAAGACCGGCTGGATGCACACCTCGAGCGGCGTCGACAATGTCGACGAGTTCGCCGAGACGATCGTGACCAGGGCGGACGGTCATCGCTACTACCGCTACGGGGACGTGCTGCGGCGAGTGACGACGAAGACGATCACGCTCTCCTACCGTACGGCGGACGGTGGGCGGGCGCGGCGCGCCTTCACCACCTTCGCCACCCACCACGGGCCGGTGGTGCGCGAGGCCGACGGAAAGTGGATCGCGTTCGCGCTGATGAACCGGCCCGTCGAGGCGCTCCAGCAGAGCTTTCTGCGCACCAAGACGCGCGACTATTCGGACTTCATCCGGGTGGCGGGCCTCAAGGCCAACAGCTCGAACAACACCCTCTTCGCGGACTCGAAGGGCGAGATCGCCTTCCTGGTACCGCAGTTCATGCCGATCCGCGATGATCGCTTCGACTACCGCAGGCCCGTCGACGGCAGCGACCCGACGACCGACTGGCGCGGGTTGCACAGTCTCCGGAGCCTGCCGCAGGCGGTGAATCCGAGGAACGGCTGGGCGTTCAACACGAACAACTGGCCGTGGACCGCGGCCGGTGCGGACAGCCCGGACGCCGCCGACTATCCGCGCTACTTCGACCAGGCCGGTGAGAACCCGCGCGGGCCGCAGGCGATCCGGGTACTGACCGCGCGGAGCAGGTTCACCCCGCAGACCCTGATCCAGGCCGCCTTCGACCGCTACCTGACCGCGTTCGCCCGGCTGGTACCGGGGCTGGTGGCGGCCTGGGACAGTCTGCCCGAGGGCGACCCGCGAAAGGCGGGCCTCGCCGGCCAGGTCGACCTGCTGCGCGGCTGGGACTACCACTGGGGTGCCGAATCGACGGCGACGTCGCTGGCGGTGTTCTGGGGCGAGGCGCTCTGGGCACCACTGGCACAGGCGGCCCGGGACGCGAGCATGTCCATGTGGGACTACCTGGCCGAGCGCGCCACCGACGCGCAGCGACTTGAGGCGCTCGACGCGGCGAGCCAGCGGCTCAGCCAGGACTTCGGCAGTTGGCAGGTGCCCTGGGGCGAGATCAACCGCTTTCAGCGCAACGACGGCGCGATCGTCCAGACGTTCGACGACGCCAAGCCGAGCATCCCGGTACCCTTCACCTCCGCGCAGTGGGGATCGCTCGCCTCGTTCGGCGCGCGGCGCTGGCCCGGCACGAAGCGCTACTACGGCACCAGCGGCAACAGTTTCGTGGCGGTGGTCGAGTTCGGGCCGAGGCTGCGCGCCTGGGCGGTGACGGCGGGCGGCGCCAGCGGGCATCCCGACTCACCGCACTTCGACGACCAGGCCGAGCACTACGCGAGCGGCAACCTCCGGCCTGTCTACTTCTATCCGGAGGACCTCGAGGGCCACGTCGAGCGGCGCTACCGACCGGGCGCCTGACGGCTCCGAAGAGCCCAGAGCCCCCGAACCTGATCATCCACCCGCAATCCGGGCACGATCTTGCCTTCTCTATAGACACTTCCCTATCCTCGCTGGAGAAAGCGCTTTCCCTTCCGCTCTGACGCTGTCGACCCATCGACCAGCGCCAGCGCTCTCGCGGGCCCCGGTGCGGGCCGGGCCGCAGCGGAGCCGCGACCCGATCCACGCGCGGAAGGGCGGGTCCAACTCCTGCACCAGCGGTGGCGGGTGCACCGGCGCAGGGCGACGGATCGGCAGCCCCGGCGGCCCGCCGAAATGAGCGCGGCACGTACCGGCACACCAGCATTCGACAGACGAAGAGTGAGGCGAAGATGAGACGACGACCAGCCGCATTGCGGCTCCAGGCGGCGCTGGCAACGGCGGCCGTCGGGGTCGCGGTCGGTGTCGCGCTACCGATGCCCCAGGCGTCGGCCGCGGTCGGCAGCGCCACCGGCTATGCGACCCAGAACGGTGGAACCACCGGCGGTGCGGGTGGACAGACGGTCCGGGCCAGCACCGGGACCGCCATCCACGCGGCCCTCTGCGGCCGGGCCAGTAGCAGTACCCCGATCACCATCGAGGTCACCGGGACCATCAACCACGGCAACACCAGCAAGGTCTCCGGCGACAGCTGCAACACCGCCGCCGACAAGATCGAACTCAAGGAGATCAGCAACGTCACGATCATCGGGGTCGGCGCAGCCGTCTTCGACCAGCTCGGGATCCACATCCGCGACTCCAGCAACATCATCATCCAGAACGTGACGATCCGGAACGTCAAGAAGTCGGGATCGCCGACGTCCAACGGCGGTGACGCGATCGGCATGGAGAGCACCGTCCGCAACGTCTGGGTCGATCACGTCACCCTGGAGGCGTCCGGCGGGGAGTCGGAGGGCTTCGACGGCCTCTTCGACATGAAGGACAACACCCAGTACGTCACCCTCTCCTACAGCATTCTGCGCAACTCCGGCCGTGGTGGCCTCGTCGGATCCAGCGAGAGCGACCGCTCGAACGGCTTCATCACGTACCACCACAACCTGTACGAGAACATCGACTCCCGTACGCCACTGCTTCGGGGCGGCATAGCGCACATCTACAACAACCACTACGTGAGCCTGAACGAGTCCGGCATCAACTCCCGGGCCGGGGCCCGGGCCAAGGTGGAGAACAACTACTTCAGGAACTCCAAGGACGTGCTGGGCACCTTCTACACCAGCGAGGCCGGTTACTGGCAGGTCAGTGGCAACGTCTTCGACAACGTGACCTGGTCCAGCCCGGGCAGCGACACCAACCCGGCGGGCCCCAACCCGCAGTCCAACACCACCGTCAGCATCCCGTACTCCTACCGTCTCGACGGGGCCAGCTGTGTGCCGGACGTCGTTCGGCAGACGGCGGGCGCGAACACCGGGCTGCGCTTCTCGGACGGCAGTTGCTCGCCGCAGGGACCGACGCCGACGCCGACCCGCCCCACGCCGACGCCGACGAGGCCCACACCCACGCCGACCACGCCTACCCCGACCCCGACCCAGCCCCCCAGCGGGACCAACCTCAGCATCGGGGCCGGCTCGGACGGCTCCAGCAAGGCCGCCGGCACCGGCTACGGCGACGTGCGGGACGGTGACATGAACACGTACTGGTCGCCGGCCGGCTCGACCGGCTCCATCTCGATCAAGTGGGGTTCCGCCACCACCGTCTCCCGGATCAACATCCGTGAGGCGTCAGGTGCGGTCGGCAACATCGGGTCCTGGCGGGTGGTCAACCACGACACCGGTGCGGTGCTGACCTCCGGCAGCGGAGCGGGTGTCATCACCTTCCCCGCAGCCTCACTACGCAAGATCACTTTTGACATCACCAGTTCGACCAGTACGCCGAGAGTCGCCGAGTTCGAGACCTACGCCGGGTAGCGGCGCGGTTCCGCCGGCCTCGGGGTCCCCCGCCGGACCCCGAGGCCCGGCAGGAGAGCGCCTCGATCCCCGAGCAGCCGGCGACCTGCGATCCACGTTCGATTTCCTCGTTGCCTAGAGTCTTTCCAGACCGGCGAGAACCGTTTCCAGAAGTCGCCGATCGGCGATCTTCTGCTGTGCCGGTGCGCCGACCCGGAGGTATCCCTGCTCGATCAGCACGTCCACCATGACCTTGGTGATGGTGAGCGGGCGGTGCAGATAGGCGCCGATCTCGGCGATCGACACCCAGCGGGTGCAGCGGTCGACGATCTCACGGTACTCCAGATCCAGCCGACTCGGGTCGACCGGCAGGGCGATGACCTGGGTGGCCAGGTCGAGGTTGCTGTTGCGCGGACTCGTCCGCCCCTTGACGAGGACGTACAGCGGCACCAACCCGGCCTGCGCCGCGTCCTCGCCGTCCCAGACGTCATACGCCATAACCCCTGCCCTGCTGGCCGTTGGCGGCCGTCGCGGTCCGGCGTACCTCGGCGCCGAGGTGCTCACCGATCCGGATCACCAGCCGGCTCATCTCGTACGCGACCGTGCCCATGTCGACGGTCTGCTCACAGAGTACGGCCAGCCGGGCGTTGCGACCCGCGGCCGCGACGAAGAGGGTGTGGCCGTCGTACTCGACGATGACCTGCTGCACCGGCCCGCTGTCGAACCGTCGGCCCGTGCCGGCGGCGACGCTGTGCAGGGAGGAGGCACCGGCGGCCAGGAGTTCCGCCGCGTCCTGGGCCAGTCCGGTGGACTTCTGGACGATCAGCCCGTCGGTCGACAGGACGGCGGCGTGGACGACGTCGGGAATCTCCACCAACTGGTCCAGCATCCAGGTGAGGTCGTTCGCCGAGGTCGAGTCGGTATCCACCCGTCCATTGTAGAAGCCCCGGGTCCGGGCCCCAGCAGCCCTCCGCCGGGCGCCGGAAGGCACTGCGGCAGGTTCCGGCAGGGGCGCGGAGCGGGCCGTCGCCGCAGCAGCCGCCGCCACCACCGGCTCAGGGGGCGACGGCGGCGCCGAGCCGGGCCGCGACGGCCGCGACAGCCGCCCGGAGTTCCGGCCCACCCTCGACGCGGAAGGCGAACGGCACGCTCGGCAGCCACTCCTCGGCGTACATCGCGGGATTGCTGGTGCTGCCGACCAGCGCGCAGCCGGCACCGGCGGGTTCGAGCCGTCCCATCGGGGGCCGGATCCACGGGGCCACCTCGGCCGCCGGGGCGTCGAAGACGACCCGGGTGGGGAACTCCCACCCGGTGCCCAGGTTCTCCTCCAGCGCCGCGACCGGGTCGAGGCCGTCGGGCGGCTCGAACGGGTAGCCGGTCTGCCGGACCGCGCGGACCCGGTCGAGCCGGTAGGTGCGGACCGCGTCCGCGCGGTGCGAGTGGCACAGGAGGTACCAGCGCCCGTACCGGACCACGACCGCCCAGGGATCCACCTCGGCGTCCCACTCGTTGCCGGACTCCGTCCGGTAGGTGACCAGCACCCGGCGTCGGGCCGCGACGGCGGTGACCAGCGCACTGGTGATGGCGGGATCGGGGCGGGACGAATACCGGTCGGGTGCGGCCGAGGCGTGCCTGCGCAGCGCCGCCGCCTGCCGGCCGATGCTCTCCGGGAGTACCTGGATGACCTTGCCCAGGGCGGAGCCGACCAGGTCGTCGGCGTCGGCCTCGGCGGCTGCCGGCTGACCGTCGAGCACCGCCATGACCAGACCGAGTGCCTCCGCCTCGGTGAAGACGACCGGAGGCAGCCTCGTCCCGCGTCGGAGCCGGTACCCGCCGTACGGGCCCCGGATCGACTCCACGGGGATGCCGGCCTCACGGAGGATTCCGACGTACCGCCGGGCGGCCCGCTCCGTGACGCCCAGGCGTCCGGCGAGTTCACCGGCCGTCGCGCCCGGGCGGGCCTGGAGGATCTCCAGGGTACGAAGGGCTCGTGCGGTGGGGCTCGTTTCGGTCGACACCGGCGCAGCCTAGATGCCACCCGGCATGAACCGGTAGTAGATCGTCCGGATCAGGGCCTAGCGTCGTGCCCGGGAAGCACCGGCTCCAGGGCCGGAGGCCACCTGACCGCGCCGCAGAGAGGAACACTGATCATGGACGTACTACTCGTCGCCGGCCTCTGGCTCGACGGATCCGCCTGGGACGACGTCGTGCCCGCACTCCAGGCGACCGGCCACCGACCCGTGCCGATCACCCTTCCCGGACAGGGCGACGGAGCCACCTCCGCCACCCTCGACGACCAGGTGGCGACGGTGCTCGCCGCCGTGGACGCGGCGCCCGGGAAGCCCATTGTGGTCGGGCACTCCGCCGCCTGCACGCTGGCCTGGCTGGCCGCCGACGCCCGCCCGGAGAAGGTGGCCAAGGTCGTCCTCGTCGGCGGCTTCCCCGTCGCGGACGGCGGCTCCTACGCCGAGTTCTTCGAGCTGAAGGACGGCGTGATGCCCTTCCCCGGCTGGGGTCCCTTCGAGGGCGCGGACTCCGCCGACCTCGACGAGGAGGCCCGGCGGTCCTTCGCGGCCGGCGCGATCCCGGTCCCGGAAGGGGTGGCCAGCGGGGTGGTACGGCTGGTGGACGAGCGACGGTTCGACGTCCCGGTCGTACTCGTCTGCCCGGAGTTCTCACCCGATCAGGCGCAGCAGTGGATCGCCGCCGGGGAGGTGCCCGAACTCGGCAGGGTCAGGCGTCTCGACCTGGTCGACATCGATTCGGGCCACTGGCCCATGATCAGCAAACCGGCCGAGTTCGCCCGGCTGCTCGCCTCGGCGGCCGACGATTCCTGATCGTGGGTGAGCCCGCCTCGCCGACCGGCGGGGCGGGCTGGCACCCGGCGCCGCCCAGCATCCGACATCCGGCATCCGCGACGCGTCACCCGCTACTCGTCGCCAGGCGTCAAGCCTGCGCGGGCCGTCCGGTCGCGGATGTCGTACGCCGTCACACTCTTTTGTCATCAGAAACAAAAGTGGGGGCGATCCTGCCGAAAGATCTGGACATCCTGACGACAAGAACCTAGGGTCGGACAACATCAACATATTTAAACGAGCTAACCGGCGGCGCGGTCAGCTCGTCGTCTGAGAGTCACGGCTCGGCCGGGGGCGCCAACTCTCCAGGTCACCGTGCCCGCAGACCCGGCGCGGCCGTCGCGCCATGCCGGTAACGGCGTCGCTCCGCTGCCGGCTCGGCAACACGGCCCGCGTCAACTGGCCCAACGGTCCGACCTCGCCCTAGTCCACCCTCCCCCACCGAGACACCCCGTCCACACAGCCGTGACAGGCCGGCAGCCCCGGCACCGGACCCACCGTCGCGGATCCAGCGGTGTGCGGTCTGCCGCCATGTCGTCCGTCGATCCACGCGAAGCCCCGACGGGTCGTCGACGTTGCCCCAAGACTCGCGAAAGGTGTGTTCGACATGCCAGCCTTCCCTGTGCGATGCGGCCCGCCGAGGCGTTCGCGGCCGCTCCCCCGGCTCGGCACCGGCCGGTCCGGACGACCGATGAGGATGCTCGCGGCGATAGTCGCCCTGATCACCGGCTCGGCGCTCCTCGCCGTCCCGGCCAGCGCCCGCCCGGCGGACACCGAGCGGAGCAGAGCCAGCGACCCCACCTCGGCCGGACAGCTCCAGGCCCAGGTGCTCACCTGGACGGGCGGCAACAGCACCGAGGCGTACGTCTCCGCACCCACCACCGCCGTCGCCGGGCCGGCCACCCTCGTCTTCGAGAACAGCGTCGCGACCGGCAACACCAGCGGCATGCAGCACACCCTCACCTTCGACACCGGGAACCCCGCGTACAACCGCGATGTCGAGGTGAACATCCTGGCCGACCCGTTCGACAGCAACCAGGGCCGGTGGACCGTCGACGTGGTGCTCACGGAGGGCACCTACCGCTACTTCTGCGCGATACCCGGCCACGGCGCGATGACCGGACTGCTCGTGGTCAGCGGCGGCGGCGCGGACACGACCCCGCCGACGGTGACCGCCGAGGTCACCGGTGAACAGGACGAGAACGGTGCGTACGTCGGCGCCGCGACGGTCACCCTCTCCGCCACCGACACCGGATCGGGCGTCGGCCGGGTCGAGTACTCGTTGGACGGCGGTGCGTACGGCACCTACTCCGGGCCGGTCACGGTGAACGCCGCCGGGCAGCACACGGTGACGTACCGGGCCACCGACGTCGCCGGCAACACCTCCGCCGTACAGTCGACCGCCTTCCAGGTCGTCGAGCCGGCCGACCCCGACACCACCGCACCCACCGTCACCGCCGCCGTCACCGGCGAACAGAACGACGACGGCGCCTACATCGGCATGGCCACCGTCACCCTCACCGCCACCGACACCGAATCCGGCGTCGAACGCACCGAATACTCCATCGACGGCGGCACCTACGCCACCTACACCGCCCCGGTCACGGTGAACGCCCCCGGGCAGCACACGGTGACGTACCGGGCCACCGACGTCGCCGGCAACACCTCCGCCGTACAGTCGACCGCCTTCCAGGTCGTCGAGCCGGCCGACCCCGACACCACCGCACCCACCGTCACCGCCGCCGTCACCGGCGAACAGAACGACGACGGCGCCTACATCGGCATGGCCACCGTCACCCTCACCGCCACCGACACCGAATCCGGCGTCGAACGCACCGAATACTCCATCGACGGCGGCACCTACGCCACCTACACCGCCCCGGTGATGGTGCACCAGCCGGGCCGGCACACCGTCAGCTACCGGGCCACCGACAAGGCGGGGAACACCTCCGCACCACAGTCCGTCACGTTCGAGGTGGCCGACACGTCCACTCCGGACACCACGCCGCCGACCGTCACCGGCGGGGTCACCGGGGACCGCGACGACGAGGGCGGCTACCTCGGTGCCGCCACGGTGACCATCTCGGCCACCGACACCGAGTCGGGGGTGGACCGGATCGAATACTCGGTCGACGGGCAGGCGTACGCGGCGTACACCGCCCCGGTCACCGTCAACGCCCCCGGCGAGCACACCGTCAGCTACCGGGCCACCGACAAGGCGGGGAACACCTCCGCACCGCAGTCCGTCACGTTCACGGTGGTGGAGCGGCCGGATGACTCCACCCCGCCGACCGCCACCGCCACCGTCGCCGGCAACCGGGACGGCAACGGCGCGTACGTCGGCGCGGCCACCGTGACCGTCTCGGCCACCGACACCGGATCGGGGGTCGAGCGCGTCGAGTTCTCCCTCGACGGGCAGCCGTACGCGGCGTACACCGCCCCGGTCACCGTCAACCAGCCGGGCCAGCACACCGTCTCGTACCGGGCCACCGACGTGGCCGGCAACACCTCCACGCCCGGGTCGGTCTCGTTCACCGTGGTCGCCCCGCCCGACCCCGACAACTCCGCCCCCACGGTGACCGCCGCGATCACCGGCCAGCAGGACGGCAGCTGGGCGTACGTCGGCAGCGCCACCATCGTGCTCACCGCCGCCGACACCGGGTCCGGGGTCTACCGGGTCGAGTACGCCCTCGACGGCCGGGGCTACGTCGTCTACTCCGGTCCGCTCACCGTCAACACTCCCGGCGCGCACACGGTCAGCTACCGGGCCACCGACCGGGCCGGCAACGTCTCGGGGACCGCGTCGGCCACCTTCACGGTGGTGCCGAGCGGTCCGCCGGCACCGAGCTGCCGGGTGACCGACACCCGGCCGACGGTCTGGCTCGGCACGGCGAACAGCGGTGTGCCGAACCGGGTGGTCGAGGGCCGCTGCTCGATCAACGACCTGATCTCCGACGAGCGGGCCTGGCCGAGCCACGCCGAGTTCGTCGAGCACGTCAGGGCGGTCGCCGAACACCTGCACCACCGGGGCAGGATCCTGCTGAAGGAGCAGAACGCCCTGGTACGCACCGCCCGCGACTCCGGCGTCGGCCGGCCCGAGGCGAAGCAGGGCTACCAGCCGCTGCTGGACCGCACCGCCGCCTCGTTCAAGCTCTGGGAGCAGGTCGGTGCCGGCGGCTTCACGCGCAACGCCGACGGGTCGATCACCAGTCGGGCGGTCGACGGCCTCGGGATGCTCTGGTTCCCGGTCCGCAGCTACGGAGACTTCTCGCTCAAGCTCCAGTGGCGCGACGACGCCCCCGGTGACGGCCGGGCCAACAGCGGGGTCTTCGTCCGCTTCCCGCAGGTGCACCAGCACCCGCAGGAGTCCCGCCCCGAGTGGGTGGCCATCAAGTACGGCCACGAGTTGCAGATCTTCGACCGGACCGACGGCGACCAGTACAAGAGCGGGTCGGTGTACGGCTTCGACCGGGTCGACCTGGACGGTGCCGGGGTCACCCCGAAGGGCAGCTGGAACGACTACGAGATCCGCGTCGTCGGCCAGCACTACTCGGTGTTCCGGAACGGCGAGTTGATCAACGAGTACCTGAACGTCCCCGACGCCGTCTTCAGCCCGCCCCGGGCGGACGATCCCGGCGGCGCCGGACGGCAGAACGCGACCGGCTACATCGGCCTGCAGAACCACGGCGCCGGCGACATCGTCACCTTCCGCAACGTCCGGATCGCCCCGCTGACCCCGTGACGCGGCACGCCGTCCTCTCCCCGCCTAGCCGAGCGATTGGATAGAACGTTGGACAACGAAACGAAGGACATCGGCGAGGTCGTACTCTCGGCGCCCACCGCCGGGGTCGAGCCGCAGCCGGCGTCGCCGGTCCGGCTGCTCGGCACCAGCGGCGGCCGGGCCCTGATGGTGGCGGCCATCATGCTGGTGACGCTCGTCGGCGCGGGCGGGCTGGCCGTGGCCGGCGGCGCCACCACGGCCGCCCGGCCGGCCGAGCGGTCCGTCGAGGCCGCCGCCGCCTCGGCGGAGCGGCCGGCCGGCTGTGTCACCCCGGACCGCCGGCTACAGCTGTACGCGGTCGAGCTGCCCAAGGACCCGGTGACCAACCAGGTCCGGCTCGGCTACGGGCTCACCCCGCAGACGGCCTCCTACCCGGGGCCGACGATGGAGATGATCGAGGGGGAATGCCTGGCGATCACCCTGCACAACCAGGTGCCGGCCGCCACCCTGGAGCAGTTGCGCACCGATCCGGCGCATCCGGTCGGCGTCTCGCTGCACGTGCACGGGGTGAAGTACACCCAGATGTCCGACGGCACGGTGCACAGCAACTCCTTCGTGCCGCCGGGCGGGTCGCGGACGTACATCTGGTACGCCAAGCCGCGCACCGCGACCTCGCAGGGCACCGCCGGCTACTGGTGGTACCACGACCACGTCGTCGGCGGCCCGCACGGCACCCAGGGCCTCCGCTCAGGGCTCTTCGGCGGCCTGGTGGTACGCCGGCAGGGCGACCCGAGGCCGGACCGGACCTACGTGACGGCCTTCGGCGACCGGCAGACCATCAACCTGCGGCGCAGCGCGGAGGCCGACACCTGCGACCCGGTGAACCCGCAGCCGGGCCCGACCTGCCTGGTCGCCAAGCTCGGCGAACGGGTCGAGTTCATCGTGATCGGCATCGGCGACGACATGCACACCTTCCACGTGCACGGGCACTCCTGGGCGGACACCCGGACCGGCCTGGTCGAAGGCGCCAACAGGGCGCTCATCGACTCGATCCCGGTGATCGACAACAAGACCCTCGGCCCCGGTGACACCTTCGGCGTGCAGATCGTCGCGGGCGACTCCGTGGGACCGGGGCACTGGATGCTGCACTGCCACATGCAGTTCCACTCGGACCTGGGCATGTCGACGACGCTGCATGTGCTCGACGAGAACGGACAGATGCCGCCGCACGCCGGTGGCCACCGGCCGGCCGCGCCGGCACAGGGCGCCGCCGCTCCGGCCGGCGCGCACGGGAACCACCGATGAGTAGCACTCTTCGTACCCCCTCTGGAGGAGGAGAAATGGCTCACCACCGCCATTTCCGGCTGTTCCGATCGGTCGGGCGACACCGCCCCGACCCCGTCGACCTGCCGTCCGCCGCGCCCGACCCGGTTTCCCGGGTCCGGCGTCGCGACGCCGGACCGCTGCGCCGGGCGGTCGCCCTGGCCTCGGCTGCCGTGCTCACGCTCGGCCTGCTGGGCGCGCCGGCCGCCGCCGCCCCGGACGACAGCGTCGGCGGGGTCGCCCCGGCCTGGGGCGGCCAGGCGGTGAACGTACTGGTCTTCCACGGGCCGGCGGCGTCCCAGGACGACCCGGTCGCCCGGGCCGTCAGCACGATCCGCAAACTCGGCAACGAGAACGGCTTCACCGTGCACGCCTCCGCCGACCCGGCGGTCTTCACCCCGGACAACCTGGACCGCTACCGCAGCGTGGTGTTCCTGTCGGCCAACGGGGTGACGCTGAACGACGCCCAGGAGGCGGCCTTCCAGGCGTACGTCAAGGGCGGTGGCGGGTTCGTCGGCGTGCACGACGCCGCCCGCGCGCAGCCCGGCTCGGAGTGGTTCACCGGTCTGATCGGTACCCGCCCGGCGGCGAGCCTGCCCAACGCGGAGAAGATCGAGAGCGTCACGGCCAGCGGCAACAACCCGCCGAACGAGATCGTCGAGAACCTGATCGACGGCTCGACCGGAACCAAGTGGCTGACCCGTACCCCGACCGGCTGGGTGGTGGCCAAGCTCGCCGAGCCGAAGGCGATCGCCCAGTACGCGCTGACCTCGGCGAACGACTTCACCGGCCGCGACCCGAGGGACTGGACCCTACAGGGGTCGGCCGACGGCGAGACCTGGACGGACCTGGACCGCCGGACCGGACAGACCTTCTCGGGGCGGTTCCAGACCAAGCAGTACTCGTTCGCCAACACCCAGCCGTACGAGTACTACCGGCTGAACATCACCGCGAACAGCGGCGAGCCGCTGATCCAGCTCGCCGAGCTGTGGCTGATCGGCCCGGACGCGGGACCGGCGCCGGAGTCCCGGGTGCAGGAGGCCGTGGTCGAGGTGGTCGACCGGCAGCACCCGGCGAACAAGGGCCTGCCGTTGAACTGGACCCGCTCCGACCAGTGGATGAACTGGGACCCCAGCCCGGTGGGCCGGGTGCACACGATCGCCCAGGTCCGGGAGCGCAGCTACCAGCCGGGGCTGGGCGGCAACGGCGCCTTCCACCCGATCTCCTGGTGCCGGGACTACGACGGCGGCCGGTCGTTCTACACCGGCATGGGGCGTACCGAGGCGAGCTACACCACCGACGCGGGGTTCCGCAGCCACCTGCTCGGCGCGGTGCAGTGGACGACCGGGATGGTCCGGGGCGACTGCCAGGCGACGATCGCGGCGAACTACAAGATCGAGCGGCTGACCGCCGCCAACCAGTCCGGCCAGCTCGACCAGGTCGGTGAACCGCACGGCCTGACGATCGCGCCCGACGGCAAGGTCTTCTACATCGGCAAGGCCGCCTGCCCGAGCGGGCCGATCGCCGACTGGGCCAACCCGGACGTGGGGCTGGGCTGCGGCACCATCCACCAGTGGGAGCCGAAGAGCAAGCAGGTCAAGCTGCTGACCACGCTGGAGGTGATGGGCAACCGGGGCAGCGGCAGTGAGCTGGTGAAGAACGAGGAGGGCCTGGTCGGCATCACCCTCGACCCGAAGTTCGCCGAGAACGGCTGGTTCTACGTCTACTGGATGCCACACGAGTCGATCGACCGGGAGCGCCGGGTCGGCAAGCGTACGGTCTCCCGGTTCACCTACGACCACGCACAGCAGTCGGTCGACCAGGGCACCCGCAAGGACCTGCTGCACTGGGACACCCAGATCCACAGCTGCTGCCACGCCGGCGGCGGGATGACCTTCGACGAGTCCGGCAACCTCTACATCGGCAGCGGCGACAGCAACTCCTCCGGCGGGTCGAACGGCTACTCCGGAAACAACTGGACCCAGGAGTACGCCGGGATCTCGTTCCAGGACGCCCGGCGGACCTCCGGGAACACCAACGACCTGAACGGCAAGATCCTGCGCATCCACCCGGAGCCGGACGGTACCTACACGATCCCGGACGGCAACCTCTTCACCGGCCAGGAGCAGGGCGGCGGCAAGACCCGCCCGGAGATCTACGTGATGGGCGTGCGCAACATCGCCCGGATCGCCTGGGACCCGGTCAACGACTGGCTCACCGCCGCGTGGGTCGGCCCGGACGCCGGCGCCCCGAGCCCGGAACTCGGCCCGGCGAAGTACGAGACGGCCACCGTCATCACCTCGGCGGGCAACCACGGCTGGCCGTACTGCATGGGCAACCGGCAGCCGTACCGGGACCGCAGCAACACCGACGCCACCGTGCTGACCGGCTGGTACGACTGTGACAACCCGCGCAACGAGTCGCCGCGCAACACCGGCCTGGTCGACCTCCCGCCGGTGCGGGACAACATGATCTGGTATTCGCCGCAGGGTGGCGGCCCGGTCTTCCCGAAGCGCGCCGACGGCAGCGGGCTGCCGACGTACAAGGCCGAGGACGCCACCTACACCCAGCCGTACCTGAGCGGCGGCGGCCAGGCCATCATGGACGGCCCGACCTACCAGCGCGAGAAGGTCGACGTGCACAGCGGTGTCGCCTGGCCGGCGTACTGGGACGACAAGTGGTTCATCGGAGACCAGTCCAACGCCAACAACCGGATCGCCGTCACCGTCGACCCGAGCACGGTCGCGCACGCCGGGGCGCCGGCCTTCGCCGAGGATCTGCGCAGCATCATCCAGGGCGGCACCGGCCCCAACCAGCTCGACTCCTGGATGGACGCGAAGTTCGGACCCGACGGCGCGCTCTACATGCTCGACTACGGCAGGGGCTTCTTCAGCCTGCACCCGAACCAGAAGCTGATCCGGATCACCTACCAGGGTGGCCAGGCCACTCCGAACCCGAGCCTGGCCACGGCCCGGTCGGTGTCGCCGAGCCAGCCCCGGACCATCGGTTTCTCCGCCGCGCAGGTCGGCGGGGTGGCCTGGGAGTGGGACTTCGGCGACGGCAGCAAGCCGTCGCACCAGGCCCACCCGACGCACACGTACAAGCGGTACGGGACCTTCACCGCGACGCTGAAGGTGACCTACGCCGACGGTGAGGTGGTCACCGGGAAGATCGACGTGAACGCCGGCTGCGCTGCCGCCGACGCCCGGCCGACGGTCTGGATGCTGGACACCGACACCGGGGTGGCGAACCGGCAGACCGGCGGTGGCTGCACGATCAACGACCTGATCGACGACGAGACCACCTGGCCGAACCGGGCCTCGTTCGTCACCCACCTCGACGCCGTGCTCGCCGAACTGACCGCCGCGCACGTCATCGACAACCGCGAGTCCAGGGCGCTGCGCCGGGCCGGTACGCAGTCGCCGATCGGTGCCACCAACGGCTACCAGCCGATCTTCGACGGTTCGGCGAAGTCGCTGGCCGGCTGGCGTCAGGCACCCGGGGGGTCGTTCTCGCTGCGCCCCGACGGCTCGATCCGCAGCTCCGGCGGCCTCGGCATGCTCTGGTACGCCGACCAGCAGTTCGCGGACTACACGATCAGGGTGCAGTTCCGCGACATCTCGCCGGAGAACGTCCGGGCCAACAGCGGCATCTTCGTCCGGTTCCCGGACCCGAGGACGCCACTGGAGCAGCGGCCGGCGGGCAGTTGTGGCACGGTCGGCTCGGCCCGTACCTCCCAGGCGTGGGTCGCGATCTACTGCGGTCACGAGATCCAGATCTACGACGGTGAGACCGGCGAACCGCAGAAGACCGGCTCGGTCTACAACTTCGCGCCGAACACCCTGGACAAGGCCGGTGCGACGCCGAAGAACCAGTGGAACGACTACGAGGTCCGGGTGACCGGCCAGCATTACACGATCGTCCGCAACGGTGTGGTGATCAGTGAGTTCGAGAACGCACCGGGCAAGCAGTCGTCCCGCCAGGGCGACCCGCCGACCGACCTGAGGCAGTTCCTGAGCGGCTTCGTCGGATTGCAGAACCACGGCAACAACGACGTGATCGAGTTCCGCAACATCCGGGTGCGGCAGCTCTGATCGGGTGGTGCCGGATACGGGCCGAGCGCCCGTATCCGGCACCGTTCGACCTCGTCGTCTCGCGCAGCATGGCCGGCATCCTCGGCCCGGCGACTCCCGCCCCGACGGCGGAAGCCGGCCGGTAGCGGTCGCGCCGTCCGCCCGCGCCGCTCAGTCGCTGACCCCGAGGTGCAGCAGCCACACCCGGTCGCCCACCCGGACCACGACATCGACGTAGGCCCCCTCGTACCAGTCCCGGGCCTGCACCGTAAGGGTCCAGGACTCGGCGGAGTCCGGCCAGAGCCGCCGCATCAGCGCCACCGCCCAGTCCGCGAGCGCTTCGGCAAGCGTCCGCGCCGCCCCCTGCTCGGCCCAGGCGTACGGCTGGCGCCCGGGAACGAACAGTCCGGGAAGTGCCGCCCGGACCGTCGTGGACCAGGAACCCACAGGCTCCAGGGCCGAGACGCGGCAGTTCGCCGGTAGCAGCGCGTCCACCGACGCGATCACGCCGTCGGCGGTCAGCGGGCCGTCCACCAGGGTGAACGTGCACACGTGGTCGGTCTCCTCCAGCAGGTCCTCGAGGACCCGGAGCGCGTGGTTGACCATCTCCGGAACCGCGTCCTGCGTCGCGTTCCTCGCCGCCGACAACCCGGCCCAGTCGAATCCCGTCACGCCGACCAGGGTAGTGATCATCGCCGTCGAGGGGTGTCCCTCAGGTGTGTGCGGGGGCGGGATGTTCCCGGGTCATGCGCAACCGCTGGAGTTGCGGTACGAGGGCGCTGACCAGGCCCAGTCCGGCCAGACAGGTGAGTCCGCCGACCACCAGGGCGGTGCCGGCCGTGGTCCCGGCCGCGACCAGACCCGCGCGGAGGCCGCCGAGGTGCGGTCCGGCCGTGCCGACGATGTGTTCCAGCGCGGCGACCCGGCCACGGTGGGACTCCGGCGTACGCGACTGCACGATCGTTCCGCGTGACACGACGGACCAGGTGTCGGCGGCACCGGCAAGTGCCAGTAGGGCCAGCACGACGGGAAGTTGACCGCTCAGACCGACCCCGGCCAGCGCTGTCCCCCACACCGCGGCGCAGCCCAGGAGTACGAGGCCGGGGCGGTCACGCCGGGTGATCGTTCCGGAGAGCGCGGAGGCGAGTACGCCGCCGACCGCCACCGCCGAGGTGAGCAGGCCGAGCACCTCCGGCGAGCCGCCGAACTTCTCCTGGTTGATGACCGGGAACAGCGCCATCGGCATGGCCAGTACCGTCGCGGCGAGGTCGACCAGGAAGGCGGCCCGGACCACCGGGGTACGGGCGGCGTAGCGGATCCCCTCCCACACGGCGGCGGCACCGGGTCGCCCGGTCCCGTCGGTCGGGCCCGTCACAGGCAGCCCGGTGATCCCGACCAGGGCAGCGACGGCGGCGAGCCCGTTGATCACGAAGCAGACGGTCGTGCCCCAGTGGGCGGTGAGCAGACCCGCCAGGGCCGGGCCGAGCAGTATCGCCAACTGGAAGGAGAGGTGGTTGAGGGCCAGTCCGGCGGCCAGCCGGTCGGCGGGGAGCAGCCGGGCGACGAAGGTGCGGCGGGCCGGGGTACCCAGTGCGGAGAAAGCCGCCGCGACGGCGACCAGTACGAGCATGGCCCAGGTCCCGTCAGCCGGCCCCACGGCCACGGCCGCCATGAGGAAGCTGGTCACGATCTGCCCCCAGGTGGTGGCCAGCGCCAGCCGCCGCCGGTCGACGTGGTCGACGAAGGCGCTGCCGAGCAGGGCGAAGACGATGAGCGGAGCGGCGGTGAAGAGGCCGATGAGCCCGACCGTCACCGGGTTGCGGGTGTGCTCCCAGACATAGAAGGTGACGGCGAAGACGCCCAGTTGGCCGCCGAGTCCGGAGGCTGTGGTGCCCAGCCAGAGGCGGCGGAAGGTGGGGTGTTCGCGCAGCGGGCGGATGTCGACCAGGGCGCCGGGAGAACTCATCGGAGCCGTCCGTCGAGGGCTTTGCCGAGGTTGTCGGCGAGGCGCTGGCGGAACGAGCGCGTCGCCAGCACGGCGTTGATGTCCTCGACGACCCGACTCAGCGGGTACGGCAGTTCCGCCTCCAGTTCCCGCACCGTCGCCTCGGTCGCCCGCCACTCCGCCTCCAGCAGCGGCAGCACCTCCCGGCCCCGGCTGCTCAGCCGGATCCGGCGGGTCCGACCGTCACCGCCCTGCGCGCTGTCGACGAACCCCGCCGTGCGCATCGCGGCCGCCGTCTGGCTCATCGCCGAGTGGGTCACCTCGACGGCGGTGGCCAGTTCCTGGATCGTCATGGACTCGTGCCGGGACAACTGGATCAGCGGACCGACGAACCGGGTGCGTAGCCCGGTTATGCCCGCCTCGGTGTAGAGCGAGCCGATCTCCTGATCCATCGCGTTGAGCATCTGCCACAGCGGGCGCCAGTGGCTGCTGTCGAGGAGGTCCTGGCTCTCTTCCTTCTTCTTCTCAGCTCCGGTCACGGTGCCAACGTAACAGGGCTTATATAAGTGCTGTCAAACTGATTTGGCGCTCACCGCTGGGTGTCTTCCAGGTAGCGCAGGACCGCGGTGACCCGCCGGTCCGCCCGGTCGTCCGGTGGCAGGTCCAGCTTGGCGAAGATGCTGCGGATGTGCTTGTGCACGGCACCCTCGGTGACGAACAGGCGCTCGGCGATGGCGCCGTTGCCCAGCCCCTCGGCCATCAGCCCGAGCACGTCCCGCTCCCGCAGACTCAGCCGGCTCAACGTGCTGTCGGGACGGCTGCGCGCCAGCAACTGGCCGACCACCTCCGGGTCGACCGCCGTACCGCCGTCGGCGACGCGGTGCAGCGCGGCCAGGAACTCGTCCACCCGGCCGACGCGCTCCTTCAGCAGGTAGCCCAGCCGCACCGTGCCGGCGGCGAGCAACTCGGTGGCGAAGGTCTGCTCGACGTACGCCGAGAGGACCAGCACGGCGAGGCCCGGCTGCCGGCGGCGGGCCTCGACCGCGGCGACGATCCCCTCGTCGGTGTGCGTCGGCGGCATCCGGACGTCGACGATGGCGACGTCCGGGGCGTACGCGTCCACCGCCGCCAGGAAGGCGCCCGGGGTGTCGGTGGTCGCCACCACGTCGAGCGACTCCGCCCGCAGCAGCAGCGCCAGACCCTCACGCAGCAGTGGGTCGTCCTCGGCGATCACGATCCGCATGGCAACTCCGCCTCAATCGTCGTGGGCCCACCGGCCGGGCTGGCCAGCCGGAAACTCCCGTCGTACGCCTCCACCCGCCGACGGATGCCGGCGATGCCGGACCCGTCGCGCTCCTCGGCACCGCCGTGGCCGTCGTCGTGCACCCGCAGCAGCAGTCGGTCGCCGGCCCGGCGCACCGTGACGGTGGCGCCGGCCGCTCCACTGTGCCTGGTCACGTTGGTCAGCGCCTCGGCCACCACGAAGTAGGCGGTGGCCTCGACCGAGGCGGCACAGCGGCCGGGCAGGTCGACGTCGACCCGGCAGGGCACGCCACAGCTCGCGGCGAGTCCACTGAGGGCACCGGCGAGCCCGCGGTCGGCCAGGACCGGCGGGAGGATGCCGCGCACCACGCCGCGCAACTCGGCCAGCGCCTGCTCGGCGGCGTCCTGCGCCCGCTCCAGCACGTCAGCGGCGAAGACCGGATCCCGGGCCACCGCCCGCCGGGCGGCGCCCAGCAGCACGGTGACCGCGACCAGCCGGTTCTGCGCACCGTCGTGCAGCGACCGCTCGATCCGCCGCAACTCGACCGCGTGCGCGTCCAGCGCCGCCGCACGGGTGGCGGTCAACTCCGCCACCCGCAGCGACAGGTCGGCGTCGGCGGACGGCGCCAGCAGGCGACGCCCGGGCCACGCCTGGAGCCGCGCCATACCGGGGCCGAGGCCGACGACGACGGCCAGCCAGCCGACCCCGGTCAGCCCGACGGCCAGCGCGTCCACCAGTCCCTCGATCCGCCAGTACACCAGCCCGGGGCCACCGGCCTCGGCCGGCAGCAGCCAGAACCACAACGGGAAGGTCAGGCTCTGCACCGCGTACAGCGGCAGGCCCAGGCCGACCAGCCCGATCACGAACCCGCCGGTGGCGTGCACCACCAGCCAGGCCAGGTCACGCCGTACGGCGGCATCCTGCAGGGCGGCCCGCGCTCCGGCCGGTACCGGTCCCGGACCGATGATCTCGGGGCCCCACCGGGACAGCCGGGCCCGCTCCCGGTCGGCCACCGCCCGCACCACGCGCAGGGCCGACGGCACCAGCAGCAGCCCGACGCCGACGAAGGCGGCCAGCACGACCGCGACCAGGTAGCTCAACCCACCCAGCGCCAGCAACGCCGTGCCGAGCCCGCCGACCAGGTGCTCCAGGGCGTCGACCGAGACCCGCGCCCGGTCCCGCAGACAGTGCCGGGCGGAGCGCCACCAGGCGCCGGCCGGGTCGTCCGTCCTCGTCATCCCACCTCCCGGCCAGACCCTAGGACACCCGATGTCGTCCCCGCGAGGTGGCGAACCGAGAAGTACAGCCTGCTGTACCCCGATCGTCGCGCTGCCGGGATCGTCGGCGGCCGGAGGCGTTCCTAGCCTGGGACGCACCGCCGAACCGACCGCACAGGGAGTATCCGATGGCCGACCCGTACCGAATCTCGCCGGCACCCGACCAGACCACCCGGCCGGACCACCTCGGCGGCCGGAGGTCGCTCCGTCCACTGCTCTGGACGGTGCTGATCGTCAGCGCCGCCGCCAACGGGGTCTCCTCGATCACGGGTCTGCCCCCGCTCGTGGGGATCGGCTTCGGCGTCGTCACCCTCGGATGCGTCGCCGCCCTGGTGATCCACCACTACCGGCACCGCCGCTGAACAGCTCGCACCCGTCGCGTCCCGCACGCGGAGGCTTCCCGACGTACGGTGTCAGACGTTCGGGTGGCGGAGTCCCGCCGACCGGCCCGACGCGACCGCAGCGGGGCAGCAGGAGGCCGCCGCACCGGCTTCTGGGGATGATTCGAGTGATCGTCGGGTGGCAGTGGGACGAGACCCTCTTCGCCGGGGCGGCGGAGTACTATCTGCGCGGACGACTCCCGTACGCGCCGGGGTTCGCCGAGACGCTCGGCACCCTGCTCGGCCTCGACGGCCGTGGACGGCTCCTCGACGTCGGCTGCGGGCCGGGAAACGTGACGCTCGCGCTGGCGCCGTACTTCGCCGAGGTCGTCGGAGTCGACCCGGACGGTGACATGCTGGCCGAGGCCGAGCGGCGGGCGGCCGACCTCGGTGTGACCAACGCGCGCTGGGTCCGGGCGCGCGCCGAGGAGTTGCCGGCCGGGCTGGGCGACTTCCAGGTGGTGATGTTCGCGTCCTCGTTCCACTGGCTGGACCGGGAGCGGGTGGCGGCGACCGTGCGGCGGATGCTGGAGCCCGGCGGTGCGCTCGTGCACATGTCCGATGCGAAGGACCCGCCCACCGAGCCGACGCCGCTGCCGCTGCCCGCGCCGCCGTACCCGCGGATCGGCGAGCTGGTCCGGCGGTACCTCGGCCCGGTACGCCGGGCGGGGCAGGGCAGGATCGTCGGCGGTACGACGCCGGGCCGGGAGGACCTCGTCATCGCGCGGGCCGGGTTCACCCGGTACGAGCGCCACGTGGTGCCCGCCGGGCAGATCCTGCACCGCAGCGCCGACGACGTCGTGGCCTGGACGTTCTCCCGCTCCGATTCCGCCCCGCACCTCCTCGGTGCGCGGCTGCGGGACTTCGAGCGGGACCTGCGCGTCCTGCTGCGGGAGGCGGCGCCGGACGGCCGTTTCGCCGAGCACGTTCCGCCCACCGACATCCAGACCTGGCGCAAGCCGCGGGACTGAACCGCGCGGGTAGGTCTACGTCGGCCTGTGGGCGTCCGGCGGAGGACACCTGGGCCGCCCGGCCACGGTCAGGACGTGCCGGCGGGTCGCGCCACCGAGGCGAACGACCGGCGGTAGTGCCCCGGGCTCACCCCGACGACCTGCCGGAACCGCTCCCGGAACGCCGTCGCCGAGGTGAACCCGGCCAGTTCGCCGACCCGCTCCACCGGCTGGTCGCCGGTCTCCAGCAGGAGCTGCGCATGGCGGACGCGCTGCCGGTTGAGCCACTGCATCGGGGTGGTGCCGGTCTGGTCGCGGAAGTGCCGGCTCAACGAGCGGGTACTCATCGACGCCCGCTCGGCGATGGCGGCCAGGGTCAGCGGGGCGTGCAGGTTCTCGGTCAACCAGGCGAGCAGGGGCTGGAGGGAGATCCCGGTCGGGGCGGGTGGCTCGTGTGCGATGAACTGCGCCTGGCCACCGGCCCGTTCGAGCGGCATGACGGAGCTTCGGGCCGTCTGCGCGGCCACCGCGGCACCATGATCGCGCCGTACCAGGTGCAGGCAGAGATCCAGCCCGGCGGCGGCCCCCGCCGAGGTCAGCACCGACCCGTCGTCCACGAAGAGCACCTCCGGATCGACCTCGACGGCGGGGTGGCGGCGAGCCAACTCCGCGGCGGCGGCCCAGTGCGTGGTGGCGCGACGGCCGTCGAGCAGTCCGGCAGCGGCCAGCAGGAAGGCACCGGTACAGATCGAAACCACCCGGCCGGGCGCGGCGGTGAGCGCCGCGACGAGTCCGGGCGGGACCGGGGCGTCGACGTCGGCGACACCGGGGACGACGACCGTGTCCGCCTCGGCCAGCGCGGCCAACCCGTCCGGGACGCGGATGGCGACCGGCCCGGCGCGAACCTCGGCTGCGTCCGCGCAGACCCGCACCTGGTACGCCGGGCGGCCGTCGGCCAGCCGAGCCCGGCCGAAGACCTCGATCGGTACGGACAGGTCGAACGGAACCACACCGTCGAAGGCGAGGATCACGACGCGATGCATGCGGCCATTCTGGCGTGAACCCGTCGGTGGCTGTCTCGGCAGCCACTGCCGCACGACGACGGCTCCGCCTACGTTCGGTGGCCATGACCGTCGTCGTACCGCTGTGCATCGGTGTCCTCTACGTGCTGCTGAACTCCCTGATCGCCGAGCCGCAGCGTCGCCGCTTCAACGCGGTCGTCCTCGCCGGGGCGGGCGCGGCCTACCTCAGCGGCGGCGGACTGGGGATCGCGGAGTTCGCCTTCACCGCCGTGCTGACGTACCTGGCCTATCGCGGGCTGGAGTCGTGGACGTTCATCGGCGCCGGCTGGTTGCTGCACACCGCCTGGGACGTCGTGCACCACCTGCGCGGCGAGCCGATCATCCCGTCGGCGCACGACTCCTCGCTCGGCTGCGCGATCTGCGACCCGGTGATCGCGATCTGGTGCCTCGCGGGCGGCCCTTCCCTCTGGCGGTACGGCCGGGCATGGCTCCCCGGCGCGCTCCGGCCGGGTCAGCGGGAATCCGGGTAATCGGCGTCCAGGCGCTTGTGGAAGTGGTACTTCGCGGTGCCGTCCGGCATCTCCGGCGTACGCCCGACCTCCTGGTAGCCGTGCCGACGGTAGAAGTCGGGTGCCTGGAAGGACATGGTGGCGACCACGACGCGGTCGCAGCCACGCCGCCGAATCTCGTGCTCGGCGGCGGCCAGCAGTCGTCCGCCGAGCCCCTGACCGCGCTGGTCCGCCGCCAGCCAGAGCGAGGTGATCCCGCCACAGCCGCCCCAGGTCCATCCGGTGATTCCGCCGAGCAGCGCACCGCCGTCGTCGGTGAGCCGGACGGCGAACGGCAGCTCGTCGTCCGAGACGATGGCGGTACGGTTGAGCGCGTCGAGTTCGGCGGAGAGGAGCTTCGCCAACTCCGGGTCTTCGCGGCCGACGGAGATCATGGTCATGCTCACATCCTGCCGGTCGAGCCGCGTCCGGCCGTGTTCGTCGCCCGCCAGGACGGCCAGTCCTGGGGCCAGGTGTCCGGCCAGGTGTGGGTCCGGGCGGGCGCCCCGGACCCGGTCGAACCGAGCACGTCCCGGGTGAGCCGTTCGGCGACGTCGCCGATATCGGCTGCGGTCAGCGGTACCCAGTTGTCGACCCGGACTTCGAGGGCGCCGGCGACGAGTGCCTCCGCGTGTTCGGCCGGCACGCCGGTGGCGGTGAGAAACCACCGGAGTACCTGACGGCACCAGCCCGGCCAGCCGTCGTTGTCGACGGTGGGCGCGACGGTGGTGGTCATCAGGTGCGCGATGGCGGCCTCCCAGGCGGCGACGATGTCGCCGGCCCCGGCCGCCTCCGCCGGATCGAGCAGTGGCAGGAAGCGGTCGAACCGCTCGGCCAGACTCTCCAGCCACCGCCGCCAGACCAACAGGGTGTCGGCGACGAAGACCGGCGCCTCGACCGGCGGGGGAATGCGGTCGATGATCCAGCCCAGCCGCTCGCCCTCGCCGGGCCCCCAGTACCAGCGGTAGGCCCACGACCCGTAACGGTCGGCCAGGGCCGTACTGACGGCGTCGACCCAGTCCCACGCTTCCGACTCACCGCTGCACCGGCCGGCGCGCCGGTCCGGGCGGGGCGGTGGAGCGGGTACCGTCGCCCGAACCACCGCCGGCAGTCCGGTCGGGTCGAACGGGTGCCGGGCAGGGTCGACCTCCGCCCACGTCAGCAGGGCCGGTGGTCTTCTCGACCCGTCGTCCGCCACAGGGCGTCATCCTGGCAGCGGAGCATCCGGGCGTCGAGTCGATATTCGGCGCGGAAGCGGGCCCGTCGGCAGCACGGCAGGGTGATCGCACCGAGGTCGACGCCGACCGGTCAGGCGCAGACTGCCGCGTCGAGGAACGCGTCGACAGCGGCGTCGAGATCACCGGGGAACTCGGGCGTCAGCGCGATCGTGACCTGACGGCGCAGGTCCAATGTGGAGAAAGACCAGGACTGGTAGGCCAGGGCATCGCCGTCGTTGCCGTAGACACGTACCCCGCAGGAGGTGTCCCGCCAGGCGAGCCCGAGCCCGTACATCCTGTGCTCGGTCCCGGCTGTCATCATCTCGTCGAGCAGGTGATCCGGCAGGAGGCGCCCGCCGAACAGGGCGGCGAAGAAGCGGTTGAGATCCCTGGTCGTGGAGATCATCTCGCCGCCGGCGCCCATCACCGACGGATTCATCTCCGTGTAGTCGAACAGCTGGATCCCGTCCGCCTCCAGCGGCACATAGCCGCGCGGATGCGGCCCGTGGATCCACGGCGACGTCCCCGGCAGCTCCGTACCGCCCAACCGCAGCCGTTGGACGACCCGGCGCTCGATCTCCGTACCGTACGACTGCCCGGTCACCGCCTCGACGATCTGGCCGAGCAGGAGGTAGCCGGTGTTCGAGTATCCGAAGGCCGAACCCGGCGGTTCGAAGGTCGGCGGGTGCACCAGTGCGCGGGCGACGAGCTCGGCCGGATCCCAGCTCCGCCAACGGTTCTGCCCGAACTCCGGGTTCGGCGGCAGTGGCAGCGTACGCAGGTAGTCGTACAACCCGCTGGTGTGGTTGAGCAGCTGGCGCACGGTGCCGGGATGATCGTCCGGAACGGCTCCCGGCAGCCACGCCCGCACCGGGTCGTCCAGCCGCAGCTCACCCTCGTCGACGAGTTGCAGGACCACGGTGGCGAGGAAGGTCTTCGTGATGCTGCCCGCCCGGAACCGGCCGTCGACCGGGACCGCCCGGGTCGTACCCAGTGCGGCGAGACCGCTGCCGCCCCGCCACACGCGGTGCTCGGTCCGTACCTCCGCCAGCGCGCCCACCGCGCCGGCCGCCACCACGTCGTCCAGCCGGCTCTGCAACCCGCCGCGTTCCCCCGCCGCCGGTGCGGCGGTGGCGGCGGGCGCGACCGCGACCGCCACCAGTACGGTCGTCGCGGTCACCAGCGACCGAAGCGCTCGACTCATCCGTGCCTCCCCCGATTCGTCACCGCCGAGCCTGCCGAAGCGGGGCCGGTGGAGACATCCGGGAAGGCCCTGGTTCTCCCCCGGAGCCGAGCCGGGGTGACCGCTCGCCGCGCCCCCTCCCCCAGGACGATCATCGAACAGCCGTGGACCGGGCGTCAGGAGGCGCGACGGCCGATCGGCGACGCGGACGCGTGCTCGGGCGCCCGGTGCGGCGCAGGTGCGGGGCGACCGGGGTCGGTCCCGGGCCGGCTGAGCCGTTCGCCGAGCACCAGCAGCAGGGCGGCGATGCCGAGCAGGGCGCCGATCAGCACCGTGCTCCGCACGCCGTGACTCGGCAGCACGAGGCCGCCGACGAAGGCACCGCCGGTGATGCCGACGTTGACGGCGGCGGAGACCGTGGCGGCGGCGAGGTCGGAGCGTCCGGGCGCCACCTGTAGCACGAGGCCGCCGAGCGCTGCGGTGAAGGCGGCGAAGGCGAGTCCGGCCAGCGCGAGCAGGCCGACGGCGACCGTCGGGCGATGGCCGGAGGTGTACAGCCCGAGCAGTGCCACCGATTGCAGCACGACGGTGGCGACCAGGGCGAGCCACGGACTGTGGTCCACCACCGCTCCGATCACGAGGATGCCGAAGACGCTGGCGACGCCGCGGACCAGCAGGATGGCCCCGACCGCCGAGGCGGAGTACCCGCTGACCTCGGTGACGAAGAGGGCGACGTAGGTGTAGGCGGCGATGGCACCGGCGGTGGCCAGGACGGCCACCGCCACCAGCAGCCAGAAGCGGCGGGCGTCGGGGGTCGCGCCACGGGCGGCGTGTCCCGCTTCGGGCGGTGCCGAGGGCAGCAGCGCGGCCACCATGACGAGCACGACCGCGCCGAGTCCGGCCACCGCCAGGAACGACGCCCGCCAGCCGGCGCGCTCGCCCAGCCAGGTGCCGGCGGGCACTCCGAGGACCAGCGCGACGGTGCCGCCGGCGAAGACGACCGCGACGACCCGCCCGCGCAGTCCGGGCCGGAACAGTTCGGCGGCGGCCGGCACCACCACCGCCCAGAACAGCGCATGGGTGAGCGCGGTCGCCATCCTGGCCGTCAGCAGCAGCGCGAAGGTGCCGGCGAAGACCGTGATCGCGTTGCCGGCCACGAAGCCGGCCAGCAGCGCCGACAGCAGCCACCGGCGTGGGACCCGCCGGACCAGCGCCGTCAGCGGGACCGAGGCGACCATCACCACCGCGCCGTACGCGGTGACGAGCGCACCCACCTGCGCCGGTGGGACGGCCAGGTCCGCGGCCATCGGGAGCAGCAGCCCGATCGGCAGCGCCTCGGCCGTGGTGTAGAGGAACGTCCCGCCGGCCATGCCGATCAGCGCCCCCACTGCCCGCGCTTTCCCCATCCGACCCTCCAACTGTTACCGGTTAAATTGATTACGATGGCAACAGGCTAGTGGCGCTCCCGGAGGGGGTCAACTGGTAAAGTGGGTTTCGATGGAAACAGTCGAGGACGTCGCGCGGGTACGCCTGGTGGGCGGCAACCTCGCCCTGGACTTCGTCAACACCCGCACCGGGCCGCCCGAGGGCGCACCGGACGACGACGTGCTCACCGGCTACCCCGAGTTGCTCGCCTGGGGCGGGTACGCCGGCGCCCTGACCGAGGCGGAGGCGGCTGCGCTGGGCCGACTGTCCCGCGACGATCCGGACGGCGCCCGGGCCGCCCACACCCGCGCACTGCGCAGCCGCGACCGCCTCGACGAGATCTTCCGGGCGCTGGCCACCGGCCGGAGCCCGAGCACCTCCGCCCTGACCCTGCTCCGGGACGACGAGGCCGACGCGCTCGGCCACGCACAGCTCGAACCCGGCAGCGGCTACGCCTGGACCTGGCGGGACGACCACACGCTTGCCCGACCCCTCCGGCCGGTGGTGCACGCGGCGGTCCAACTCCTCACCACCGGAGCGCTGGACCGGATCAAGGGGTGCGGCGGCTGTCGCTTCGTCTTCTACGACGAGAGCAAGAACCGCAGCCGCCGCTGGTGCAGCATGGACGACTGCGGAACCGCCGAGAAGATCCGACGCTACGTCACCGCACGACGCACCCGCGCGACCCGGTGAGTGCCGACCGGCACCAGGAGAGAGCCGGGCACGGACACCACGGCACCACCCCCGGGACCAGCGGAAAGTCGCCCCCAGGGGTGCGGCACAATGGCACCCGTGGTGACTCAGACGGGGATCTCGGCCCGGGAGGCTGAGGTGTTGTCCCTGCTGGGAGAGCATCTGAGCAACGCGGAGATCGGCGGGCGGCTGTTCATCTCCGTACGCACCGTCGAGACCCACGTCTCCGCGCTGCTGCGCAAGCTCGGCGCCCCGGACCGACGGGCGCTGGCGCAGATCGCCGCCGAGTGGAGCCGGGCGGCGCGCGGCGGCGAGGTGGCGTCGGGGCTGCCCGCACCGGTCACCTCGTTCGTCGGCCGGGTACGGGAGCGGGCGGCGCTTGCCGGTGCGGTCACCGCGTACCGGCAGGTGAGCGCGGTCGGCCCCGGCGGGGTGGGCAAGACCAGGCTGGCGCTGGCGGTCGCGGCGGAGGTGGCCGGCGACTTCGCCGACGGCGTCTGGTTCGTCGACCTGGTGCCGGTCACCGACCCGGCGATGGTCGGCTCGGCGGTCGCCGCGGCGGTCGGCATCGGCGAGCAGCAGGGCCGTGGCATCGACGAGTCCGTGCTCACCGCGCTGGCCGACCGGCACGCCCTGCTCGTACTGGACAACTGTGAACACGTCCGCGACGGCGTGGCGCCGTTCCTGGAACGGCTGCTGGCCGGCTGCCCGCGCCTGACGGTGCTGGCCACCAGCCGGGCCCGGCTGATGGTGCCGTTCGAACGTGTCCATCCCGTCGCGCCGCTGTCGCTGACCGGCGACGGCGAGTCGGACGCGGTCGCGCTGCTGCTCGACCGGGCCGCCGCGGTGGGCTGGCCGCTGGCACCGCAGCAGCACGACCGGGCCGTCGAGATCTGCCGGCGACTCGACGGCGTGGCGCTGGCGATCGAGCTTGCCGCCGCCCGGTTGCCCACGCTCGGCCTGGACGGCCTGACCGACCTGCTCTCCGACCAGCTACGGCTGACCGGAGGCGCCCGGGCCGACGACCGGCACCGGTCGGTCCGGGCGATGCTGGACTGGAGCGACGCCCTCCTGGAGCCGGCCGACCGCACCCTGCTGCACCGGATCGCGGTCTTCGTCGCCCCGTTCACCGTGGACGCCGCCGGGCAGGTGGCCGGGTTCGCGCCGATCGAACCGGCCGAGGTGGCCGACGGGCTGGCCCGACTCACCGAGCAGAGCCTGCTCACGCTGGCCCCGTCGGCCGGCGGCACCCGCTACCGCACCCTCGAACCCGTCCGCCAGTACGGGATCGAGCAGCTCACCGGGGCGGGCGAGATCGCCGCTGTCCGCGCCCGGCACCTGCGCTGGTCCGTGTCGAGCGCCACCGCCCTGGCGGCCGGGGTACGACCGGCGGACGGTCCCTGGCGGGCCGGTTTCGACGCGGTCGCCGACGACCTGCGGGCCGCGCTCGGCTGGGCGGCGCAGCTACCCGGGCACCGCGCCGACGCGTACCGGCTGGCGGTCTGCCTGGCCGAGCTGGCCTTCACCCGCAACCTGGTCGGCGAGTCGCAGCAGCGGTACGAGCAGGCGGCGGCGCTCACCGACGACCTCGCCGGCACGGCGGCGGCGCTGCGGTCCGCGGCAGCGGTGGCCGGATGCTGGCTGAACGGCGACGACATGTACCGCCTGCACCGGGCCGCCGCCGACGCCGCGCGCCGGGCCGGCGACAGCAGGGGTGCCGCCCGCGACCTGGCGACCGCGGCCACCGTCGCGTACCGGTTCTCCGGGGTGTTCACGCAGGTCCCGCCACCGGCCGAGCCGGCGGCGTTGCTGCGCGCCGCCCGCGAACTGGCCGGCGACGACCCGGCGGATGCCGCGGTGGCACTGGCCGAGGCCGCGGTGCTCACCGACGCGTTCGGTTCCGACCAGGGGCCGGCGGAGAACACCGTCAGCGACACTCTCGCCGCCGCCTCGCGGGCGGTCGAGCTGGCCCGCCGGGCGGGCGACCCGCTGACCGCCTCCGCCGCCCTCGACGCGCTGGCCGGTGCGCAGAGCTGGGCAGGTGACAGCTTCGCTTCGGCGGCAACGGCACGGAGCCGGGTCGAACTCCTCACGTCGGCACCGGTGACCCCCGCCACCACGCTCGAACTGACCGACGCGCTGGTCTCCGGCATCGACACCAGCCTCGGCGTGGGAGACCTGGCGAGGGCCCGCCGATGGGCCCGGCAACTCGCCGACCTGCCGCTGCTGGCCGAGGTGGGGCACTACGCGACGTCCTGGCTGCTGATGGTCGACGCGCTGGCCGGCGACGTGCCGGCGGTACTCGCCGCCAGCCGGCGGTTCCTGGAGGCGTGGGAGCGCACCGGCCGGTTGCGCGCCCCGCGCCTCGGTGTCGCCGCGGCGTCGGTCGCGATGGTCCACGGCCTGCGGGGCGACGAGAGCGCCCGGGCGGAATGGCTGGCCATCGCCGACCAGCTCGGGTCCACACCGGAACGCAGCACCGGGTACGGCGCCGTGCACGACGCCCTCGTCCTGCTCCACCAGGGGCGGGCGGAGGCGGCGCTGGACCGGGTGGCCGCCGAGCCGGAGCAGGTGTGGAAGTGGGTCACCTGGATCTGGCTGCACTGGTACGTGGCGCTGCGCGCCGAGGCCGCCGCGCTCACCGGGCACCCCGAGGCGCGCCCTCGCATCGCGGCGGCCCGGGCGACCGTGACCGGCAATCCGATCGCCAGCGCCCAGGTGGACCGGGCGGAGGCCCTGCTCGACGGCGACCGGGACCGGGTGCTCGGCACGGCGGCGACCTTCGACGCCACCGGCTGCCGCTACCAGTGGGCGCGGACGCTCGTCCTCGCCGGCGGCGAGCATGCCGCGACCGGCGCGGCGGCTCTGGCCGAACTCGGTGTCGCCCCGGCGGCGGTCCGCTGAGCCGCCCCGCGGTCCGGCTGTTCCGTTTCGCATACCTCAGGGGTGGCGCGTGGTCGGCACGGTGCCGAGTGTCCCGAATGTGACTCCGTGTCCAGACCGTGCCGCGGGCCGTGCCAGCGCCCGGGAGCGCCGTCCGGTACTCGCTCGCGACTACCGCTGCCGCCAGCGGGTAACCGCGGCGTCGAGGGCTTCTCGTCCCTCCTGGCGCCCCCGTTGGCCGCCCGATAACGCGTGCGGGGCGCGGCCCGAGCCGAACCAGGCTGGGTATGTTCCGCGGAGGGAGCGGCGATGCGGCACTGCGAGCCGGCGCACCGGGAGCGGCGCCTGGTCATCGTCGGTGGTGGGGAGCGCGCGGGTGAGCCGGGCAGCGGGATCCTGGAACGCTTCGTCGACATGTCGGGCGGCGACCAGGCCAGGATCGCGGTGATCGCGACGGCGAGCAGTGAGGGTGGGCCGCTGGAGGCGGAGTACGGCCGGCTCTTCCAGACCCTCGGCGTCGACGATGTTCGCGGGCTCCGGCTGGAGAGCCGGGAACAGGCCAACGACGGCCGGGTCGTCGAATTGCTCAGCGACGCGACGAGCGTCTTCTTCACCGGCGGCGACCAGTGGCGCATCGCCGCGTTGCTGGGCGGGACACTGGTCGATTCCCTGCTGCACGCCCGGATCGAGGACGGCCTGGTGCTCGGCGGCACCAGCGCGGGAGCGGCGATGATGTCGAGCACGATGGTGCTCGGCGGTGACGGCGTGGGCGTCAGCACCGACAGCATCCACACCGGGCCGGGCATGGAGTTCCTGCCCAGGGTGCTCATCGACATGCACTTCGCGCAACGCGGCCGACTCAACCGCCTGCTCAGCGCGGTCGCGCAGTTCCCGCACGAACTCGGCCTGGGCATCGACGAGAACACCGCCATCATCGTCGAGGGAAACCGGTTCGAGGTCGTCGGCGCCGGTTCGGTGACGGTGATCGACGCCGGACCGGCCGACGACATCCGGGTACCGACCGGTCCGGATCGGCGGATCGCGCTCACCGGCGCGCGCCTGCACGTACTGCCGGCCGGTTACACGTTCGAGTTGGTCGACCGGCGTCCACAGATCGTCGCCATGGCCGGCGGCGCCCAGGGACGGTAGGGGGCGAGGGTGGAGATTGTCAGCGTGCGCCGCTTGCGGGGACCGAACGTGTACCTGGACCGGCCGGTCCAGGTTGCCCGGGTCCGGCTCGGACGGCTCACCGAGCGGGAGAGCCGGGAGTTCCCGGGCTTCACCGACCGGCTGCTCGACGCCCTGCCGGGGCTGGCCGAGCACCACTGCGCGGCCGGCGCGCCGGGCGGTTTCGTGGACCGGCTGCGTGGCGGGACGTACTTCGGTCACGTCACCGAGCATGTCGCGATCGAGCTCTCCGAACTGATCGGCCGGTCGGCGCCGTTCGGCCGTACCGTCTACGCCGGCAGTGCCGGGCAGTACGACATCGTGACCGAGTGCCCCGCCTTCGAACCGGCCGACTCCACCGTCCCCGGCGAACTCGTGGAACTCGCCGTCACCCTGGTCGAAGAGCTACTGGCCGGATCGCGGGTACGCCCCGGACCGCGCCTGCGCGCACTCCGGGACCGGCACGCCGACGAGATGCCGGGCCCGAGTACCGCCTCGATCATCGCGGCGGCGCTCCGGCGCGGCATCCCGGTGGAGCGGGTGGACCCGCTCAGCCTGCTGCAACTCGGTCAGGGTCGGCACCGCAGGCAGGCCTGGGCGGCGATGAGCGACCGGACCAGCGCGACCGGTGTCGAGATCGCCGGTGACAAGGAGCTGAGCCGGCGTCTGCTGGCCCGGTCCGGCATCCCCGTTCCGGCCGGCGGCGCGGCGGGTACGCCGGCCGAGGCGCTGGAACTCCTCGCCGATCTCGGCGGTCCGGTGGTGCTGAAGTCCCGCAACGGCCACCAGGGCGAACACGTCCACCTCGGGCTCTGGACCCCCGAGGATGTGCGGGCGGCCTTCGCCGCCGCCGGTGGCGACGTCGTGGTCGAGCGACAGGTCGACGGCGACGACTACCGGGTGCTGGTGGTCGCCGGGCGGGTCGTCGCGGCGGCGGAACGCGTCCCGGCGCACGTCGTCGGCGACGGCCGGCACAGCGTTCGGGAACTGATCGACCTGTGCAACGCCCATCCCGACCGTGGCAACGGCCACAACAACGTGCTGACCCGGCTGCGGGTCGACGACGTCGTGACCGGATTGCTGGCGCGGCAGGGCTGGCACCTGGAGGCGGTGCCGGAGTCCGGGCGCCGGGTGTGGCTGCGCCAGACCGCGAACCTCTCCACCGGCGGCAGCAGCGTCGACGTGACCGATCGGCTGCATCCGGACGTGGTTCGGCTCTGCGAACGCGTCGCGGCGATCGTCGGCCTCGACATCGCCGGGATCGACCTGCGGCTGCCGGACATCGCGGCGCCGGTACCACCGGTCGGTGACGGCGGCACCGGCGCGGTGATCGAGGTGAACGCCGTACCGGGGCTGCGGATGCACCTGGCACCGGTACGGGGGCGGCCGCGTGACGTCGGTGGGGCCATTGTGGACGCGCTCTTTCCCGACGGGTCCGACGGACGTGTCCCGACGATCGCGGTCACCGGCACCAACGGCAAGACCACCGTCAGCCGGCTGGCCGCGCACCTGCTCGCCGGTGCCGGGCTACGGGTCGGGCTGACCTGCACCGACGGCGTCTATCTGGACGGGCGACTGGTGCAGCGCGCGGACGCCTCCGGCCCGCGTTCGGCGCAGGCGGTGCTCGGGGACCCGACGGTGGAGGCGGCGGTGCTGGAGACGGCCCGGGGCGGCATCCTCCGGCAGGGCCTGGGTTACGACTGGACCGACGTCGGCGTGCTCACCAACGTCACCGCCGACCATCTCGGGCAGGACGGGCTGACCAGTGTCGAGGACATCCTGCACGTGAAGGCGCTCGTCGCCGAGCGGGTACGCGACGGCGGCACCCTGGTGCTCAACGCCGACGACCCGCTCGTGGCCGGGCTGCTCGGGCGGGCCCGGGTCCGGGCGCCACACAAGCGGCTGCTCTGGTTCAGCCTCGGGCGCGACAATCCACTGGTCAGCAGGCATGTCGCGGCCGGCGGAACCGCCTACGTCGCCGACGACGGCTGGCTGGTCGAGGTGACCGGCGGCCGGCGGCTCCCGCTGATTCCGGCCGCGGCCCTGCCCGGCGCGTTCGGTGGGGCCGCCGAGCACGTGGTCGCGAACGCTCTGGCGGCGAGCGCGGCGGTCCGGGCCCTCGACCTGTCCCCGGCCGTACTGGCCCGGCAACTGCGCGCCCTCGATCCCGCGACCGTGAACCCGGGCCGGGGCCTGCTGCTGCGCCTGGGTGACGTACACCTGTGCGTCGACTACGCGCACAATCCGGTCGCCATCGCCGCCGTCACCCGGACCCTGCACCGGCTGTGGGGACGGCCACGGTGTGTCGCCGCGCTGACCCTGCCCGGGGACCGCCGCGACGACCTGCTGGTCGAGTCGGCCGCGGTGGTGGCGGACGGCTACGACCGGGTGGTGCTCTATCCCGATGCCGACCTGCGGGGGCGGGCGCCCGGCGAGGTTCCGCGACTGCTCTGCCGGGAACTCGTGCTCCGCAGTCCCGGCGTGCGCTGCGAGCTGGCGGGCGACGCCGCGGAGGCGTTGCAGGTGGCGCTCGACCTGGCCGGTCCCGGTGACGTGGTGCTGGTCGTCTACGAGAAACTCGAACCGGTACTCGCGCTGCTGCGGTCGATGGGGGCCGTACCGGCGGCGCACCCGGTGCCGGCGGTCGGCGCCGACGTCACCGCCGTGTCACTCAGCGACGGACGCGTGGAGCTCACGCCCGTGGCTGGTCGTACCGCCGGCACCTGACCCCGGGCGGCACCGCCGGTCGCGGCGCCCGGCCGGGTTCAGCCCGGGGCCGACCGCAGCGCGATCGCCTTGAGGAAGACGTCACCGATCTTCGCCGGGTCCTCGGTGACCAGCACTCCACCGCCGGTGGTCTTCGTGATCCGGTCGAGCGAGGCCCGGTCGACGGCGTCCCCGATGCCCACGATGATGACCTGGACCGGCCGGTTCTCGTCCTTGAGCCGCTCCAGTTGACCGAGCAGGGCCTCCAGCGACAGTCCGTCCCGGTCGTCGTTGCCGACGCCGTCGGTGAGGATGACGACCGAGTTGACCCGGCCCGGCTGCCAGCCGTTCCGCATCTGGCGGTAGGCGGCGAGGACGGTGTCGTAGAGGCCGGTACCGCCGTTGCGCTTCGGCGTGATCTCCGCAAGCGCGTCGCGTAACGCGCCGCGCTGCGCCGACAGCCGTCCGACGGGTACGAGTTCCCGGTAGTCCCGGGCCCCGTCCAGCTGCCGGGAGAAGGTCCAGAGACCGACGGCCCAGTCGTCGTTGAACAGTGCCAGACCGTTCTCGGCGGCGAGCAGGGTGACCTGCATCCGGGAGATGTTGCCGGCGGTGGGCACCGGGTCGCGCATCGAACCGGAGACGTCGATCGCGGCGAGCATCCGCCCCGGAGCGGTGATCGCCGACCAGGCCGCCAGGGCCCGGTCGACCGCCGCCGGGTCGGTCGGGGCGCCGGGCCCCGCCCCGGTACCCGGTGACGCCGATGCCGGTGCGGCCGACGGGCTCGGCGCGCCGGCCGGTGCGGGGAAGCCCGCCCCCCAGGTGCCGTCGGCGGCGCGCAGTCCCTGACGGGCGAGGTCGTTGCGGAAGCGGCCGGTGGTCAGGGCCTGCCGCAGCCCGTCGGCGGCCGTGGCCTTGACCGGGTCGGTACCGGCCAGCACCGCGAACGGGTAGTCGAGCGGCATCGGCGCCGGTTCGACGTACAGCGCGGCGAGTGGCACCGGCGGGCGGGCCGCGTTGTAGGCGATCACGTCCTCCTCGGAGAGCACCGCCAGGCTCAGCCCCGAGCTGACCTCCCCGGCTACGGTCGACCGGGGAAACTGGGCCAGCAGGTCGTCGCGGAGCACGGAGGGCCTGGTAGCCAGCGACCGCACCACCGCGGTACTCGCTCGCCGGGCATCGGCGCCACCCGTGCCCGCCGTCGCGCCGAACGACATCAGTCCGGACAGGCCCGCGGCGTCGCGGGTGGGTTCGACGATGCCGGACCGCAGGCCGACGCCGGTCGTGATCCGCCGCACCAGGTCCGCCAGGGTGGGCGTTTGGTGGGGCCAGCCAAGGCCGGAGGCGACCGGCTCGGGCATCGCCGCGACCACCGGGCTGCGGGCGATCGAGGCGCCGTCGGTGGGCCTGAAGCCGGGGGCCGCGCTGCGCAGCCGCAGCAGCCAGGTGGAGGAGTCGGGCACCCAGACGTCCGGTACGGCGGTGACGGCACCGCTCTGGCCCACCCCGGCCAGCCCGACCCCGTACGTCCCGGCGAGCGCCGCCGCCACGTCGGCCGGCTCGGCCTCGCTGACCGCCACCGTCACGCAGGGGGTGCCGGCGTCTGTGTCCCGCTGGTCCCAGGCCGAGGCGGCGGACCGCACGGCACCGGCAATCTCGGGGGTGGCCGCGACCGTGAGCGTGACCTGCCCCGTACAGCCGGAGCGGGCCAGTTGCTGGTATCCGACCGACACCCCCGACATCACGGCTACCACCGCCACCGCCACCGCGATGGCACCAACTCTCGGGGAACGTCGACGCATGCGATGGCGGCCAGACACTGGCCAATACTGAACAATCCACCCCCGTGGCGCCAGTCCAAACGCCGGAAAAATACGATCTCAAACAGCTTCGTCGCCCTGTGTCGCCGAACGGCCTCGCACCGTACCGAAAACGGGTCCGATGCGCCCGGCGTACGCATGCCGGCGGTCTCCCTGTCCCGCCCCGTCCGGCGTGGCCGCCGGCTCAGTGCAGGACGTCGTAGACCAGCTTGGTGATGCCGTTGGCGTAGGTCTCGGACTCGACCACCTTCAGCATCTGCTTCTCCTTGTCGGTGTCGCTGAACATCCGCTTGCCGGCGCCGAGCAGAACCGGGAAGACCAGCAGGTGGTAGCGGTCGATCAGGCCGGCGTCGGAGAGGTTGCGGGCGAGGGTGGCACTGCCGTGGATGAAGATCGGGCCGCCCTCGGACTCCTTCACCTTCGCGACATCCTCCAGGGAGCGCAGGATCGTGATGTCGCCCCAGTTGTCGACCAGGGCGTCCTGGCCGAGGGTGGTCGAGACGACGAACTTCGGCAGCTCCTTGAGGGCGGCGAAGTCCTCCATCCCCGGCCACACCGGCGCGAACGCCTCGTAGCTGGCCCGGCCGAACATCAGCGCGGTCGCCTCCTCGGTCTCCCGGCCCTTGATCTCGTACGCCTCGGGCCGGAAGTCGATGTCCTTGTAGGTCCAGCCGCCGCTGCGGTGGGCCTCGGTCCGGGTGCCGCCACCGGGCGAGTCGACGACGCCGTCGAGCGAGACGAAGGCGGTGTAGATCAACGTACGCATCTTCGCTGTCCAATCTCTGCGCTGCGTGGATGTCCTCGGTCTTCGGTGGGGTCACCGACACGGCCACGATGGACGCCCACTCGCCGCACGGCCGTGTGATCCACCTGCCGCACGGCACCTTACCCGGGTGGGCGCCGCCGTCTCGTCCCCTCGCGTGGTGAATAGCGGACAGAAACTGGCCGCTATGTCCCGTAGCGTCAGGGTTGCCAGCACGGCGAGGGCGACTGCGAGACGAAGGATGGCGACATGACGACGACGTTGGAGAAGAACCTGACCGGCGAGCGCGCCGACCTGCTGGAGTCGCTGGGCAAAGCCAGGTTCTTCCTCCGCTTCACCGCCCGCGAGCTGACCGACGAGCAGGCGGCCACCCGCAGCACGGCCAGCGAACTCTGCGTCGGCGGCCTGATCAAGCACGTCACGGCGATGGAGCGGCAGTGGGCGCGGTTCATCGTCGAGGGGGGCTCGGCGATGCCGACCGGTGACGATCCCGCCGCGTACGCGGAGCACGCCACCGGGTTCCGGATGCTGCCCGGGGAGACCCTGGCCGGGCTGCTGGCCGAATACGAGGAGGTCGCGCGGCACACCGAAGAGCTGGCGCGTAGCCTGCCCGACCTCGACGCGGCGCACGAGCTGCCGCCCGCGCCCTGGTTCGAGCCGGGCGCCCGGTGGAGCGCTCGTCGGGTACTCCAGCACGTCATCGCCGAGACGGCACAGCACGCCGGCCACGCCGACATCATTCGGGAGTCCCTCGACGGGGCCAGGTCGATGGGCTAGCCGGGCCCAGACCCTACGACCGGCCGGGCGCGCCGCCCGTCTCCCGAGCGGCGCGCCGGACCGGCTGGCGGGATCAGCTGTACGACACCGAGAAACTGTTCGTGGTGAAGTTCAGCCCGCCCGCCGACGAGGTGATCTCGTACCCGAACTGGACGTCACCGATCAGGACGTCGCCGTACCAGCCGGCGGTGCGGATCCAGTTGAGCACGGCGCGGATGTCGACGGTCCCCGAGTTGGTGTTGCTGGTGCGGATGAACGAGAAGACCTCGTTGGCGCCGTTGGAGCCGCGATAGATCTGCCAGGTGTGTCCACCGACCGAGGCGGTGGTCTGGAGCGACCCCAGTGGACCGACCGGCCCGGTCTTGTTCATCCACAACATGATCTCGTACGCGTGGTTGTTGGCCCAGATGTCGTACGTGCTCGCGTACGCCCCGCCGCTCGGCACCGTTACGTTGAAGCTGCTGGTGAGGCTGCCGATCGCGCTGAGGTTCCGGTTCACGTTCCGGGTGGCGTTGGGGTAGGACTTCACCCCGCCGGTGTTCGGGTGGTTGGCGGTGACGCCCCAGTTGCTGTACGAGTTCGCCCAGATGGTCTGGGTGCCGGCGCCGCTGCCCCAGATGTTGTTGTAGAGCGTGTACCCGCCGTTGGTCCACGTTCCCCACTGGTCGGACGAGGTCCAGGCGGCGCTCCCCGGCCGGGTCGGGGTGGGCGTGGGGGCGGCGCTGGTGGTCGGCTGTCCGGTGCCGGGCGAGCCGGTGCAGGCCACCCCGTTGAGGGTGAACGAGGTGGGCGTGCTGTTCGTCCCGTTCCAGGTGCCGTTGAAGCCTGGCGTGACGGTGGCGTTGGTGCCCAGCTCGGCGTTCCACGACGTGTTCGTCACCGTCACCCGCGCACCGCTCTGGCTGAACTGGCCGCCCCAGCCCTGGGTGACCGTCTGGCCGTTGGCGAAGCTCCAGGCCAGCGTCCACCCGTTGAGCGGGTCGCCGAGGTTGGTCAGGGCGACGTTGGCGCTGAAGCCGCCCTGCCACTGGTTGACGGTGTAGTTCACCCGGCAGCCGACGGCGGCGCTGGCCGGTGCGGTCAGCACCGCCGTGAGGCCGACGCCCAGCAGCAGGGTGGCGGCTACCGCGAGGCCGGCGCGCAGCCGTCGTCGCAGGTTCCCGCGCAGGCGGGTGGATCTCATACGCACCTCCTGGTCGTCTCGGGTCGCCCGGACCGGCGAACGTCCCGCAGGATTTAGTTGGATATCCCAACTAACGCATAGTGCCACCCCGGACGGGATTACGACAGTCGTCGATGCCCGTCGTGGCCCGCCGAGCACTGCCGGCGCCAGGGCCGGTTGCCGCCGATCCGGCCCCGGCAGGGCGGATGCCCGTTCGACGGAGACCGCGCTGACGGATCGTCGCCGCAGCACCGCCCGTTGTCCGGAGCCGGACCACGGGCCACCGTGTGAGCCTTACTTTCACATACATCGATGTCCGGGCGCCGGCTCGACGGGGAGTCGCTGCGCGCCGTGGACGAGATCGGGAGGAGGCCCCATGCGCGGACGCGGCTGGGCAACCCTGGTGGCTGCGGTAATCCTCGCCCTGGGCGGGCTGGTCGGAATCGGCGCCACTCCGGCCGCCGCGGACCCGGAGGGCGGCACCCTGCGCGGCGTCTACTACGACGGCCAGTTCTGCAACAGCTACGGCAGCGAGGGTGTCCAGACCGGCCTGTGGAGCTGGTACTACTGCGAGTACCGCCAGTACGGCCCCAGCGGGCCCGGTTACTACTTCCTCTGGACCTTCACCTACTAGCGCGGGGTCGGTGGAGGCACCGCCAGCCCTTCGCCGCCGGCACTTCGCACCGGCGACGGGAGCACGCCTCCACCTGATCCCGGCACCACCGGATCCCACGCTACTGCCGCTCGGCAGGCGCTCCCGGGACCCGTTCGGCCACCGCCCGGCCAGTCAGCCCGGCGGTGGCCGAATCATTCCGCGCACCGCCATTCGACCGGCGGACAGCGTGACCGGTCGACCCGGCGGCCGCACCATTTCCGGTAGCACCTCGCGACGGTCGACCATTTCGGGATCGCCGCGATCGACGCGCCTTTTCGGCGGCCGAGAAAACACAAAGGCAGGGAGTGCAACTCCCTGCCACTCCTAACGTATACCGCACCGGGGGCCTTGCGGCAAGACCCGGGTCGTACCGCAGAATCTTCAGCCGAAGCCCGACCCTGCGGAAATCAGCGGAATGGGTCCGGGAACGGCTGCTTCTGTCGACGACGCGCGCCGACGCCGAACCGTTCGGGACCGCGCGAACCGACCGAAGAACAATGGGGGGTTCATGATTGACGTGATCGTTGCCGGCGGTGGGCCGACCGGCATGATGCTGGCGAGCGAGTTGCGGCTACACGGCGTGCGGACGCTCGTGCTGGAGAAGGAGGCAGAACCACCCGGGTACGTCCGAGCGCTCGGCCTGCACGTGCGCAGCATCGAGGTGCTGGACCAGCGCGGACTGCTGGACCGGTTCCTCGCGCACGGCCGGCAGCACCCGCTCGGCGGCTTCTTCGCCGGCATCGCCAAGCCCTCGCCGGACCGGCTGGAGACCACGCATCCGTACGTCCTCGGCATCCCGCAGACCATCACCGATCGCCTGCTGGCCGAGCATGCCGCCGAGGTCGGCGCCGAGATCCGGCGCGGCTGCGAACTGGTCGGGCTCAGCCAGGACGAGGACGGGGTGACCACCGAGCTGGCCGACGGCACCCGGCTGCGCGCGCGGTACCTCGTCGGCTGCGACGGCGGCCGCAGCACCGTACGCAAGCTGCTCGGCGTCGGCTTCCCCGGCGAGCCTTCCCGGGTCGAGACTCTGCTGGGCGAGATGGAGCTGACCGAACCGCCGGAGCTGGTGGCCGCCGTGGTGGCCGAGGTCCGCAGGACCGAGCTGCGGTTCGGCGCCGGACCGCTGGGAAACGGGGTGTACCGGGTCGTCGTGCCCGCCGCAGGGGTGACCGAGGACCGGTCGACCCCGCCGACCCTCGACGACTTCCGGCGACAGCTGCGGGCCACCGCCGGAACCGACTTCGGCATGCACTCACCGCGCTGGCTCTCCCGCTTCGGCGACGCCACCCGGCTGGCCGAACGCTACCGGGTCGGCCGGGTGCTGCTGGCCGGCGACGCGGCGCACGTCCACCCGCCGCTGGGCGGGCAGGGGCTCAACCTCGGCATCCAGGACGCGTTCAACCTCGGCTGGAAACTGGCCGCCGAGGTCGAGGGCTGGGCCCCGGAGGGGCTGCTGGAGAGCTACCACACCGAGCGGCACCCGGTGGCGGCCGACGTCCTCCAGAACACCCGCGCACAGATGCAACTGCTCTCCACCGAACCGGGACCGCAGGCGGTACGCCGGTTGCTGTCGGAACTGATGGACTTCGAGGAGGTGAACCGGTACCTGATCGAGAAGATCACCGCGATCGCGGTGCACTACGACTTCGGCGAGGGGCACGAACTGCTCGGCCGGCGGATCCGGGACGTACGGCTGAAGCACCGGCGCCTCTACGAGCTGATGCACGGCGGCCGTGGCCTGCTGCTCGACCAGACCTGCCGGCTCTCGGTGGCGGGCTGGGCGGACCGGGTCGACCACGTCGTCGACGTCAGCGAGGAACTGGACGTACCGGCCGTGCTGCTGCGCCCGGACGGCCACGTGGCGTGGGCCGGCGGGGATCAGCGGGAGCTGCTCGGCACGCTACCCCGGTGGTTCGGCACCGCCGGATAGTGACGGTGCCGCCGTCGGTCCCACCTGGACCGACGGCGGCGGTGCGCTCAGCGGGTGGCCCGCTCGGTCAGCTTGTCCCGGAGCCGGTCGACCAGCCCCACCCCCGGCCCGACGAGCTTGTGGAACAACTCGCTGTTGGGCGCGCCGGGGTGCGGCCGGGTCGGGGCGAGCTTCTTTGCGGTCTGCACCTTGCCGCCCAGCTTCGCCAGCTCGTCCGCCGGGATGCGGCGGCGCAACTCGGGAAACTGATCGGATTCCTCGTCCTGCACGTGGTCGGCGAGCAGCGTCTCCAGTTCACGCAGCGCGGTGTCGAACTCGGCGCTGGAGACGTCGGCCGATTCGAGTGCCTTCATGGCGCGCTCGAGCTGCTTGTGCTCCTGCACATCGTGCTCGACGGCCTTGTCACCGTCGGCGAGATACTTGCGCATGGCCGGGTAGACGTACATCTCCTCGGCGACGGCGTGCCGGACCAGTTCGCTGATCGCGGTGTCCGTCAGGTCACGCCGGATCATCGGGTCCTTGACCGTCCAGATCTCCCCGATCAGAGCGGTGACGTCCCGATGATCGCTGATCAGGACATCGATCACGTCGCCGCCGGACTTGTCACCGCTCATGATTCCTCCGTCTGTCGGGACCGTGTCCCCACCCGTACCCCGGATGCCGCCGGTTACTCCTCCGGCTTCCCACCCGGTGCCGGCCAGCCCCGCCGGGATCAACACGGAATGGCACCCTCGTCCGGAGCCCGCTCGCCCGGGGCATGCTCACCGGACGCTTCCGCAGGGGTCGACGGACCGACAGCCACCGCGACGGATTCGGCTGCACGCACTACGGCGCCGAACGTCGCCTCGACGCCGTCGAGCGGCTCCTCCCGATCGCCGAACAGGCCGGGACGAAGCTGACCCACCTCGCCATGGCGTTCGCGATCGCCCACCCGGGGTCACCTCCGCCATCATCGGACCGCGCACCATGGAACAGCTCGACGACCTGCTCACCGGCATCGACATCACCCTCGACGACCGGACCCTCCACGAGATCGACGCGGTCGTCTCCTGGCTGATCACCAACGTCGCGGTGATCTCGCTGTTGGAGAGCCGTTGGCGATCAGGCGCAGGACCTCCAGCTCGCGGCACGGTGAACAGTCGTGGGTAGCTCGTACGGGGGACAGCCAGCGCCTACCCGGGCTCCCGCGGGGTCGCGGAGCCGTCGAGCCACGGGTCGAGCAGTGCCATGGTGCGCCGGTGGAGGTCGTCCCGGAAGCTCGCCAGCCGGACCTGTCCGGCCGGTTCGGCCACCCGCCGCTCGTCCAGGTACGCCCCGCTGGGCACACCGGGGGCGCAGGCGGCGTAGATCACGTTCGCGGCCCCGTACGACGCGCTCTCGCCCCGGACCGCGAACATCGCGTGCAGCAGGCGGGTGTCGACGACCCCCGGGTGGACGCTGACGATCGCCGGCCGGTAGTGCCCGGACTGGCGGACGGCGTGCGCGACCAGCGCAAGCTTGGATCGCGCGTACGCGGCAGCCGGCTGGTAGCCGTGCTGGAACTGTAGGTCGTCGAGATCGAGGCGGGCGGAGAGGTGGGTCGCGGACGACACGTGCACCACCCGGCCGGTGGCGGGCATCAGCGGCACGAGCCCTTCGGTGAGTAGGACGGCCGCCAGATAGTTGGTCTGCAACGTCGCCTCGTAGCCGTCCGCGCTGCACCGACGGCGCTCCGCACCCGGGCGACCCGCGTTGTTGACGAGCACGTCGACCCGGTCGGTAACGTCCGCTACCTGCCCGGCCAGCGCGACGACGTCGTCGAGTCGATCGAAGTCGGCCCGCAGGTAGACGACCTCGGCCCGCCCGGCGGAGCGAATCCGCTCGATCAACGGCCGTACCGCCGACTCCGGCTCCGGCCCGTGCACGAGCAGGCGCCGGGCCGACCCGGCGAGGCGGTGCGCCGCCGCCGAACCGATCCCGCTGGTCCCTCCGGTGAGCACCACCGTCTCGGGCGTCTGGCCGGTCATCGCCGATGATTCTCCGATCACCACCGGCTGCCGCCGATGCGGAAAGTCGACCGTACCGCTTCGTGACCTGCGGATTCCCGAGGCCAGCCCAACTCGGCACGATTTCCGCCGGGTGCCCGTCACCCGAGACGGGGTGCCCGGCGGCCGGGGGCGGGAGGGCCGCCGGCCCCGCCACTCCCCCCGACCGCAGCGGGCGGCGGAACAGCAGGGTCAGCGCCAGGCAGAGCAGGTTGACCCGGACGTCGTTGTAGGCCCAGCCGGTGCCGGGGTCCCCTCGCGTTCGAAGCCCTCACGCCGGCTCTGCGCGTCGACCCGGGCGGGCTTGCCCCACAGCTCGCCGTTCCATCCGCTGGTCTGCTGTAACAGGTGCTTTCCAGGTGATGCCGTCGATCCCGAGTCGATCGAGGAGTGGGGGGCGGATCGTGACCAGCACCGGCGCGTCGGGGTCCAGCAGCCCCTGGTCGAAGGCGACCCCGGCGACGGTGGCGACCACGCTCTTCGTACCGCTGAACAACATCTCCGTACTCGTCGCGTCGCCCCACTGCGCGACCACGCGGCCGCCGTACCGGACCGTACCGCTGGCTCCCGAGCCCGCCAGCAGGGGGCCGGTGACCTCCCGCCCCGGGGCACCGACTACTCCGTCTCCGGCGACACGCTCTCCCTCACCCCGGCCGCCCTCACCCGGCTGGCCGGCAACCGCGCCTACGGCGTCAACGCCACCATCGAGGCCCGGTTCTCCCAGGACGTGCCGTGGCAGATCAGCATCATCAGCTCCGACCCGCCGACCCAGGCGGCCAGCACCGGCACCACGACCTCGTTTGCCATCCCCACCCAGTTCCGCGGCGACCAACTCGCCACCATGGAGGCCAGGTACGTCGACGGAACCCCCGCCGGACCAGCCAACTGGACCTCGTTCAAGGAGTTCTGGCAGCACTTCCAGCCGGACTACAGCACCAACAGCATCGTCCTGAAACCCGAGTTCTTCACCGAGGTCAACGAGGGCACCGTGACCCTCACGTTCCACTTCTGGAGCGGTGCCCAGACCACGTACCGGCTGACCAGGTCCGGCAGCTCGGTGACCGGCAGCACCACCTGAACGGCGACGGGGCGGCAGCGTCGGCACGCTCGCGGTAGGTCACATCCGGCGGCGCCGGCTCGTCCTTGGAGCACCCACGAAGGAGAGAGCCATGTACGTCGCCTACGTAACGGTCACCGTCCTCGCCTCGGTCCTCAACGGCATCGCCGCCGTCACCTACCTGATCGGCCACGACTATCCGCGAGCCCAGGCGGACATGAAGCGCGTACCACGATCCTGGGTGCCGGTGTTGGGCCTGATGCTGGCGGCGGGTTCCTCAGGACTGCTGGCCGGGTTCGTCGTACCAGTGCTGGGGACACTGGCCGCCGCCGGTCTCGTGCTGTACTTCTTCGGCGCGCTCGTCGCGCACCTGCGAGTGAATTCCCGACAGCTCGCGGGCTGGGCCGTCTTCTTCGCCACCGCCGTGGCCGCACTCACCGTCAACCTGATCGAGCACCGGTGACGCCCGCGCAGACGCCGGGCCTGCTCACAGTTGTATCCGGGCGCCGGAACAGCCTCACGCCATCGGAACCGGTCGGCCCGCCGGGCGTCCGGTCAGCACGGCGACGGGGCGTCGGTGTCGAAGACCGCCCAGACCACCTTGCCGCCGTCGGTGGGCAGGCTTCCCCACCGACGGGCCGTCGCGTCGACGAGCATCAGCCCGCGACCAGCCGCCGACTCGGGCGACGGGTGAGAGAGCCGGGGCTCGACGGTGCTGCCGTCGCGTACCGAGAGCATCACCTGGGAACGGCACAGGGAGATCCGCAGGTCCATCATCGTCTGCGCGTGTGCCACCGCATTCGCCACGAGCTCGGTGGCCACGATGCTGACCGGGGCGACCAGATTGGGCAGCTCCCAGCGACCGCAGGCCTCCGTCACGACGTCGCGGGCCCGGCGCGCCGAACCGGCGAGCGGCAGCAGCAGCTCGCCGACCGAGGGCGGTCGCCGGCCCGGCTTGACCGCCACCGCCTCCCTGGCGGAGCCGAAGACCGCCAGCTGGCCGAAGGCGCCGCCGGCCAGCAACTTCGCGGTACCCGGGTCGGGGGCGCACAGGAGCACTGGAGTTCCGGGCCACATGGCGGCCTGCCGCGCCACCGTCCCGAACACCGACAGCGCCGGCGATTCCCGAACCAGCATCTCGGAGAGGTCGACCAGCAGCGCGTCCGGCTGCTCGGCGAGGCACTGCAACAGGCCGGCCCGCACCGTCGCGGTGGTCACCAGGGCGAGGTCACCCGTGAGTCGAGCCAGCAGGCAACTGCCCGCAACCTCGACGTCACACCGGATCGCTGGAGCCATCCCCGCATTATTCCCGATGCGGGCTCGTCCACTCCTGTCCGAGTTGGCGAACCGTGTCCCTGGTCAAGCCTCCGGCGCCGCCACCCGACATCGACGTTTGGCTACTCCTCGGCAGGGACCGTTCTCGCCGGGATGCGCGGTTGTCACCGACCGCAGGACCCGACGTCGAGGTGCAGGTATCTGGCGTTGACCCAACGGCAGAGCCGGGTACCGACCACGATGCCCACGATCGTGACCAGGGCCGGGAGGTAGCCGCTGGCGACCTGGATGATCGGGATCGCCGGGCATCCTCCGGAGAGCGCCCAGCCGCCGCCGAAGAGCAGCGCGCCGGGTATCACGCCCGGGTGGATGCGTCCCGGCGTGCGGCGGACCCGGATCAGGGCGAAGACCGCGACGATGAGCGCCACACCGCCACCGAAGGCGAACAGCATGCGCAGGTCCTGGAAGGTGAACATCCGGTTCAGTTCGGCATAGTCGCCGAACCCGATGTTGGTGACGGTGAAACCGAGGGCGAGCCCGGCGATGATGTTGGCGATCAGAAGTCCGCCCCGGGTACGCATCACACCACCTTCCAGAGCAGGAACGAGACCAGGACGGCGGTACCGAAGAAGACGGCGGTCGCGACGATGCTGTCCGGATGCAGCCGCCCGCAGCCGTTGAGTCCGTGACCCGAGGAACATCCGCCGGCGAGACGGGTACCGAAGCCGACGAGTACGCCGCCGACGAAGAGGACGCCGATCATCTGCGGCGGAGAGCCGGTGACGATCTCGCGGAAGCCGTCGCCCATGTCGAGACGGAACTCGAACCGGCCCGCCGTGACCGCCGCCACCCAGCCACCCACGAAGATCGACAGGAGCAGGGCCGCCTGGCTGACCAGTGGCGCCGGGCGAGGGCTCGTGGTCGTGGTCGTGCCGGGCGCGCTCGCGGTCGGCGTACTCGTGACCGGTTCGACCCCCCGGACGGCCGTCGCCTCCGGGTCGGCGACCCCGGTGAACGACGGCGTGGGCGCGCCGGTACGGGTCCCGAAGTGCGCGGCGGTGGCTGCCGCGAGAGCCTCGGTGAGAGCGCGCTCGTCGACGAACTGGGCTTCCGCCCGCTCCGCCCGGCGCTCCTCCCGCCAGTGCAGGACGCGTTCCCAGGCCGAGGAGACCCCGAAGGACCGATCGGTGCTGACGGTGTAGTTGATGGTGACGACGGCAAGGCCGACGGCGCCTGCCCACCAGGGCCAGTAATTGCTCATGCGGGGCCTGAGATCCAATCGAGAAAGCGGGTCCACCAACGGCGACGCCGGGGCTGGGGCGGCACCCATGGGGTGTTCCCTGGACTCTGTGCGACGTGCGGAAACAGCGGGTGCGTCGCCGGTTGGGGCCGCGTCGCGGCCTGCTCGAAGAAGGCCGTCGGCTCCTCCACCGGTTGCCGGGGGTCAAAACCCGACCAGTGTGCCCGCGGCGGTTGGGCCGGTCGGGACCGATCGACTCCCGCGGCAGCCGCCTTCAGGTGCTGGGCGTTGACGCCGTTCGGCAACAATATGATCGGCACGACCGCGCCGGTCAGTGACAGTCGGTATCTGGCACACTCCTGCCAGCCGTCCGCGGTGTCACAGTAGTAATCCCGCCAGCTACGTAGACTGGCGTTGAGGAGTGGAAACAGCGGGCATCGTTCACTGTGTGGGCAGCCCATATCACTCCAGTCTCACCCGCTGCGCCCCCGGCGAGCCCGGCGGTCGAGCGCGGTCCCTGTCTGCTGATCGCGGGCAAGCATAGACCATCTACAGTGTGATCACATTCGATGGCGATCGGTGGAGTCACATTCGGGCCGAGGCCTCGTACGCCCTCGACGGCGTCGACCTCTCCGACACGGGAGGACCGCCGTCCAGGGCCGCTGTTAATCGCTTGTCGGCCGCCGTGCGGCTGGCGATGATGGCGACCATGCCCACGGCCCCGACGGGCCGGCAGCTTTCCGGTCCCACCGACGATCCGGTGAGGCCGGGTCGACGTCGGGTGACCTCGCCGCACAGCCACCTGGACCGGGGAACGACATGGACGTCGCCCAGCGCCGCGAGCTTGCCCGCCGGGCGCTCGACGGCTACCTGAATGGTCCCACCGCGCCGATCTCGGCAACGGCCCGGGCCCTGACCAAGGTCGACGGCGCCCTGGTCGTGGTACTCGTCGAGGGCATCAGCGACCAGATCGCCGTGGAGACCGCCGCGGTGTGCCGTGGCCGGGATCTCGGGGCGGAGCGGGTGGTGATCGTCCCGATCGGTGGAGCACATGCGATTGGCCGAATCCTGAGCAGCTTCGGCGCGCTGCGGATCCGGGCGCGACTCGCCGGTCTCTGTGACCTGGCCGAGGCAGAGATATTCCGCCGAGGGCTCGCCGCCGCCGACGCCGGTTCACCCCGTAACCAGGCCGAGTTGGAGGATCTCGGCTTCTTCGTCTGCGTCAACGACCTGGAGGACGAGCTGATCCGCGCCCTGGGCACCGAGGGCGTGGAAACTCTGCTCGACTCGCAGGGCGACCTCGGGTCGTTCCGCTCGTTGCAGGGCCAGCCCGCCTGGCGGGGCCGGGAGCCCGAGGCGCAGCTGCGACGGTTCTTCGGCAGCGGCTCGCGCCGAAAGCTGCGGTACGCCCGCTTGCTCGTCGAGGCGGCGGCTGGCCGGGACGCCCTGCCACGGCCGCTCGACGCGCTGCTCACCGCCGTTCGGGTGGACTGACCCGGTGCCGTGTCGGGTGCCGTGACGGCGACATCGCGACAGCGGCGGGCTCGCCGGCAACGGTCAGGAGCGGTCGAGATCGGTACAGTACGTGATGGTCGCGTCGTCCGCCGGTACGCCGTGGCGCGCCTCCGCCTGCCGGACCCGCTGGACGACTCCGGCGGCCCCGCTCGATGCCAGCAGGGCCATCAGTCCCGGCCAGTCGGTGAGCCCGAACCGGTCCACGATCCGACTGGCCCCGTTGCTGAGCAGGACGGCACCGGCCACCTCGGAGACGAGCACGCTTCCGGTGACCGCTTCGTACGCGGCGCGCGGGTCGTCCTTCGCCAGCCAGAATCCGCCCGGCCGGTTCCGGTTGGCGCGCAGTTCCGCGAGTATCCGGTGGTACTCGTCGCTGTCCGGCCTGGTGTCCTCCAAGATGGACTGGTAGGACCGGCTGATCACCACCTCACGTCGATCGGCGGAGACGACGGGTGCACCGGCTGCTCTGTCGAGCACGATGACCGAGTCACCGAGGACCAGGTGCTCGACGAGACCGTCGGAGCGGCGCAGGATGGCTACGGTCGCCGACGGACTTATCGGGTCGGTGACGTCGCAGGTGCCCCGATGACTATCCGTCACCTGCTCGATGGCGGCGGCCAGCAGCGCCGTGAGGCTGTGCTCCCGCCCGGTTGACAGGCGGCTGAGCAGGGCGCCGCCCAGCCGGTTGGCGTACCAGACCACGCCGTGCCGGCAGACTGACCCGGCGCCGGGGATGCCGGCCCCGTCGATCAGCACCGCCGCGTCGGGTACGGCGCCGGTGAAGTCCTCGTTCGTGTGGCCCGGCGCCGCGACGCTCGTCATCGCCACCCGCATGTCCCGCCGCCGTCCTCCCCCGCCCGGTGCCTCGACCGTAACAGGGGGCCGGGCGCGGATTCCCGGACGACACCGCGTTCAGCGGGAGTGCTGCGGATGGGTGACCACCAGCACGGGCCGGGGTGACTTTCCGATCAGTGCCAGCGGCAGGCTGCCGAGCAGGCGTTCAGCCACCGCCGGGCGGGTGCTGGACCCCACCACGATCAGGTCGGCCTGCTGCTCGTCGGCGAATGCCAGGATCTGTTGCAGCGGACGGCCGGACCGTACCGTCACGCTCGCCTCGATCCCGGCCTCGGCCAACTGCCGGACCGCCGCCGAAGCGGCACGTTGCGCCCGCTCGGCGAAAACGCTGCGCGGCGCCGGAGCCAGGCGCTCGAGTTCCACCTCGTCGACGGCGAGCACCGCGACCGACCCGCCGCTCTGCCGGACGAGATCCGCGACCGCGTCGGCGACCCACGGCTGGTCGGCCTCGGGATTGGCAGCTAGCACGATGTGCATGTCGTCCTCCGATCACGGGCCTGCTTCGGGGTTCCGCCCGCTCATGACGTCCGGGTCAATGCTGGGCCGCACCGGGTACCCGGAACAAGACCCGCGCTCGGAGCGCGCCCGGGCGGCGGATCGAATACCGTGTGGCTCTGCACATCGATGAGGTTTAGCACGCTTCGCGCCGAGTCACACCTCGGAGGCGGAGATCGAGGGGAGAGGCTGTGGCGGACGCACAGGCACCCGGCGAAAGCATCGAGCGTGACGAGCCGACTCTCAAGCGGGTGATCGGCCCCGGCCTGTTGCTGCTGTTCGTGGTCGGGGACATTCTCGGCACCGGGGTCTACGCGCTCACCGGCAAGGTCGCCGCCGAGGTGGGTGGGGCGGTGTGGCTCCCCTTCCTGGTGGCGTTCCTGGTGGCGATGCTGACCGCCTTCAGCTACCTGGAGCTGGTGACGAAGTACCCGAGGGCGGCGGGTGCCGCGCTCTACACGCACAAGGCCTTCGGCATCCACTTCCTGACCTTCATCGTCACCTTCGCGGTGATGTGCTCGGGCCTCACCTCCGCGTCCAGTGCGTCCAAGGCGTTCGCCAGCAACTTCGTGGAGGCCTTCGACCTGTCGATCGGCGAGGGGCTCGGGCTCACCGCGGTCGCGGTCGCCTTCATGACGCTCATCGCGCTGGTCAACTTCCGGGGCGTCGCCGAGAGCGTCAAGCTGAACGTGGTACTGACCTGCGTCGAGCTGACCGGTCTGCTCATCGTCATCTTCATCGGGGCCTGGGCGCTCGGCGGCGGCAACGGTGACATGTCCCGGCTGCTGGAGTTCGAGTCGCCGCCGGGCGAGCACGCGTTCTTCTCGGTCACCGCGGCCACCGCGCTGGCGTTCTTCGCCATGGTCGGATTCGAGGACTCGGTGAACATGGCCGAGGAGACCAAGGATCCGGTCCGGATCTTTCCGAAGATCATGCTGATCGGGCTCTGCGTGACCGGGCTGATCTACGTACTGGTGTCGGTCTCGTCGGTCGCGCTGGTCTCCCCCGAGGATCTCAGCGAGGGCGACGCCCCGCTGTTGAAGGTCGTCGCTGCCGGGGCACCGGCCTTCCCACTCACCATCTTCGCCTTCATCACGATGTTCGCGGTGGCGAACTCCGCCCTGATCAACATGCTGATGGCCAGCCGGTTGCTCTACGGCATGGCGCACGAGGGCGTACTGCCGCGCGTCCTCGGCTGGATCCACCGCACCAGGCGTACGCCCTGGGTGGGCATCGTCTTCACCACCCTGGTGGCCTTCGGGCTGATCTGGTTCGCCGACCTGACCGCACTGGGCGGTACGACGTCGCTGCTGCTGCTCACCGTCTTCACGGTGGTCAACATCGCCGTACTGGTGCTGCGGCGCGATCCGGTGGACCACCGGCACTTCCGGGCGCCCACCGTCATTCCGGTGGCCGGTGCGATCACCTGCGCGTACCTGGCCAGCCCCCTCTCCGGCCGGGCGGCCGACGACTACCGGGTGGCCGGGGTACTGCTCGTCATCGGGGTCGTCCTGTGGGCGGTCACCTATCTGACCAGCCGGTTCCTGCTGCGCCAGCGCACCACCCCGGGTAGCTAGACCAGGCCGGACAGGTACTCCCGGCGCCGCTGCGGTTCGAACTTCTCGATCGCGTACCGCAGCATGACCCGGGGCATGACCCGGTAGCGTCGGGCCAGGAACTCCTCCGCCGCCGCCCTGTCCCGGTTGCCCACCTCGCGCAGCATCCAGCCCACCGCCTTGTGCACGAGGTCGTGCGGGTCGTGCAGCAGCCGCTCACCGAGCCGGAAGGTCCAGTGGAAGTCGCCGGCCCTGATGAAGGCGAAGGTCGCCATGATGGCGATCCGCCGGTCCCAGACCAGGCTCGACCCGGCCAGCCGATCCAGAACGCCGCGATCCTTGTCGATCAACCAGGGACCGACGATGTACGGCGCCGACGAGTCCACCAGGTCCCAGTTGTTGATCCGGCCGGTGTTGGCCAGGACGGTGTCGAAGATCCGGCCCCGCTCCTCCTGGTCCCCCTTGGCGAACTTGCGGACCAGGATGAAGAGCGAGGTCAGTCTCTCCTCGTGCACGCCGCTGGCCAGCAGCTCCGCCGTCTCGGCCAGGGAGAGGTCGCGCCAGTACCTGCCGGCCACCCGACGCTGGTCCGGAACGGTGACACCGATGGCCCGGTCGCCCTCGCCGTATCCGCCGGGAACCATCTGTAGGAACCGGCTGATTCCCTCCGCCCGGCGCGGGTCGGCGAGCCGGGCGAGTTCGTGGCGGACATCCGCGGTCGAGGCCACGATTGGGCAACCTACCGCGACCGCCCGGTGCCTACCCCGACGTCCACCGTGATCGCGGCCGGGCCGAGGGTGCGAGCGCAGCGTGTCGGGCGTACGGCGGCGTCCGCCGCCGTCACCGCAGCCGGGCAGGCTGTCGGCGGGCGGGAGGCTGTCAGCCGGCCGGTCCGGGTGATGACACTGCCCGACCACGGTCAACGGGCCTCGCGCAACAGCTCGGCGAGGACGGCCGCCTGGCTCTGTTCGAGATCCCTGGTGGCGGTGAGCAGGGTGACGGTTCCGGCCCGGGCGAGCCGGCGCAGCTCGTCGACTCCCGCCGCGGCCTGCGGCTCCGCGAGTTCGGCCAGGTAGCGACGGCGGAACTCGGTGAACCGTTCCGGGCGGTGGCCGTACCACCGGCGCAGCGGCGTCGACGGGGCGACCTCCTTGAGCCACTCGTCGAGGTGGGCGGCATCCCTGGTCAGACCGCGCGGCCAGATCCGGTCGACCAGCACGCGTACGCCGTCCTCAGGCGACCGGTCGTCGTAGATTCGACGGAGCCGTATCCGTGCCCTCATCGCGTCCCCTCCGGTCCCGGTCGACGGGTCCGATCCGGTTTGACGGGTCCGCCTCCATGCTCGGCTCACCCCGGTAGCCCGTACAGTGCACCGCCGAGCAGATGTGATGGTGCGAATCTGCCGACGAGCGGCAGCGGAGACCGGGGTCGGGCGGGGCCCGAGTGTCCGGTCCCGGAGTCCCGCGCCCTTGCGGCGGTGGTCGGTCGAAGGGGCACCTCGGAGGCTGGTCGGGTCGCGCTCGGCTCGGTCTACGGGCCGTACCGGCAGCCACCGTCGCGTGTCGACGGTGCGGAGCCCCTCTCCGGCGGGCCGGCGTTCGAGGAGCTGCCGGTCGGGACGGGGTGCAGCCGATCGATGTCGTCCCGTGACCGCTCGGGCGCCGAGGACGTCGAGAAGGTTGCTGTTGGTCGGCAATGACCCACAGCGGTTGTTGGCCGGTGGCATCCCATGCCGTCCCCGACGCGGCGGAGAGACGCTGGACCTCGACGGTTGCGCCGGATCCGTGAGGGGGCCGCGATGAGCAGCCGAACCCGCGGCCGACACCGGCCACCGAGGCACAGGCGACAGTACCGGGCGGCCGTTCGCGACTGCCATCGCCATCGCCATCGACGTCTCGGCGACCGGCGGCGACCCCGCCATTTCCCGTCGCACCCGACCGAAGCCCTACCCACCGCAGGCACGGAGGCCACGATGCGTTTCGCACTGAGCCGCACCAGCCACGACACGACGGTCACCCTGGGGGTGGCCGGCGAGGTGGATCTCGGTACCAGTGGGCTGCTGCGCGCCGCGATCCAGGACGCGCTCGGCACCCCGCACGCGGCCGGGGTCACGGTCGACCTCGACGGGGTGACGTTTCTCGACTGTACGGGGATCGGCGCACTGGTCGCCGGCCACAACACCGCCGTCCGGCTGCGGCGGCGGTACCTGGTGACCAACCCGCAGCGGCCGGTACGGCGGATCCTGGAGGTCACCGGAGTGCTCCCGGTCCTCAGCCACAGCCCGGACCCGGCGCCGCGTACCGGTCGACCAGGTCAGCCACCGCGACCGGCGACCGCCAGCACGCCCGGCGCCTTCGTCGGGTCCACCCGGCTGTCGCTCGCCGAGACCGCGCTCGCTCCGGCGCACCGCCGAGGAACGGCACGGCACGTGCCGGGGCTGCGATGACGCCGCTCCCCGGCGGCGTCGGGGATCCGCCGGGCGCCCCACCGCATGCGAGGTGGCGAACGCTCCGGCGCCCGCGCCGGGCCCCTTCTGAACAGGACCGTATCGATGTGAGGAGAAACCATGCTCTCCGAAGCGGAACAGCGGCGACTCGCCGCGATCGAGGACCGGCTTCGGCTCGACGACCCGGAGTTCGTCTACCGGTTCACCGTCGAGCCACCGAGCCGGCACACGGATGGCTGGCGCGAGCTGGCCGCGATCATCGCGTTCCTGGTCGCGGTGACGGCGGCAGGGGCCGGCCTGTACGTCCTGAGCGCGATCGGCGCCGTCGTCTCGGCGATCATCACTGTTCGACTCTGGACCCTGTACCGACATCGATGATCGACCTGACGGCGCGTCGTCGGTGGGCTGGACCGTCGGGCGACGGCCTGGATCGACCGGGCCGCCGATGGCGCCGCCCCGACCCGGGCCAGCGGCGGCACGGCTTGCGCGAATCAGTGCCGGAACGCTCAGCCGGCGGTCGGTAACGGACTGGCCGGCCAGTTGAGCGCCCTGGCGCCGAGTACCGCGGCATGCAGGGTGAACCGGTGCTGCGGATCGGTCGGGTCGTAGCCGATCAACGTCTTGATCCGCTCCAGCCGGTAGGTCACCGTCCGCACGGAGACGTGTAGCCGTTTCGCCGTCTCCGTGGCTACCGCGCCGGTGCCGAAGTAGGCGTCCATGGTGTCCAGCAGCGGCTGGGCACCACCCCGGGCCAGGGTCAGCGGGCTGAGGACGGCCGAGACGAGGTCGACGATGGCGGGCTGGTCGCGGAGCAGCACCCGGTACACGAGGAGGTCATGGGCGTTGACGACCGGATTGGTGACGTGTAGTCGTTCGGCCATGGTCAATGCCTCGCGGGCCTCCTCGTACGACCGGGCGATCCCGTAGAGCCCGGGGTGCGGCCGGCCGACGGCGATCCGCCATGGACGGCCGTGCCGAAGGCGGTTCAGCTCGCCGTGCATCAGCCGCCCCAGATCGTTGCGCGGATCGTCGACGGGCGCGGCTCGGCCGGCGGAAGCCGCCTCGGCCGGCGCGAGCACGACCAGCAGCCCGTCCTTGGTGGCCACCAGGACGTCCCGATCGCCGAGCCGGTCGAAGATCACCGCCTCCAGGGTGCTGATCGCGGCCTCGGTGTCGGGCAGGCGCCGGCTCGGTGCGGCGAGCGCCACCTGGTGCGCCCGGGCCAGGTCGAGCCCGAACGGCTCGGACCGCTCGACAAGGGCACCGAGGTCGGAGTCGCCGCGCAGCAGGTCGTCGATCAGCTCCCGGCGCAGCGTCTCCTCGCGCCGGACCAGGTCGCGCCGCGCCACCGCGTAGCCCTCGGCGAGCGTCGCCACCGCCTCGTCGATGACCTGGAGTACGGCGGCAGCAGCGGCCCGCACCGCCTCGCGGTCCCGGGACCGGACGACCATCGGCAGGTCGGTCCAGAGCCGTCGCGCCGCCGACAGGTACAGCTGCACCACCCGCCCGGCCGAGATCCCCTGCTCGGCGGCCTGGCGACCGAGCCGGCCCACCGCGTCGAGCTCGGCACGTCTGGGGCGGCGTCCACTGACCGCGGCGTCGGCCAGCAGGGAGAGATAGTCGCCGAGCAGGGCGACCGGGACGCCACCGGCGTCGCTGGCGGCGGCGTTGGCTACGTCGAACAGCCACTCGTCCCGGGCCGACGACGCGGACGGTGCCGCGGGTCTGCCAGGGCGTTGCCTGCTGCGTTCGGTCACGCCGGACTCACCTCCACCGGCGTCGAAGCGTCAACGCCTGTAACGGGCGACCGCCTACCCGGACGGAACACCTTCAGCGGCGCTCATGGACTGAGCTGACTGTTCGACCATACTTTGCCGGGCGTCGGCAGGTTACGCCCGGCACTGTCCCGGCCCGAGCCGCTGAGCGGGCGCGCTCCCCCCGAGCGGCGAGCCCGGAGCGAGCGTCGGCACGGTCACCGGGATGACCCACGGGCCAGGGTGATCCTTTTGAGTGGGCTTCGGATAACCCTTCGAATAACTTCTCGACATCGATCTGCCTCTATGGCATGGTGGGCAGCCAGCACCGTAGGCTCGTGTCGCGGTCCTCATCCCACCTGCGACGCCCGACCGCCCATCGATGGGAGAGCGCCATGGTCACACGGAGAGCCGTGCTCGGCGGGGCCGGCGCCATAGCGGGCGCCACCGCGGCGGGCGGCCTGCTCGGCGAGGGCACCGCCCGGGCGGATGCCACCATCACCGTCACGCCCGGCGCCGACTTCGGCGCCTGGGAGGGCTGGGGCACCTCGCTGGCCTGGTGGGCCAATGTCTTCGGCAACCGGGACGACTTCGCCGACATCTTCTTCACCACCAGGTCGGTGGGGTACAACGGGGTGACGCTGCCCGGCCTCGGGCTCACCATCGCCCGCTACAACCTGGGCGCGTGCAGTTGGAACTCGGTCGACGGCGCCACCATGGTGGCCTCACCCAACATCCCCTCGTTCAAGCAGATCGAGGGCTTCTGGCAGGACTGGCGCAACACCGACCCGGCCTCCTCGGCCTGGAACTGGAACGCCGACGCCAACCAGCGGGCGGCCCTGACGAAGGCCACCCAGCGGGGCGCGGTCAGCGAACTCTTCGCCAACTCCCCGATGTGGTGGATGTGCCTCAACCACAACCCGTCGGGTGCGGCCGGCGGCGGCAACAACCTCCAGTCCTGGAACTACGCGCAGCACGCCTACCACCTGGCGGTGACCGCCCGTCGGGCGCGGGACAGTTGGGGGGTGACCTTCCGGACGGTCGACCCCTTCAACGAACCGTCGTCGAGCTGGTGGACCGCGACGGGCACCCAGGAGGGGTGCCATATCGACGCGAGTATCCAGCGCACGGTCCTGACCAACCTGCGGACGGCCCTCGACGACCAGGGCCTCACCGGCGTCGCGATTTCGGCCTCCGACGAGACCAGCTACGACCTCGCCCGGACCACCTGGAACAGCTTCGACGCGGCCACCAGGGCGGTGGTCCGGCAGGTGAACGTGCACGGCTACCAGGGCAGCGGCGGCCGGCGGGACCTGCTCCACGCCGACGTCAGGGCGGCCGGCAAGACGCTCTGGAACTCGGAGACCGGCGACAGCGACGGCACCGGCATCACCATGGCCAAGAACCTCTGCCTCGACTGGACCTGGTTGCACCCCACCGCCTGGGTCTACTGGCAGGTGATGGATCCGAGCGCCGGATGGGCAGCCATCGCGTACGACCCCGCCACGCGTACCCCCGGAGCGGTCCAGCCGAAATACTACGTCCTGGCGCAGTTCACCCGGCACATCCGCCCCGGTATGCGGATCCTCAACACCGGCAACGGCAGCGCGGTGGCGGCGTACGACGCGGCGGCCCGGCGACTGGTCGTCGTCGCGGTCAACACCGGCGCCGCACAGACCCTCACCTTCGACCTCTCCGCCTTCGCCACGGTCACCGGCGGCGTGGCCCGGTGGACCACCGTCCCGGCCGGTGCCGACCGCTACACCCGGCGCACCGACGTCCCGCTCGACGGCAGGTCGGTGCGCCTCGCCTTCCCCGCCGCCTCCGTGCAGACTCTGGAGATCGACGGAGTGAGCCCCTGACCCGTTCCGCCGCCCCTCGGCCACGCCGGCGCAAGGTGGCCGGCCACTAGGAGATCGTGCTGACCAGGTGGGCGACGGTCCGGGCGACCGCCTCCCGGGCCGGCGCCAGGTACTTCCGGGGATCGACGACCGGCGCGGCGGCCAACTCGGCCCGGACGGCCTCGGTGAAGGCGACGTTCAGGATGGTGCCGACATTGATCTTCACGATCCCGGCCCGCACGGCCCGGACCAGGTCGTCGTCGGGGACACCGGAGGAGCCGTGCAGCACCAGCGGCACCGGCAGGGTCTCCCGGAGCCGGCCGATGAGCGCGAAGTCGAGCGCGGCGGTCCGGTCCGTCATCGCGTGCGAGCTGCCCACCGCCACCGCCAGCGCGTCGACCCCGGTCGCGGCGACGAACTCGGCCGCCTCGGCCGGATCGGTGCGTACCCCCGGGGCGTGCGCCCCGTCCTTGCCGCCGACCTCCCCCAGCTCGGCCTCCAGCCACAGCCCGCGCGCGTGCGCCCAGCCGACCGCCCGCACGGTGGCGCGGACGTTGTCGGCGTAGTCGAGCGTCGACGCGTCGAACATCGCGGAGCTGATCCCGGCCCCCTCGGCGGCGTGCAGCAGGTCCGGGCTCTGCACGTGGTCGAGGTGTACGGCGACCGGCACGGCGGCGAGTTCGGCCACTGCGGTGACCGCGGCGGCGATCGGGGCCAGCCGGCCGTGATGAAAGCGGACCGCGTTCTCGCTGATCTGGAGGATCACCGCCCGGCCGGCCTGCTCGGCCCCGGCGACGATCGCCTCGGCGTGCTCCAGGGTGATCACGTTGAAGGCCACGATCGCGGTGTCGGCGGCACGCGCGCGGTCGACCAACTGTCCGGTGGCGGTGAGGGGCATCTCTGCTCCGTTCCCGGGTTCTCCGGTCTCGAAGTGTCGGCCGGGTGGTCGACGTGCCGACTCTTGACAGCTTCACGACGAAAAGCAAATATCCCCAGCACCGCACAACCGAGTGGCACCGCATCACGAGAAGGTGATCGGGTGGCAGCTCCACTGCTCGTCGGCCTCGACGTCGGCACCACGGCCAGCAAGGCCGTGGTCTTCACCGACGCGGGTGAGCCGCTGGCCCAGGCCTCGGCGCCCACGCCCTGGACACCCACCCGCACCGGCGCCGAACTCGACGCGACCGCCCTGTTCGGCTCCGCCGTCGCGGCCCTGGCCGGGGCACTGTCCGCCGCCCCGCCCGGCCCGGTCGCCGGACTCGGCGTCGCGAGCATGGGCGAATCCGGGGTACTGCTGGACCGCTCCGGCGAGCCCCTCGGCCCGGTCGTCGCCTGGCACGACACCCGGGACGCGACGGAGGTGACCGACCTGCACGCCCGGATCGGCCCGGACACGTTCGCCCGCACCACCGGGCTGCCGCTGCGGCACCAGTGGGCGCTCACCAAGCACCGCTGGCTGCTCGCCCACCACCCGGAGACCCGGAACGCCGTACGCCGGCTCAACATCGCCGAGTGGGTGGTCCGCAAACTCGGCGGAGCGGAGGCCACCGAACAGTCCCTCGCCTCCCGGACCGGCTGGCTGCGGCTCGACGGCCGGGACTGGTGGCCCGAGGCGCTGGAGTGGTCCGGGGCGCGCGCCTCGCTGATGCCCGAGGTGGTGACCGCCGGAACCGCGCTCGGCACCGTCGAGGCGGGCACCGGACCCGACCGGCTCGCCGGAGCCACCCTCACCGTCTGCGGCCACGACCACCAGGTCGCCGCGATCGGCGCCGGAGCGGTACGTCCCGGCGACGAGCTCGACTCCTGCGGTACGGCGGAGGCACTGGTCCGGTCGGTCCCGCCGGCCCTGCCCCCGGAGACCGTCGCCGGGCTGGTCACCGCCGGGGTCACCGTCGGATGGCACGCCCTGGCCGGTCGCTGGTGCCTGCTCGGCGCCACCACCGGAGGACTGGTGCTGCAACGGGTACTCGCCGGACTCGGCCTGGACCGGGCCGACCTGTCCCGGCTCGACACCCTCGCCGCGCGGGTCGAACCGGGCCGGGTCGAGGTGCGGATCGCCGACGAGGGGCGGTCGGTGGTCGTACCGGCGGGGCAGCCCGCCGAGCCGGCACAGATCTGGCGGGCGGCGCTGGAGACGGTCACCGAGGAGATCGGCGCCATCCACGACGCGATGACCGGGTACAGCGGCGACCACCGTGAGATCGTCGCCGTCGGCGGCTGGTCGCGCAGCGAGACGCTGATGGCGGTCAAGGCCCGCCGGCTCGGCCCGGTACGCCGCTCCCCGGTCGTCGAGGCCGGGGCGCGCGGCGCCGCTCTGCTGGCCGGGCTCTCGGCCGGGGTCTACGGCGGCGTGCACGACTTCCCGGACGCCGTCGGCAGCGCGGCCGGAGCCGACTCCGACGACACGGCCGCGGCGGGGCGCCGGTGGTGAGGAGCCGACCGCCGTACCCGGACGAGCGCGGAGGGCATATCCCGCAGGCGTTGCGCAGCGGGGGCCGGGCCGAGGCCGGCGAGGTGGCCGCCGCGCTCGGGCTCACCGGCGAGACGGTTGGCAAGGACCCGAGCGACATCGACCTGCTCGTCACCGACACCGGGCTGCCCGACGGACGGCGTCGCGAGCTGACGAACGCCGGTCTGCGAGTGGAGTACGCGTGATCCTCACCCTGACCCCCAACCCGAGCGTCGACCGCACTGTCTTCGTCGACGCGCTCCCCCGGGGGGCGGTGATCCGCAGCCGTCGTGGCCGGAGCGAACCCAGCGGCAAGGGCGTCAACGTCGCGCTGGCCCTGCAACGTCACGGCCGGTCGGCCACCGCCGTCCTGCCGGTGGGCGGTTCGATCGGTGCCCAGCTCGCCCGGATGCTCCGGCTGGCCGGGCTGCCCGTCCGGGAGGTGCCGGTGCGGGGTGAGATCCGCAGCAACATCAGTCTGGTCGAGCCGGACGGCACCGTCACCAAGGTGAACGAGCCCGGTCCGGAACTGGCGGCCGGGGAGACCGAGGCGCTGGTGCGCGCCGTCCTGGACAACCTCACCGGCGTCACCTGGCTGGCCTGCTGCGGGAGCCTGCCCGACGGCGTACCGCCGGACCTGTACGCAAGTCTGGCCGAGACGGCCCGGTCCCGCGGTGTCCGGGTCGCGGTCGACACCTCCGGCGAACCGCTGCGGGCCAGCCTTGCCGGCCGACCCGACCTGGTCAAACCGAACTCCGCCGAACTGGCCCACCTGGTCGGCCGACCGTTGCGTACCTTCGGCGACGCGGTCGACGCGGCGCTCCAGGTGCGCCGGCTCGGCGCGGACGCGGTGCTGGCCAGCCTCGGCGCGGACGGCGCGCTGCTGGTCGACGCCACCGGGGTGCGGCACGCCGAGGCGCAGGTGGCCCGGGTGGTCAGCGCCGTCGGTGCCGGTGACGCCGCGCTGGCCGGCTTCCTGCACGGCGGCGGGGCCGGTACGGCCGCACTGCGTACCGCAGTGGCCTGGGGCACGGCGGCCGTCCAGCACGAGGGAACGCTCTTCCCCGCCGCCGATTCGGATCAGACGGTACTGGTCAGCACCGACGTCGACCCGAACCGGCCGCTACGGGACCCCGACGTCGGCCTGCCCCGCGCCGAACCCGGCACCCGGCCGACCTGAGCGGCGGCGACCGCCCCCAGGGCGCACTCGCCTGGACGGAGAACCCGACGACTCCGCGACCGTGCTCGGCACGGACGCGAGCAACCGTCCCGCCGGGCTGGCGGTCGCGCCCGGGTCAGCTGTTGCGGGCCTGTTGGCACGGCATGCAGAAGCGGGCGTGCGGCAGGATCTCCAGCCGCTCGGTGGGGATCTCCCGCTGGCACTGCTCACACGTGCCGTAGGTGCCCTCGGTCATCCGCTTCAACGCTTCGCTGTTGTCGGCCACGGCCCGCTGAGTGGAGTTGATCAGAGCGGTGACGGTCTGTGGATCCAGGCCGATCTGCTCGGGGTTCGTCCGGTGCGCCCTGAGCTTGGTCAGTTCGGCGGTCTGCTGGTCGAGCTGGGCTTGCAGGACCTGCTGGAAGTTCTGGAGACGGCTGTTGCCAACGGTGGTCATGACGTTCCCTTTCTTGAGATACCAAGGCTGATATGGCCGCGGGACGCGGCGTGGACGGGTTGAGCCGGACCGGTCAGTGTCGGTGCGGGCCGCGACGTATCGCCGCGAGGGCGGACAGGCCGGCGCCGTGCACGGCGGCGACCCGAGGGCGCCGGGCGGACCGGACCGGTAGCCGCAGGGCGGCGGCGGTGCGGGCGACCAGCTCCGGAGCGATCGCACCGCCGCCGACGAGGACCAGGCCACGGTGTACGGCTGCTCTGTCCACGTCGCGCGCCTGCGCGTCGCGACGTAGGTCCTGGACCAGCTCGGTGACGGTGTGCACGACGATGTCGTCTGCGGTGGGGCCGGTGAGGTCCCGGATCCCGATGTTGGCCTGACGCGCCGCTATCAGGCCACCGTCGGCCAGGAGCGCGACCTCGATGAGCTGTGCGCCGATGTCTGCGATCAGCAGTGGACCCGGCGCCGCGCCGGCCCCGATGGCGGCGGCCCGGATGGTGGGCGTGACCAGCAGCCGGGACGGGTCGAAGACCGTGCTGAGCAGGTCCCGCATGGCGTCGTCGTCGGCCGCCTTGCTCAGCACCGGTCGGCAGGCGACCACGACGGCACCGGCGGGCAGCGGCCGCTGATAACGGGAGAGGATCCGCGCGAGCAGCGCCCGCAGGCCGCTCGAGTCGACGATACGACCGCGCCGCATCAAGGGTCGGGGGTTGCTCAGGCTGTCGTTGAGGCTGGGCAGTTGGACCAGGGGGCGGCCGGAGGCCCAGATTCGGGTGTAGCCGCTGCCCAGGTCGATCCCGACCGCGGCCGGCTCGGTACGGGTGGTCTCCGAGGCCGAAGACTCGGTGGCCTCCGGGGCCGGAGGCTCGGTGCGGAAGGCGGCCGCGTCGGACGCCGATGTCAGGGCGCCGTGTTGATCGATGATGCTCACCGTCAAGCCCCTTCCACGTCGAGTACGGTCGGTCGCCGGAGTTGACCGAGGAGAATGCTGGTAGCGCCGATCGCCTGCCAGTCCGTGGCAGGTGTGTGCGGGCGCTGCTGCTAGCGGGTCGTGCCTCTGGGCGCGGTGCGGGCTGCTACACGCACTCGGGCCGCTGACCTTTCCTGCACCGGACCGTCAGAACCTGGTGGCGCGGGCGGTGCGCTGTCGGCCGGCGCATCGACGGCATGCGCGCGCAGGTTGGCGACGCGCCGATAATCGGTGACCTTACCGGTCGTCATCACACCTCCTCGCACGTTCGCGACCAGATAGAACCTCGAGCATCCGCCGCTCGTGCCGTTGGGACACCGGCCGCTGTCGGTAACGTCTTCGCCTTCTCACTGCCGACGACCGGCAACGTTGGCTGCTCGGATACCCGCAACGGCGGGTCACCGGTACCTCTGTCGAGCGTCCTTCACGTCAAGACCGATGCCCGGGTAACGGGATGTCCGGAACCAGGGTGCTACGCCACCCGCGCCACGTCGCCGGGGACAGGCGCTCCCTCGTGACGGCCGGCCCGCTGGTTCGCCCGGACCGCGACCTCGAGATGTCCGGCCGGTGTTCCGTCGGGCGGGTGGGCCGGGACCAGGACCACCGGGCAGGTGGCCAACTGGAGCAGCCGGGCGGCGACGCTGCCGAACACGAGGCTGGCCACCGGACCGTGCCCGCCGTTGCCGACGACGAGCAGGTCGGCGCCGGTACGTCCGGCAAGATCCACGAGCCTGCGCGGGGTGTCTCGGATGGCGGCCCTGGAGCACCGCACGGTGGTGTCGATGCCTTCGTCCCGCAACCGCCGCGCGGAGCGGTGCAGCCCGGCCACGGTGGCGCTGGCGTCTTCGGCCAGGAAGCCGGCAGGGCTGATCGTGACCTCCTGCACGTGCAGGAGCACCAGCCTGCCGCCGAACGTACGGGCAAGCCCCGCCGCGACCGCCAACGCGGTCTCCGCCGCCGGCGAGCCGTCAGCGCCGCAGGCGATGGTGTGGAACACGGATCCTCCTTCGGTGGCCCGTCCGCCGCACAGGTGCGGATGACGGCCGGAACAACCCAACCGCCGCTGCCGGCAGCGCTCCCTCCGTACTGCCGTCAAGGCTGCCTGGTCCACCGGCCAGCGGCCGTGGCCGCGTCCGGCCGACTTCGCGACCTCTGGTTGCCGGCCCCCGGCAGCCGCCTGCCCGCCCGACACCGGCCCCGTCCGGGAAGCCGTCCCGTGAAGACGGATGTCCAGCGCAGGCCGCCCCACGGCGGCATAATGATCGAGATCAACCACCCGAACGGCCCAGGTCGGCCGGAACGGGACGGTCGAGTCGAGGTCTCCCAGCCGGGGACGATCCCACCGGCGGCCGCGCCTCGTCACCGCAAGCGGCGGCAACCACCACGAGGAGGCCACGATCGTGACTTCAGAACCCGGGAACACCTCGGACGCTCCCATGCCGGCGGCCTTCTTCGGCCACGGCAACCCGATGAACGCACTCGAGGTCAACCGCTACTCCTCGGCGTGGCGGGCCTTCGGCGAGACGGTGCCGCGCCCGCGCGCGATCCTGGTGGTCAGCGCCCACTGGTACATCAACGCCACCGCCGTCACCGCGATGCCGAGGCCGCGGACGATCCACGACTTCTACGGCTTCCCGCAGCAGCTCTTCGACGTGCAGTACCCCGCACCCGGGCTGCCCGAGATGGCGGCCGAGGTCAGTGACGTCGTCCACCCGACCTGGGTAGGTGCCGACGTCGACAGTTGGGGCATCGACCACGGCACATGGTCCGTACTCGTGCACGCCTTCCCCGACGCCTCCATTCCGGTGGTCCAACTCAGCATCAACGCCGACAAGCCTCTGAACTACCACCTGGAACTGGGCGCGAAGTTGGCGCCGCTGCGCGAACGCGGGGTCCTCATCGTCGCCAGCGGCAATGTCGTGCACAACCTGCGCGGGATGAACTGGAAGCTCACCGACGAGGGCTACGACTGGGCTCAGCGCTTCGACGAGGACGCCAAGACCCGCATGCTCATCGACCCGACCGAGTTCGCCACCCTCGACGCCCATCCGGACTTCGGCCGCGCCGCCCCCACCCCGGACCACTTCATCCCCGCCCTGTACCTCGCCGGGCTGGCCGGCGCCACCGACGCGCCGGACACCGAGATCCTGGTCGACGGCTACGCCTACGGGTCGCTGTCGATGACGGCGTACACGCTGGGCCTGCGCTGTCCGAGCAGCACCGGCGGCGCCGGCTCGCCGCAACCGCCGGCCGACCTGCCCCCCGACGGGTCCAACATCTAGCCCGGTGACCGCAGGGGCTCGCCGGGCCGGGGTCCGGGTCCCTCCGGTACGCCGGCCTCGGCGGTCATCCGGATTTGTCGCCGCGTTGCCGGGGCGCGGCGAGTTCGTCGGTGACCAGCAGCTCGCGCCGGAACTGGCCGGTCCGGTAGGCGGCGCGGCCCACCATGTGCGCGGCGACGGGTGCGGTGGCGAGTTGGAACGCTCCGACGAGTACCAGGGTGGTGATGTCCACGAGGGTGCCCAACCGCAGCGCGGTGCCGGTCAGGATGAGCAGTAGTCCGAGCACCTGCGGCTTGGTCGCCGCGTGCATCCGCGAGAGCAGGTCCGGAAAGCGCAGCAGGCCGAGACCGGCGGCGAGGCTGAGCAGGGCGCCGCTGAGCAGGCACGCGGCGGCGAGGACATCGACGATGACGGAGAGCTTCATCGCTGCCCCGCAGGACCGGGCGGCAGATCCTCCGGATCCTCGTCGTGCCGGGGTACCGTCCCGGCGACCGGTGTCACCGGGTCGACGAACCGGCCGACGGCGATCGAGGCGATCGGGCCGAGCAGGGCCAGCCCGAGCAGGATCGGTAGGCCGGTGGCGTCCCGGGTGTAGGCCGCCTCGGTGGCGATCGCGCCGACGGTGATGGCGAGCAGCACATCGTTGGCGACGATCCGGTCCAACGTGGACGGCCCCCGCACGATCCGGATCAGTGCCAGGCCGAGACCGGCGGCGAGCAGCACCGCGACGGCGAAGGCGACGACAGTCATGGCTGACCTTTCTCGTTGGTGATCTGCTTCAGTTCGGCCTCCGAGCCGATGGCGCGCACGATCCTGGCCTCCAGGGCATGGACCTCGCGGCGGAACTCCTCGACGGCCTCGGGATCGCGGACGTCGAAGACGTGGATGTAGAGCACGCCCGCGGCTCGGTCCGTGTCGACGATGAGGCTGCCGGGGATCAGCGAGACCGCCTCCCCGCACAGGGTGAGGTTCAGGTCCGAGCGGACGGCCAGCCGCACGGCTATCACGGCACTGCGTGGCCGGTACCCGAACCGGAACGCGGTCCAGGCCAGGTGCGCGCTCGCCGCCACCAGGTCGACGAGGAATCTGGCGGCGAATCGCACCAGGCCCATCGGGTGTGGCCGTCCGACGAAGGTCACCGGCGGCAGCGGGAAGACCGCGAGCACGACCGCGGCGACGACGAGTCCGCCGAGGAGGGTCGCCCAGGAGAAGACGCCCCAGAGCAGCATCCAGATCACGGTGAGCCCGCCGAGGGCGATCAACCGGTCGCGGGTGCGCCGGCCCGGACGGGCGGTCACGGTACACCGCCGGGGAACACGGCCCGCACGTAGGGATCGCGGGCCAGCAGGTCGTTGGCTGCCGTGTCGGTGAGGTCGTACAACGGCCCGGCGACCAGCGTCAGCGCGACACCGGCCACCACCAGCGCGGCGGTCGCGGCCACCATCATCCGGGACGAGGGCCGGGGCGGGGCGTCGGCGGACACGCCGGCCGGGGACCGCCAGAACGCCAGGTTCCACACCCGACCTATCGCGTAGAGGGTGAGCAGGCTGGTCAGCATCGCCCCGGCCACCAGGACGTACGCCAGCGGGCCGCCGTCCTGGACACCGGCGCGTACCAGTCCGAGCTTGCCGAGGAAGCCGGAGAACGGCGGGATGCCGGCGAGGTTGAGCGCGGGGATGAAGAAGAGCACGCCCAGCACCGGAGTGGTGCGTGCCAGCCCACCGAGCCGGTCGACGGCGGTGGTTCCGCCGCGTCGCTCGATCAGCCCGGCGACCAGGAACAGCGTCGTCTGGATCACGATGTGGTGCACGGTGTAGAAGACCGCCGCCGCGATGCCGGCCCGGGTGGCCAGCCCGACCCCGAACAGCAGGTACCCGATGTGGCTGACCAGGGTGAACGAGAGCATCCGTTTGATGTCGGACTGGGCGACGGCGCCGAGGATGCCGACCACCAGGGTCGCCAGTGCGGCGACCGTCAGCACGTCGGCCACCTCGCCGCCGGGGAAGAGCAGGGTCTCGGTGCGGATGATGGCATAGACGCCGACCTTGGTGAGCAGACCGGCGAAGACGGCGGTGACCGGGGCCGGAGCGGTCGGGTAGCTGTCCGGCAGCCATGCCGACAGCGGGAAGACGGCCGCCTTGATGCCGAAGGCCAGCAGCAGCATGCCCTGGAGGAGCAGGCTGACGCTGTCGGGCAGCGCGTCGAGCCGCGACACGAGTTGCGCCAGGTTGAGGGTTCCGGTGGCGGCGTACACCAGGCCGATGCCGACCAGGAAGATCACCGAGGAGAGCAGGCTCACCACGACGTACGTGGTGCCGGCCCGGACCCGGGTCTCGGTGCCGCCGAGGGTGATCAGCACATAGCTGGCGGCCAGCAGGATCTCGAAGCCGACATAGAGGTTGAACAGGTCACCGGAGAGGAAGGCGTTGGTGACGCCGGCGGTGAGGATGAGGTACGTCGGGTGGTAGACCGCCAGCGGCGCCGCCTGCTCGCCGTCGGCCACACCCTGCCCTATCGAGTACACCAGCACGCAGAGCGTCACCGCGGCGGAGACCACCAGCATCAACGCGGCGAGTTGGTCGGCGACCAGCACGATGCCCAGCGGTACCGGCCAGCCGCCCACCGCGGCGACCAGCGGGCCGCTCCGGGACAGCACCAGCAGCGCCACCGACGCGGCCAGGGTGGCGGTCAGGACGCCGATGCTGACCGCCCGCTGGATCCGGGGTCGCCGGAACATCAGCAGGGTCACCGCCGCACCCAGCAGCGGCATGACCACGGGCAACGGAACCAGCCAGGTCACGGGCCCCCCACTCGGGTCACGCCACGGTCGGCGGTATCGGTTCCGGCATCCGTATCGGCGTCGGCGTCGGCGTCGGCGTCGGCGTCGGCGTCGGCGTCGGCGGCATCCGATCCCTCGTCGCGTTCGGCCATCGCCATGATCCGACGGTCCTCGATGTCGTCCTGCACCTCGTCGTGGCCGACCAGTCGCCAGCTCCGGTAGGCGAGGGCGAGCAGGAACGCCGTCATCCCGAGCGTGATGACGATGGCGGTGAGGATCATGGCCTGCGGGAGCGGATCCGTCATCTCCCCGGGCGCGGTGGTGCCGACGATCGGCGGGCCACCCGGCACCGCAGCGGACAGAATCAGCAGGTTGGCGCCGTTGCCGAGCAGGATCACCCCCAGCAGCACCCGGGTCAGCGTACGTTCCAGCAGCAGTGTCACCCCGGCGGCGAAGAGCACGCCGACGGCGACCAGCATGATCAGACTCAACTTCACACCAGCTCCTCCGTCTGCTCGGATGTCCGGTCGGCGTCCTGATGCCGGTCCACCTCGGCGCCGAGACTGCGCAGTACGTCGAGGACCAGTCCCACGACGATCAGATAGACGCCGATGTCGAACAGCGTCGAGGTGACCAGGTGGACGTGGCCCAGCAGCGGCAGGTGGCAGTCGAGTACCGCGCTTTGCAGGACCTGCCCGCCCAGCACCATGGCACCGATGCCGGTACCCACGGCGACGAACAGACCGGCACCGAGCAGCGCCCCGGCGTCGACCGGAGCGGCGGTGGACAGTTCGTGCCGCCCACCGGCCAGGTAGCGGATCACCAGCGCCAGGGCCGCGACCAGGCCGCCGGTGAAGCCACCGCCGGGGGTGTTGTGCCCGGTGAACAACAGGTACACCGACAGCAGCACGATGGTGTGGAACAGCAGCCGGGTGACCACCTCCAGCATGGTGGAGCGGCGACCCGCCTCCACGGTGTGTCCGGCCATCAGCCATACCGGCTCACCACCCGGCGGCGTCGACGGCGAATCGCCGGGCCCTCGACGGTGCAGTCGCCGGGCCCGCCGGAAGATCAGGCTCGCCACTCCGGTGGCCACCGCCACCAGCACCGACACCTCGCCCATCGTGTCCCAGGCCCGGATGTCGACCAGGATGACGTTGACGATGTTGTGGCCGCCGCCGTACGACACGGCCAGGTCCGGGAAGTCCACCGAGACCGGCGTCGCGGTTCGGGCCCCGACGGCGACGTACGCCATGGCGGCCATGACCGTCCCGACCGCGACACCGATGCCGACCCGGATCCACCTGGTCCGAGGTTGTGGCCGCTCGGAGAAGTGGCTGGGCAGCCGCCGGAGCACCAGTATCACCATCACCATCGTGACCGTCTCGACCAGGAACTGGGTCAGCGCCAGGTCGGGTGCGCCGTACAGCAGGAACAGGCCGGCGACGGCATAGCCGGTGATCCCGACCAGGATCACCGCGGTCAGTCTCCGGCGGGCCCGGGTGGCGAACACCGCCGCGACGACCAGCACCGCGACCGGCAGCGCGTGCAGCGGCGCCGCCCAGAGCTGGATCGGCTGCCCGAACGGCCTGCCCACGAGGAGCACCGTGCCGGCCGAGGCGATCAGCACCAGCAGGGTGACACCGAGGTAGAACGGCAGCGAACCGCGCTGGGTCGCGCCGGTCACCTCCACCGCCGTCCGGTCCACCGCGGCCATCACCCGGTCGTAGCCGGAGCCGGCGGAACGGCCGACGGTGCGCGCCGACCGGCGACGGCCGGGCAGACCCGACCGGAACAGCACCGTGCCCAGCACGAGCACCAGGCCGGAGAGGCCGAGCGCCAGGCCGGGCCCGTGCCACAGCGCCAGGTGGTACACCGGACCGGCCGCCGCGAAGCGGTCGGCGTACGGCGACAGCAGCCGATCCACCACCGGAGCGGCGATCCCGGCGGCGAGGCCGGTCACCGCGATCAGCATGGGGGCGGCCAGCAGCGCCGACACCACCGCCCGGTCCACGCCCGGCACGGTGCCTCCGTCGGGATTCTCCCCCGGCACGCTCGCCTTGCTCGCGAAGGCGCCCCAGACGAACCGCAGCGTGTACGCCACGGTGAGCACCGAGCCGGCGAGCACCGCGACCAGCACCACCCGGCCGGTGGCTCCGGCGTCGAACAGGGACGCGAAGACCGCCTCCTTGCCGACGAAGCCGAGCAGCGGCGGTAGCCCGGCCATCGACGCCGCGGCCAGTCCGGCGGCCACGGCGAGTGCGGGCGCCCGCCGGCCGAGACCGCTCAGCCGGCGCAGGTCACGGGTACCGGTCGCCCGGTCCACGATGCCGACCACGAGGAAGAGTGCCGCTTTGAACAACGCGTGCGCCAGCAGCATCGCCACGCCGGCCACCGCCACGTCCCGCCCGCCGACGCCGAGCACGGCGGTCAGCAGGCCGAGTTGGCTCACCGTGCCGTAGGCGAGCAGCAGCTTCAGGTCGTGCTGACGCAGGGCGGTCCAGCCGCCGAAGAGCATCGTGGCCACGCCGCCGCCGACAGCCATGACCAGCCAGGTCGTCGCCGCCGGACCACCGGCGGCGGTGATCGCCGGCGCGAGCTGCGCGACCAGGAAGACCCCGGCTTTGACCATCGCGGCGGCGTGCAGGTAGGCGCTGACCGGGGTCGGTGCCGCCATCGCCGCCGGCAGCCAGAAGCTGAACGGGAAGATCGCCGACTTGGACAACGCACCGAGCAGGATCAGCCCGACCGCCGTGGCCAGGTACCAGCCGCCGGGCAGCGCGCCGGCCACCTCCGACCACCGGTAGCTGCCGGCATGCTCGCCGAGCATGACGATGCCGACCAGCATCGCCAGGCCACCGGCGGTGGTCACGACGAGCGCCTGCAACGCCGCCCGCCGGCTGGGCCTGCTGGTCACCGAGTGCCCGATCAACAGGTACGAGCAGACGGTGGTCAGCTCCCAGAACACGTACAGCAGGAGCAGGTCGTCACTGACGACCAGGCCGAGCATGGTTCCGGCGAACGCGACGAAGACACCGGCGAACCGGCCCAGGCCCGGCTCGGTGGCGTCGAAGTACCGCGCGCAGTACACCAGGACCAGCGCGCCGATCCCGCCGACGAGCAGCACCATCAGCCACGACAGCGAGTCCATCCGCAACGCCAGGGTCAGCCCGAGCGGGCGTACCCATGGATAGGTCGACTCGACGGCGCCTCCGCCGACGACCTGGCCGGTGTGCGCGGCGGCCCAGCCGGCGGCCGCGAGCGGTGCCCCGGCCAGCAGGTAGAACGCCCTCGGTCCGAGCCACCGCACCAGCGCCGGTGCCGCCACCGCGACCGCCAGGTGCGCCAGCAGGACGATCAGCACGTGGCGGCCAACAGGTCCCGCAACTGTGCCAGCCCGTCGTCGTGCCCGACGGCCACGACCACGTCGCCGGCCCGGAACACGAAGTCCGGACCAGGTGAGGCGCTGACCTCCTCACCGCGCACCACCGCGACGATGGAGGCCCCGGTACGGGTCCGCGCCCGGGTCTCGCCGAGCGGGCGGTCCACGTACGTCGACCCGGCCCGGATGCGGATCCGCACCGCCTGCACCCCGCCCAGCGGCTCGACCAGGTCCGCGACGTGGTCCATGGTGACCGTGCCGTGCAGCACATCCGCCACCGAACGGGCCTCGGCCGGCCGCAACGTCACGGTGCCGAGTGCCCGCTCCGGCTCGGCCTGGTCGTAGAGGACCAGAACCTGCCGACCGTCGAGGTGCGACACGATCCCCAACCGGTTACCCTCCCACGTGGTCAGCACGTGCGATATCCCGACGCCGGGCAGGCCAATACGTTCCATCGTCATGGGCACTCCTGTTCAGGATCGGTGCGGTGGACCTGCGGACCGGACCGCATCGTGCTCGGTGGCGGTGGTACCCCGTGTCGAATACGTCCAACCGGGTCTCGGGCGACGCGCCGGCAGGGGGCGGCCCCAGGCGCGGATCCCTTCGTCGGGCGGGAAGAGTGGCAGCGACCCCGTGAGCGCCTCGGGTGGCTCGGAGCCGACCACGATCGCACCGCTAGCGAATCCCGCTCCAGCGGCGCAGGTCGAGCCTAACCCGGCCATCCGCGGGCACCATCGGGCGACACCGGAAATCTACTTCCGCGGCTCGTTGCCGGACGTCGGCAATCGCGCTCGCGAACCGTACGGCGACGGCCTGTCCGCCGTAGTGTACCTGGCCTGGCGGGCCTGGTCAGCTTGCCGACCGTCGGCATCAGGCGCGGCCGATCTCGTCTGGTGCCGCACCTCGCCGTACGGCCGCCGCACGGCCACGCTGGAGTCATGCACAGTCATCGTCCGCGACCCCGTACCGCCCGCGCCGGCCGTCGACCGCAGGATCCGTACATCGAGGCACGATCCGCCCGGGCCCGCCGGTTCGGCTGGATACTGCTGGCGCTGGCGGTGGCGGTCATAGTGGCCGGCATGCGGACCGGACACGGCTTCGTACTGGCGGCCGGGCTCGCGCTCGCCCCGGTCGGCCTGCACCTGATCGCCGGTGGTCCGGGGGCGGCCGACCGGGTGGAGCGCGGCCGTACCATCCGCACGACCGGACCCGGCGACCGTAGCCGAACCGATCACCGCCATTCGCCCGGTCCGGTGCGATTCGCCCGCTCCCCTGGTCGGCGGAGCGGGCGGACCGGCGGAAGCAACACCCCGACCGTCCGGAAAGGACGGTCAGGCAGCCGCGACCAACCACGGTACGGCCGTCGGCGAACCGAGACGAGCGCGCGGTGGCGCGCTGTCCGGTGCGCCCACACGGTTCGCTATCCGGTGCGCTCACATGGTGCGCAGAACTGTGCATCCGGCCGGGTCCGCAACCACTCGATGCTGATCCTCGCCCGGCACCGGCCGCAGGTGCCGTAGCTGCCCTCGGCCATCCGTTGCAGCGCGTGCGCGGTATCCGCGATCGCCTGCCGGGTGACGGTGATCTGTTCGGTCAGGCCGGGGTCGTCGCGGCGGCGGCCGGGCGGACCACTCCGGACGGTGAGGTCGGCGAGATGGTCGGTGTGCCGTTGGAACTGCGCCTCAAGAGTCTCACGCAGCGCCTCGATCGGGTCGTACCCGGTGCTGGTGGCCTCGATCGGGTCGTACACGGTGTGGGTCATCACGCTCATCCCTTCACCGGACTGGGCTTACGACGCGGGTCCGTTCCGTCGCGGCCGGGAGACGGCCGCCGCCACGCAGGTCCGGCCACGACGCGCGGCTGGCCGAGCTGCCAGCCGAACGTGCACACGCCGGCCCGATGACCGGGTGACGGAAACGGTCGCGAAACCTGCCCGCTGCGTCCCGTCGAGCGGCCGGGCGCCGCGACAGACCCGGGGTCTGACGCGGCCCCCGACGCTTGGCCAGGCCCCAGAACCGCGACCCGGCCGGTATCGACGCCGGCTACTGGGGCCGGAGCCTCTGGCGGCTCCGCACGTCCGGTGACGCCACCGGCGGCACGGTGCCGAAGTAACCGCCGGGACAGCGGCTGACCCCGTCGTCAGCCGCTGCCCGGCCTGCCGTGCAGGCGCCCGCCCTGTCACTTCTCAGCGCCCGCCGGCTCGCTTTCGCAGATCATTCGCCGTACGTCTACCCCCAAGCCTGCCCGTGGCCCGCCGGCACCGCACCGGCTCCGGCCGGAAGCGTGCAGGGGCTGTCGTTGCCATACCTCGGCAATCGGCGGCTCGGGCCCCGGGGCACGGCGGATCTGCCGAAGGGCCCGGCTGCGGAGCCGGTGGTCGCCGCCGAGCCGGCCCAGCCTGGCTCCGGGCGGCGGCAGACCCGATCCGGTCTGTCAGGCACGCAGGGTCGCGGCCACCGGGCCGCGCTCCGGCATCCGGGAGGGCGCCACGGCGTGTACCTCTCCTCGGTGGCCCAGCGTCGCCACCCAGGCCAGGTCGAGTTCGTCGGCCGGTTGCAACGTCTCGGTGAGCCGGACCAGCGGGCCGGCGTCCACCCCGGTGCCGTGGCCGGGCGCGTCGGTGGAGAGGAACAGCGCCTCGACCCGTCCCTGCCGCGCCGCGGTGAGCACCTCGCGGGGATCGCCGGTGGTGCGTCCGGTGCCGCGCAACCGTCGGTAGGTCGCCACGGCGGTGGCCTCGTCGCGACGCAGCATCGGCTCGACGAGTGCCCACGCCCGCCGGTGCAGGACGTCCACGGGCACGCCGCGCGGACTGCCGTCCACCCCGGTCGGCAACAGCCGTGGATAGGTGTTCGCCTTGCGGTACAACGCCTGTAGGGGGCGGACGCCGGCCAGGACGAGCGGGACCTGTCCCTGGTGGCAGAGGTCGCCCAGGGCCTGGTCGACCCGCTGGAAGTGCTGTAGCACCCGCTGTCCGGTGTCCCGGTCGCCGCCGTCGTGGAACAGCGTCCCGCCGCCTGCCCCGGCCCGGTCGGCCAGGAACGCGTGCGCGTGCTGTTGCGTCCGGGGCATGGTCAGCCACACCGCCAGCGGCAGACCTTCCAGGGCCACCTCGTCCAGGCCGCGACGGGTCCCCTCGAAGAGCCGGATCTCGTCGTGCGTGAGCGTGAGTACGCAGAACCGGCCGCTCGCGCTCAGCAACGGCAGCAGTGGCCGTACCACGAACCGGTCGCCGACGGTGACCAATTCGGGCAGCCGGAGCGGCACGCGTACCTGCCGCGCCTCGTCCGGGCCGAGGAACAGCGCCAGGCCGTCGCTGGGTTGGTCCCACGACCGGGGCAGGTCCAGCAGCTGCCACGCCGGTCCGAGCACGGCGTCGAGCCGGCCCACGCCGATACCGTCGGCCCGGAGGACCTGTTCGGTGTGCCGCAGCAGGTTCCGCAGCCGGATGCGGTTGCGGACCGTCGCCGGCCCGCCGCGTTGGGTCGGTAGGTACAGCGAGATTCGCAGGCCACCGCGACTGCTCGCCAGCTCCGCGAGATCGGGCGCGGTCAGCAGATCCATCTCGGCTCCAGTCAGGCAGTTCACGGGCGCGGCGACCTCGCACGCCGTGGCCGGCGCGGCGTCGGCTCCGGCGACCGGGCGGCGTACCGTCAGCGACGTCATGCACCTCGCACGTCGGCGCCGCGTTGGGCATGCCGGCCGGGACGGTCCGCGCAGTGGCTACGGCTCGGGGACCGACCTACCAGTTGGCCGGTGGGTCGCTGGCCGGAAAGGACTGCTCTCCCCACTGGTCGACGATGTCGACCGGTACGTCCGGGGCCGGCACCCGCAGGTCGGGTGGCAGCACCCGGTCGACGGGCACCTCGGGCAGGGGGAGGTGTGGTGGCGTAACGGTGGCCAGGACCTGGTTTGTCATGTCATCTCCGTGTCTTTGATCCGCCGCTGGCGCCGTAGGCGGCTACGTTGTGGTCGAAGCCGGGACGCCGCAACCGGTACGACTGGTTGATCGGAATCGCGGCGCCCGGCCGCCATCCGGCGGGTGACGCGTCGGGATTCGGCGGCTCCGGCGCCGGTGAGGTGTCGTCGGCGTCGTAGGAGATCAGGTCGACGACGTCGGTGACGCCGGGAACCATGGCGGTCATCGCGACCGCCGCCATCGCGGTCGTCCTGCGCCCGGTGCGGCCGGTGAGGGTGACCAGGCCGTCGTCCACCTCGGCGCGGACATCACCGGCGGGGATCATCAGGCCGCGCCGTAGTACCCGCTGGGTCACCTCGTCACGGATGACCGCGTCCAGCCGGTCGTGCACCTTCAACAGGTCGCTGCGGGTGACGATGCCCATCAACCGGTTCCGGTCGTCCACGACCAGCAGCCGGCCGACCCCCCGGCGGCGCATCAGCCGGCCCGCGGTCGCCAGGGACGCATCGGGCGAGATGGTGACCGGTGGGGCGCTCATCACGTGCACCGCCCCCGTCTCGGGCCAGCGCAGCCGAGGGAACCGCAGGCGCCACCGGCGGCCCGGGGTGTGGTTGCCCGCCTCGTCGGTCTGCACGGTGTCGCGCAGGTCGGTCCAGGACACCACGCCGGTGACGGTGTCGAATCCGTCGACGACCGGGACGGCGCTGATCTGCCGTTCGGTCAGCACGGACGCGATCTGAGTTACCGGTGCGTCGTCGTGCACCGTGATCACGTCGGTGGTCATCACATCGCGTACCCGCCACTGCATGGTGCTCCTCCTGTCCGAGCGATCAGGCACCGAAAGCGGTGTCGTGATCGGAAACTCCTGCCGGCGCGGCGCCCGCCGTCGGCGGCCGAGACCCGCTACTCGGCTCGGCTTCGCCACCCGGTTCGGGCGGCGCGGGCGATCCGTCCCCGTCGGGTCCGGGCAGTGCGGCCCGCAGCGTCGGCGACGACCCTCGCACCGTCCCTCGGCCGCGGATCGGGTCACCGGGGTCTCCGTCGCGCGGACGGCCGGTGTCCCGCAGTGAAAGGCGCGGCGGGCGGAACGGCGCAACGGAGACGCACCAACCCAGCACGGCCACGATCGCGACCATCAGCACCCGGTCGAGCACGGCGTACCCGACGGCGAACATCCCCACCAGAACCGCCGCGGCACCGGCCGCGAGCATCAGGGCGAACCGAACCCTCCCACCCACGAACAGCTCCTTGGATCACGGCGGGCGGCGCTCGCGGGCGTCGCCCACTTCCCGGCGCCTCGGTCCGGGTGCCGTGCCGTGTCTCCATGCTCGCCCGCGCAGGCCAGCCCGGACAGGGTCGCGGCGCGCAGACACGGTCGGGGTCAAACTGCCGGTGGTCGGCAAGAAGACGAGGCGTGTGGTCCTCGGCAGCTCGCGGTCCGGGCGCACCGGGCACCGTCGCCGCGTTTCCTGACGCGCTGGCGAAGCGGCAGGCGAAGGTGTTCGGCACGGTGGATGGCTCCGACGACGGCCGGGGAACACCACGTACGTCCGCGCTCGACCGGCGGGTTCGCCGTCCGGCGGGTACCCTCGGCGGGTGTTCTCGGCTCAAGGCCCGTCTCTGCGCGAACTCTGCGTCCAGGCGATGTCCTCGGTCGAGCGCGGCTACGACCTGCTGGCGCCGAAGTTCGACCACACCCCCTTCCGTACCTCGGCGCGCATTCTCGACGCGAGCGCCCACGCGCTGGCCGAACTCGGGCCGTTCGACGACGGGTTGGACGTCTGCTGCGGCACCGGTGCGGGCATGCTGGTGCTCGAGTCCCTCTGCCGAGGCAGGATCACCGGCCTCGACTTCAGTGCCGGCATGCTCGCGCAGGCCCGGAACGCGCATCCGGACGCCTCATGGGTTCGCGCCGACGCCCGGGCGCTGCCTTTCGCCGAGGGCTTCGACCTCGCGGTCAACTTCGGCGCGCTCGGGCACTTCCTGCCTGCCGAACGGCCCGCCCTCTTCGCGGGGGTGTACCGCGCACTGCGGCCCGGCGGGCTCTTCACCTTCGCGATCAGCACACCGTCGCCGCCGACCTCGGTCTGGCACTGGGCCACGCTCGGATTCGACCTGGCGATGCGGGTCCGCAACGCCGTCTGGCGTCCTCCGTTCGTCATGTACTACCGCACCACACCGCTGCGCGCACTCCACGACGACCTGACGGCGGCCGGCTTCAGCACGACCACCGTCCCGCTGGCCGCCCTGGGGCAGCACCGCAACGGCAGTCCCCGGTACCACCTCTTCCTGGCGCGGAAGCCCGCGGACCCGCGCTGACGCCCGCCGCGCCTCGCGGTGCCGACTCCGCTCCCCCAGCTCGTGGGCGGTTACCGCCGCATCGCGCGGATGATGTTCGGCGCGCCGGGAGTGGGGTAATGGGACAGGCGTTCGAGAAGAGGGGATGAGCACCGTGACCGATCACAATCCGGCGAAGGACCCCGAGCAGTGGGTGACCGGCGACGAGCCGCCGACCGGACCGCAGGAGTCGTACCTGGCCACCCTGGCCCGCGAGGCCGGCCGGGACGTACCGGACAACCTGACGAAGGCGGAGGCATCGCAGCTCATCGACGAGTTGCAGGAGCAGACCGGCCGGGGCAGCCGATCCTGACCTCGCCGGCCCGACCGTTCGTCGCAGGTGGGCCCGGACGGGCTCGACCCGTCCGGGCCCGCCGACCTGCGCTGGCGCGGCTGACCAGTGCCGGCAGGGACCGGTAACTGCTAGATCAAGATCGAGCCGGAACGATACCAACAGGACGAATGCGTTGGTACTGTGCGGCAGTGTCTCCCCCGCTAGCTGCCGAACGCGCCCGGACCGGCGCCACCGCGGATCCCCCCGCACCCACGCGCGGCCGGCCACGACGTGAGGCGTCGCTCTCCTGGCTGCTGTTACTGCCATCGGTCGTGGTCTTCGGACTGTTCATCTTCTGGCCCCTGGCCCGCACCTTCTACCTCTCCGCCCACGGCAACGACATCTTCGGTGCGCCGAGTGCCTTTGTCGGCCTCGACCACTACACCGAGATGTTGTCGGGCGAGTTCGGCGAGGTCCTGGCCACGACGGCGTTGTTCACGCTGATCAGCGTGCTGCCCGCGGTGGTCGGCGCGCTTGTCGTGGTGTTGCTGCTGGAGGCGCGGCTGCGCGGCGTACGGGTGCTGCGAACCGCCTTCGCCCTCCCGTTCGCGTTCTCCGTGGCGACCGCGTCGGTGGTCTTCGCCGTCATCTACAACCCGGCGATCGGGATCGCGAACGGCCTGCTCGGGGCGGTCGGGATCGACCGGGTCAACTGGCTCACCGATCCGTCCATCGCGCTGCCCGCGGTCGGTCTGGCCACGGTCTGGATGAACCTCGGCTACAACGTGCTGGTGCTCTCCGCCGGGGTCGCGGCGATCCCGCCCGAGGTGGTGGAGGCGGCCCGGCTCGACGGCGCCACCGGCTGGCGGCTGGCCACCGGCATCACCATCCCGCTGCTCTCCCCGCAACTGTTCTTCCTGGTCGTGGTCTCCACGATCCACGCGTTGCAGAGCTTCGGTCAGATCCACATCCTGACCAAGGGCGGCCCGGACGACGCGACCACCACCCTGGTCTACTCGATCTACGAGCGGGCCTTCGCGTTCGGGTCGTCCGACTTCGGCGGGGCGAGCGCCCAGGCGGTGGTACTGCTGGTGATCATGCTGATCTGCACGGCGATCCAGTTCGGCATCCTGGAGCGGCGGGTGCACTACCGATGAGAAAACCGAACCCCGGCCGGATCGTCGTCTACGTCGTCCTCGGGCTGGCGCTGATCCCGGTGCTCTTCCCGGTCTACTACGCGTTCGCCGGTGCCGTGATGGGCCCCGGTGACCTGGCCAGCTATCCGCCGGCGCTGGTGCCGAGCGCCCTGCACTGGGCGAACTTCGGCGACGTCTTCCGCTCGGTGCCGCTGGGCCGGTTCTACCTCAACTCCGCCGTACAGGCCGGCGTGATCACCCTCGCCCAGGTGGTGACCAGCATCCTGGCCGCGTACGCCTTCGCGTTCCTGCGGATGCCGGCGAAGGCCGCGACCTTCGGTCTCTTCCTGGCCACCCTGATGGTGCCCTGGGAAGCGATCATCATCCCGAACTACCTGGCGATCTCGGACTGGGGGCTGACCCGGGGCGGGTTGACCTACCTCGGGCTGGTCCTGCCGTTCCTCGCCTCGGCGTTCGGCACCTTCCTGCTGCGCCAGGCGTTCCTCCAGTTCCCGTCCGAGCTGCGGGACGCGGCGGTGATCGACGGCTGCGGCCACTGGCGACTACTGTGGCGGGTGGTCGTACCGCTGTCCAAGCCGTCGATCGCCGCGGTCGGGGTCTACGTCTTCCTCTCCGCCTGGAACCAGTACTTCTGGCCGTTGATCCTGATCCGGGACGCCGAGTTCCAGACCCTCCAGATCGGCATCTCGCAGCTCAACGACGCCGAGGCGGCCCAACCCGGTCTTGTCCTGGCCGGCGTCGCGCTCTCCCTGCTCCCCACGTTGGCCGTGGTCGTCTTCGGCCAGCGGTACATCGTGCGCGGACTCACCGCCGGCGCACTGCGGTAAACCCCCGACAAGGACCGTCGCATCTCTCAAAAGGAGTAGAAATGGCAAATTCGCGGCTACGCCGGACGGGTGTGGCGGCCGTCGCCCTGCTCGTCGCCACCGCGCTGGTCAGTGGGTGCGGCTCGGGCTCCGACGGAGGCGACTCGGCCGAGGCTCTGGACGCACCGGGCGCCGAGGCGCTCGACAATGCCGACGGCAAGACGACCGTCGAGTTCTGGCACGCCATGAAGGGCGCGAACGCCGCCGCGGTCGACAAGCTGGTCGCCGACTTCAACGCGCGCAGCGGCGGCAAGGTCGAGGTCAAGCCGGTCTTCCAGGGCAGCTACGACGAGACGATCGCCAAGTACAAGGCGTCGGTGCAGCAGAAGAACACCCCGGCCCTGGTCCAGGTCTACGACATCGGCAGCCGGTTCATGGTGGACTCCCGGCAGGTCGTCCCGATGTACAAGTTCATCGAGAAGGACGGCTTCGACACCGCCGACATCGAGCCGAACATCGCCAGCTACTACTCGGTCGAGGGCAAGCTCTGGTCGATGCCGTTCAACTCCTCGACCCCGCTGCTCTACCTGAACAAGGAGGCGTTCGAGCGGGCCCGGCTCGACCCGACCAAGCCGCCGAAGACCCTGGCCGAGATCGGCGAGATGGCCAAGCAGCTCACCGTCAAGGACAGCAGCGGCAAGACCACCCAGTACGGCTTCGGCGCCGCGATCTACGGCTGGCTGCTCGAACAACTCCTCGCCACCGACGGCAAGGAGTACTGCGACAACGGCAACGGGCGGGAGAAGCTCGCCACGAAGGTGCAGTTCGACCAGGCCACCGGGGTGCAGGTGGCGCAGTGGTGGGCTGACCTGGTACGCAACGGGTACGCGACGAACACCGGCCGGAAGACCGACGACGCCCAGGCGGCGTTCAAGGCCGGCACGGTCGCGATGCACCTCGAATCCACCAGCGTGCTGCGCGGCTATGTCGACGCCGCCAAGGGCCGGTTCACCGTCCTCACCGCGCCGTACCCGAAGGTCTCCGACGCCTCCGCCGGTGGCCCGATCATCGGTGGCGCCTCGCTCTGGATCAACGGTGTCGGGCACAGCGACGCCGAGAAGCGGGGAGCCTGGGAGTTCGTGAAGTTCGCCTCCGGCGCGGCGCAGCAGGCCCAGTGGCACACCGGGACCGGCTACGTGCCGATCAACCCGAAGGCCCTGGAGGAGCAGGTCGACAAGGACTGGGTGGCCCGGTACCCGCAGTTCCGGACCGCGGTCGACCAGTTGCACGCGCTCCCGCCGTCGGTCGCCTCCGCCGGCTGCCTGCTCGGGGTGATGCCGCAGGCGCGCAAGGCCTCCGAGGACGGCCTGGAGGCCGCGATCGTCGGCGCGAAGCCGGCCGAGCAGGCCTTGAAGGACGCCGCGGCGGGCGTCCAGCCGGAGATCGAGAGTTACAACAAGTCGGTCGGTTGAGTTCGGCGGCGGCAAAGGGCCCGCGGGCGGCCGTCGGGCAGGTCTCGCCCTGCTTCGACGGTCGTCCGGCCCGGCCGTCGCCCGACGATGGCCGATCTCCCGCCCGGCCGTCGACGGCGCGGCGAGCCGCCGACCGGACCTGTCGGGCAGGCGCGGCTCCGGGGTGGGTGTTCCGGGTCGACCCCGCGAAGTCCGGATACCAGCAGGTCAAGGAGTACGGAACCGGGCTGGGAATTCCCCCGACCCCGCTCGGTTTCGCATAGCGCGGACGGATGGTGGACGTACCGACCGAACCACCCCGGTCAGTCGCCCCGACTACCCCCGTGGTGGCCGAGGGCTTCGCGGTCGCCGGTCACCCGTCCGCGACGCGCGGCCGGCACGCCGGACAGGATCGGCCGCAGCCGGTGCCGCCGCCGGGCCCCGGCGGGTCGATGGTTCGCCACAGTCGGGAGCTGTCGTACCAGTGGTCGGTGAAGAGCAGTCGCAGTTGGCGACGGGTGAACGGGGCGGGGAGCCTCCGTTCGGCCTCGCCCAGGCTGATGCTGGTGCTGGGCAGTGGGCCGCTGGCATGGCGGGCGACCAGGTCCCGGACCCGTACCGGGCACGGGTCGGTGGCGTGGTAGACCTCGCCGGGCGTCAGCGGCGGGCCGGTGGCGGCGGTGGCGATGACCGCGCCGAGGTGCTCGACCCGGATGGTGGAGAGCCAGGCCCGGCCCTCGTCGACCCAGCAGCCCAACGCCCGCACCAGGTCGAGCAGCGTCGGCAGGAACCAGGTGTCGCCCGGACCGGTGACGAACATGGGACGGAGCACGACGCCGCCCGCGGCGCGTACCAGCCGTTCGGCGTCGTACCGGGAGCGGCTGGTCGGGGAAACCGGCCGAGGGTCGAGCTGGTCCTCGGTCGGGCCCCGGTGCACCCCGTCGCCGTAGACCGCGGCGGTGCTCAGGGCGACGATCCGGCGTACCCCGGCGCGACGTGCCTCCGCGAGCAGCGCCGCCGTGCCGTGATGGTTGACCAGCTGACAGGTCGCCTCGTCGCCGCCGATCCGGGCCGCCAGGTGCACGACGGTCTCCACCTCGTCGCAGATGCCGCGCAGCGACGAGGGTTGCCCGAGGTCGGCGGGTACCAGCCGCACTCCGTCGCCGCCCACGGTCTCGGGTGAACGGCGGTGCACGAGGAGGTGGACGCGCCGGCCTTCCACGGCCGGGAGCAGCACGCGCAACGTGGCGGCGCCGACGAAGCCGGTACCACCGGTGAGCAGGATGCCGCCACTCACCAGGGCCACCCGACCGCTTGGACCGCGAGGGCCTGGACGATCAGGCCGAGGTAGAACCAGGCCAGGAATCCCCGTGCCGGCGCGGCCGGCCAGACCGGTACGGACCGGGAGAGGAAGCGCTCGCCGCCGACCCACAGGAAGCCCCCGGCGGAGAGCGGGAACCATGCCGCGAACGCCGCGAGACCCTCGGCCCGCCAGGGTCGGAACATCACCAGGGCGATCACCACCGCCCCGAGTGCCGAGCCGATCGCCAGACCCGCGCTGCCGCGCGCGCCGACGACGTTGGAGTAGTAGTTCGGTTCGTCCCGAGGGGTCCAACTGGTCTTCCGGGCGAACTCGAAGTGCAGGAAGACGGCGGCGAACATCACCAGCACCGGCACGGCGTGCCAGGTCGGTGCGGCATCGGCGCGGATCAACAGGGCCAGCCAGATGTAGCAACTCACCATCAGTTGACCCGGATAGCTGACCAGCAGGTTGAGGAAGAGCCGCGCGCTGGCCCGGGGCGCCGCGCGTTCCCACCCGACGAGCAGACAGACGTAGCCGAGGTTGAGCAGCGACCAGCCGGCGAGCCAGGGGGATATCGCCAGGTTGACGGCGACGACGACCAGTCCGCAGGCCGCCGTCGCCGCACGCACCTCCCCGAGCCGTACCGCGCCTCGGGGCAGCGGCCGGTCCGGGTGGTGCTCACGGTCGTAGGCCAGGTCCTTCTGCTCGTCGACGATCCGGATGAACAGCAGCGTCAGGAGCACCGAGGCGATCTCCACCAGGAGGTACGGGCTGAGCTGCCAACGCCGGATGTTCGGCTGGACCAGCGAGATCGAGCCGTCGAGGGCGAGGACCCAGAGCAGCGCGTACGTGCCGTAGACGCGCAGCGGGAAGCGTTCCCGCGCGAAGCCCAGCAGCCGGCCCGCCGGCCCCGTCCTGCCTGCCGTGATGTCCCCCGCCATGCCTGCTGTCATGCCTCCTCCAGAAGCGTCACCGTGCCCTCGGCGCCATCGATCTCGATGGCGGCGCCGTCAGGAATCCGGTCCGTCGCGCCGGGCACCGACACGACGGTCGGGATGCCGAACTTGCGACCGGTGATGGCCGTGTGCGAGAGCATGGTGCCGCGCTCGACCACGATGCCCCGGGCCGACATCATCAGGAAGAGCCATCCGGGGTCGGTCTCCCGGGCGATCAGGATCATGTCGTCGCACGGATCCACCCGGGCGTGCGGGTCCCGGACGACCCGGGCGGTGCCCCGGACCTTGCCACTGCTGGATCCCAGGCCGCGCAACTGCGACCGACCGCCGTCGCCGTCGCCATCGACCGGAGTCGGGTCACGGTCAGGATCGGGCCAGGTGTCCCGCACCGGCCCCATGGTGGCGAAGTGCATCGGCAGTTCCCGGTCCGAACGGTCGTACTCGGCCCGGCGCACCGCGACGAGTGCACCGAGTTGGTCGGTCGGCCCGGTGCCGTCGAAGTACCCGAAGATCTCGTCCTGGGTCAGGTGGACGACGTCGCCCGGGTTCGCGAGCACCCCCCGGGCGGCCAGGGCGTCGCCCAGCGCCGAGAAGGTGCGTTTGGCGAAGCCGAACAGCTCGCTGCGGGAGTACCGCGAGTCCTCCCGGTACCGGATGTAGCGGCGCTGGCGGGCCAGTAGCACCGCGAGGACCAACCGCCGGGGCGACCCGGTTCCGAGGAGTTCGGCGAGGCGACGGTCGCCCCGGTCACGGGCGGCGCGCTCGGCGTCCCGCAGCCCGGCGACCGTCATGCTCTGTTCCGCGTACGACCGGATGACCCGGACCAGCTGCTCGGGCCGCTGCCGGGGGTTGGCCTGCTCCAGCTTCAGTTCGTGCAGTCCCCGGTCGCCGTAGCGCTCGACGTGCTCGTGCAGCCGGAGCGCGAGCGCGTCACCGTACGCGCCGCCGGCCATCGCACGCCACACCTTGTCGTCCGGGCCGTGGGCGACCGCCGCCGCCAACCGTGGATCCACCCGGACCCGCTCGGCAATGTCGACAATGGAGAGCAGCGCCCGCATGCTCTGGTTCTCCTCGTCGCCGCAGAGCAGGTCACTGAGCAGCCCGGGGTCGGCGTCCGGCAACCAGCGCGCGAAGAGTGCCGCCGTCGCACCGGCGGTGCTGGTCAACAGGAGATCGTTGACCAGCGTCCTGCCCCAGTGCCGACCCACCTCCGCCCAGACGTGGTGGAAGTCGTCGATCAGCCCGAGCGGGTCGGTGGAGTCGAGTGGGTGGCCCCGGCGCGGGCCGGCGATTCCGGCCCACCAGCGCCCGAAGTCGCGCATCGCCCGGTCGTGGGTCACCGCGAGTCCGGCCAGCCGCACCCCGGCCGCCACCGACCGGTAGATGCCGGTCGGGGTACGGGCGAGCCGGTCGCGCCGGGCGTCCGGTGCCGTCCGCTCCAGGCCCATCATCCGCTCCCAGGCCGCCCGCCAGACGGGGAAGAGCGCGGTACTGCGGTGCAGGCGGTACCAGGCGGAGAGCGAGTAGTAGATGCGGCCCCGCAGCCGCCCGACCATCCGGTCGAGGTCGGGCTCGCGGCGGCGAAGCTCGGCGTCGCTCACCCCGAACCGCCGGTAGAGGTCGGTGAAGATGACCCGGTAGAACCGCTGCGCGAACGAGTACGTCAGGACAGTGCTGACCCCGGGGAAGCTCTCGGTGATGTTCGCGTTGCTCCAGAGTCGCTGCCGCGCCCAGTCGAGCACGATCGGCCGGCTCTGCAACACGTGCACCCGGCCGTCCGCGGTGATCGTCCCTTCGATGTCCTGTGGTACGCCGAAGATCTCCTCGATGCGGTGGCCCAGCCGGACCAGTTCGGACACCTCGCGCCCGCGCAGCACCGGGCCGGGCGCTTCGGCGCGTTCGGCGACGTGCGACCGGACGTCACCGGTGGCCCGGTCGACGAAGTAGTGGTCGACCGGCACCTTCTCCTGGACGATCCCCTCGCCGATGCCCTGTCCCGCCGCGATGACGGTGTCCCGGGTGCCGAGGCGTGGGTCGGCGGTGAAGAGCACGAACGACCGCTCTCCGAACACCATGCGCTGGACGCCCACCGCCATGGCGACCGCCGGTCGACCGGTGCCGGCGGGTGCGGCCCGTCCGCCGGCCACGGCGTGCCGGTACAGCAGGCTCTCCGGGTTGAAGGCGGACGCCCAGCAGTGTCGGACCCGCTCCAGCAGCCGGTCCCGGGTGACGTAGAGGAAGCTGTCGCTGAGGCCGGCGAACGCGTCGTCGGTGGAGTCCTCGCTGTCGCCCGGCTCTGCCCCGACCGCTGACGCCCGTACCGCGACGACGGCGTCCGGGCCGAAGGTGGTGTCGAAGGTGCGGAGTATCGCGGCGGCGAGGTCGGCGGGGATCGCGGCGTCGCCGACCAGGCTCCGCAGCGCGGCGGCGTGCTCGGCCAGGCTGGCCGGGTCGGAGTAGTCGATCCGGCCCAGGCGGTCGGCGATCTCCGGCTGGTGCGGACGCAGGATCTCGGTGTAGCAGCGGGTGGAGAGGCAGAAGAACGGGGGGACGGGCAGACCCTGTGCGGCCATCTCGGCCTGGCGGGCGAACTTCGGCCCGACTGCCGGCACGGCACGCAGGTGTCGTCCGGTGACGATCCGGCGCATCGGCCTCACCACACGAACGGCACGAGGCGGCGCAGGCCGGCGGCGTACCCCGCGTATTCGGTGGTGGCGAAGAGCAGCCGCTCCTCGACCAGGATCCGCACCACCACCGCCGGTGCCAGAAGTACGACCAGGGCGGCGGCGCTGGCGTTGTTGAGGAAGAACAACACGAATGCCAGGTGCGCCAGCAGCATTCCGGCGTAGGCGGGGTGCCGGACGAGGCGGTACGGGCCGGCGCGCACGATCTGGTGGTCGGTGACGGTGCGGACCTTGTGGCTGTAGAAGCGGCCGAGTGTCCGGATCGCCCACAGCCGGAGGGCGACCCCGCCGACGAACGGCACGAGCAGCAGCGGCATCCAGGGCCGGTACGCCTCCCAGGTGGGCGGGATCAGCAGCGCGGTCAGCACGAGGACGACCCGGGCGAGCCCGTAGAGCAGAACGGTGCCACGGTCGGTCGTCCGGGGGTCCTCCCGGGCGCTGCGGATCGTGACGTTGGCCTCCAGGACCAGCCAGATCAGATATCCCGCCAGGAAGAGCACCGCCACCCGGTACTGCGGCGACGACCACCGGGTGAGCGCGTGTACCAGGGCCAGGATGGTGGTGAGGCCGATGACGCCGAGCGCGATGACCGGAAAGCGGCGTAGGGCGCCCTTCATCGGACCACCTCGGCCGGCGTCCGGAGGATGTCGTCGAGAAGCTCGTTGGCCATCCGCTTCTCGATCGCGGTGAACGACGTCGCGTTCATCGCGCTGAACTTCATGGTGCACTGGGCCGCGCGGGTGCCGTTCTGCATGATGTCGACGCTGACGTCGAACCGGAGGCGGTCCGGTCGCCGCGCGTCCAGCCGGTCGACCGTGTAGAGCACCGTAGCGTCGACCGGGAAGAGGAACCGGTCGAACCGGGTGGTCCAGGAGTGCAGCAGGTACTGCAGACCCGGGCCCGACGGGTCGGTGGCGTAGAACCCCTCCGTCACGGCGAGGATCATCTGCCGGGCCGCCTCGTTGATCACCATCCCGGAGATGTGCCAGCCGCTGACGTGGTCGAGCACCAGTTCGTTGTCCACGTCGATGGAGAGTCGGGCCCGGAACCGCTCCGGCTCGATCCGTTCCACGTCGGCGAGCAGGACGTTCTCCTGTCGCCGCTTGTGCACCCGGGACCGGTGCACCACGTCCTGGTGCTGGTTCGCGATGGTGATCCGGGTGGTGAGGTCACGCAGGGACAGCTCCTGCTCGATCTTCTCCCTGGCGGCGCCGTTCAGGCACTGCCCGAGGAGAATCTGCCGTCGCTCCTGCGGGTCGTCGTATCGGCCGCTACGCAGTTCGGCGAGGAACTGGGACAGCCCACGGACGTCGGGACGGTCGATCGAGGTGGCGAAGCGGTCGCCGACCACCAGTATGCGCTGCATAGGATTCCCCCCTGATCTGTCCTGGAGCGCAGAAGATCCGCCAGCCGGAGCGGAGCGTCGTGGCCGGTGCCTTCAAAGGTGTCCCAGGTGCATGCCTCCACCGGCCGTAGCCTCATCCGGGTGCTGGCGCGGGCACGCCGCACCATCGCCTCCAAGGTCGTCTGCGACTGATGGTAGTCGATGCGTGACGAGCCGTCGAGTGTGGACGGTGCGTCACCCTGCTCCGGGGCGCTGCCGTGGAGCGGTCTGTCAGGGCGACGCTGTCGATAGAATTCGGGCCCATGGAGGGAACCCTCATACCCGGCGAGATCGGTTCGTCACTGCACGGCGTCAGAACCGGCGAGCGTACGGTGACGTTGACCTTCGACGACGGGCCGCGTAGCGGTGACACCGACCCGGTTCTCGCCGAACTCGCCCACGTCGGCGCGTACGCGACCTTCTTCACCCTCCTTGTCCGCGTCCGTCGCGAACGGCCGCTCCTCGCCGAGATCGTCGCCGCCGGGCACGAGGTCGCACTGCACGGCTTCGACCACCGTCGACTCACCCGCACCAACCCCGCGGTGGTGCCGGCGCTGCTGCGCGACGCCCGCGCCGAGCTGGAGGACCTTGCCGGACTGCCGGTGCGGTTCTTCCGCCCTCCCTACGGCGCGCAGAACACCCTCGTGTGGCAGGCGACCGTGGATGCCGGGCTGGTCCCGGTCGTGTGGCAACGGGAGTGCCGCGACTGGGACAGGGCCGCGCCCGATCTGGCGTTCGCGGAACTCGACCACCTCGAACCCGGCATGGTGGTGCTCGCGCACGACACCGTGGCGCTCCCGGACGACGGCGCCGAGCCCTTCGACGCGCCGGCCGTCGACCGGGGCGCGGTCACCGCCGCCATCATGTCCCGGATCGGCGCGCAGGATCTGGTCGCGACGTCGCTCGGGCGCGCGCTGGACACCGGCACCCCGGACTGGCGCGTCTGGCTCGACACACCTGCCGCGGCGGTACCGCTGGCTCCCGCCGCCGAGGTCGAGTAGGAACTCCAACCGACAGGTGTGGCCGGGCCAGAGTCAGGCAGGGTATGTGATGTTGACGGTGGCGCTGCTGCGCCGGCTGCCCTCGACGAGTTGGTAGGTGAACCTGTCGGTGCGGCCGTGGTTCGGGTTGGGGCGGTAGATGATGCGCCGGTCGGAGAGGACCTGCACGGTGCCGTAACGCGGCGGGCTGGTGATGACGATCTCGGCGTACCGGCTGGTGTAGTCGTTGGCGAGTACGTCGATCGTGATCGCCTTGGTACTGGTCAGCCGAAGGGTGTCGGTGTTCGCGTCGGGTGATCGGACCAGTACCCCGGCCATGTTCAGGGCGTCGTTGATGAAGTAGTTGACCTCGCCGGTGATGCGGTTCGTGGTCTGTACGTCGGGATATCGGTCGCCGTTGGCGTGCACCACCTTGGCGGCCCAGCTCGTCCGGCCGGTCGGGTCGCTCTGGAGTTGCTGGATGGAACCGTTCTGGCGGATCCGCAGCACCCCGTTGCTGTGGTCGGTGCAGCCGTTGGTGTAGGAGACGAGGGTGCCGTCAGTGCCGTCGCGGTTCCAGTCGGCCAGTCGCACGGTCGGGGTGTCGAGGGAGCAGTAGTCGATCGGGCCGGGCACCACCGAGGTGCCGGTGATGATGAAGTTCTGCACCCCGCCGGGACCTACGGTGTAGGGGCTGTACCGGCCGTTGTCGCTGAACCTGCCGCTGCCCATGAAGACCGGCTGGACGATGTGCGAGTTGTAGCTCGCCGACGGGGTGAAGGTGGGGGGCTGGAGCACCACCAGGGTGAAGTTCGCCGGGGGTGGTGGGCCGGGAGTCCAGCCGACCCAGATCTCGTCCTCCGGGTCGGCGTCCAGGTTGACCGACACCCCGATGTCGGGGCAGTCGGTGTAGACCGTGCCACCGCCGGGTTTCAGGTAGGTGTAGGCGACCGGCGGCACATAGATTCCGGGTGCGCTGCCGTAGGAGACGATCGTCGAGCAGAGGCTCGGCTCCACCACGCCGAGGACGGCCGAGTCGACCAGACCGTCGTTGTTGAAGTTGCCGTACAGGAGCGCGCCGCGTGCACCGGCCTGGGCTGCGGGCGGGACCGCGCCCAGCGCGGCCACGATGACCGTCGCGACGATCGGGACAAGACGTTTGACTGACATGGCGATTCCCTAGTTGCGGCGTTGTCGGTCGTCGCTCCGGTCTTACAGACGTTAGGCCATGTCACAGAGCGTGCCCCTTCACTAGCGGTGATCTGACAGACACACTGCGTGTATTACTGTAGGTGTCGTGCCTCGCGGGCCCGCGAACCCGGCCGCCAGGTCCGATCCCGGGTACGCCGGCATCGACGACGAACCCGGATACCCGAACCTAGCCGGGCCTCCTCCCCGACCCCGCCGTCGCCGTTGCGGTCGACCCCGCCTCGAACGCCGCACCCAGATCGCCGGTACGCATCGCCGGGACGAGCCGCCGCAGCGCGTCCACGGTCATCGGCGTCGGGTTGTTCGTGCGCGGGTACTCCGCGGCACACCGCTGCGCGATCCGGTCGTCCGCCTCCTCGCCGATGCCCAGCTCCGCGAGGGTGGTCGGCAGCTCCAGCCGACCGAGCAGGGCTCGTACCGCCTCCGCCGCGCCGACGAGGTCGTCGCCGCGTTCCGAGCTGAGTGCCCGGGCGAGGGTACGGGCACAGTCCGGCGCCAACCCGCCGGCGTTGAACGCGATGCAGTACGGCAACGCCAGCCCCGACGAGACGCCGTGCGGTACGGACCGCTCGTGCGCGATGCAGTACGCGAGCGAGTGCCCCAGCAGCACGCCCGCGTTGAGCGCCTGGCCCGACAGGTGCGACGCCCAGAGGCAGGCGGCCCGGGCCTCGACGTCACCGTGGCAGGCCGCCTCCAGGTTCCCGACCAGCAGGGCGATCGCCGCCCTGGCATGGTGCACGGTCATCGGCGAGCGGTCGGTGGACATCAGCGACTCGGCCGCGTGTGACAGGGCGTCCATCCCGGTGATCGCGACGATCCGTCCAGGTAGCCCGTCGAGCAGCGCCGGGTCGAGCACGACGGCCGTGCCGACGTACCCGGGGGTGGCCGAGATGCGTTTCGCCCCGGCCACCGTCACCATCGCCGCCCGGGTCGCCTCGGAGCCCGTACCGCAGGTCGTCGGCACCATGACGAGCGGGGCGACGCCGCCGGGCGGCGCCACCGGGCCGAGCCAGTCGGCGGCGCCGCCGTCGTTGTGCCGCAGCAGCGCGACCAGCTTGGCCGCGTCCAGCACGGAGCCGCCGCCGACCGCGACCACGACGTCCGCCCGGACCTCCCGGGCCCGCGCCGCCGCCCGGTCGATGCGGACGTCGTCCGGTTCGGCGCCGAACCCGCCGACGACCGTCACCCGGTACGCGGCATTCAGCGCGTCGAGCATCGGCCCGAGTAGTCCCGCGCCCGCGACGGCGTCGTCGACCGCGACGAACACCGAGGCGCCGTCGGGCAGGTGCAGCCGGGACGAGAGCACCCGGGCGGCCAGAGCGGAGCTGCCCCGGCCGCTGACCACGGTTGCCGGCGAGACGAACTCGGCGGTCGAGCCGCTCGCCGGTAGGAACACCGTCTCCATCAGGACTCCCCCAGTTCACCGGATCCGGCCGGTACGGCCCGGTCCGCCTCAGGCCGTACGCGGGCTTCCCGCGCCGGATCCGCCGCACCGGGACCCGGCGGCCGTGGCCGGCCGGCTCCGGAATACAGGTCGCCGATACTGTCCCGGTCGATGGCGCCGGTCGGGCCGTGCCAGACGATCCGCCCGCCGTTCAACACGTGCAGGTACGAGCAGGTGCGCTCGACGACCGAGAAGTTCTGTTCGACGAGGAGGACGGTGATGCCGCGTTCGTTCAGGGTGCGGATCGCCGCCACCAGCTCGGAGATGAGCTTCGGTGACAGCCCGGCCGTGGGCTCGTCGAGCAGCAGTACGTCACAGGTCGCCATGAGCCCACGGGAGACCGCGAGCATCTGGCGCTGGCCGCCGGAGAGGTTTCCCGCCGGATCGCCGAGCCGGTCCGCCAGTACCGGAAAGATCTCCAGCACCGACTCCCGCGCCTGCTCGTACGGGGTGGCCCGCCGGCCGGTGAGCCAGCAGAGCCGCAGGTTCTCGGCGACCGACAGTTCCAGGACGGCGGCCCGCTCCTGCGGCACCATCGCCAGACCGAGCCGGCGCCGCCGGGCCGGAGAGAGCCGGCTGGCGACCTGCCCACCGATCGACACCTCGCCGGTGGTCCGGACGAAACCGGCCGCGGCCAGCAACAGGGTCGACTTCCCGGCCCCGTTCGGGCCCAGCACACCCACCGCGCTGCCCCGCTCGACCCGGAGCGAGACGTCCTTCGCGGCGGCCACCGCGCCGTGGTAGGCGGAGAAGCCGGTCAACGCCAGCGCCGCCGGATGTTGGGTCGGATCGTCACTCATCTCGCCACCTCACCCAGGTACCGTTCGCGGACCTCGTGCGAGTCCAGGACCGTGGCCGCGTCCCCACGGGCGAACTCGGCCCCCTGGTCCATCGCCACCACGGTGTCGGCCAGCGACCGGACCAGTTCGAGGTTGTGCTCCACCAGCAGCGCGGCGACCGAGGCGGACCGCAGTTTGTCGATCTCGGCCGCCAGCCGCTGCTGCTCCACCGACGACAGCCCGGCGAACGGCTCGTCGAGCAGCAGCACCCGGGCGCCGGAGACCATCGCCCGGGCGATCTCGACGAGACGCTGCTCGCCGAGACTGAGTTCGCCCGGACTGTCCTGGGCGAGCCGGTCGAGCCCGAGCGCCGCGAGTGCGGTGACCGCGCGGTCGCGCCGGTCCCGGGCGCCCCGGGACAGCCCCGGCCCGCCGAGCATCTCGAACCACCGGCGGCGCACGTCGCCGGCGACCGAGCCCATGGCCACGTTCTGCCACACCGTCAGTTCCGGGATCAGCCGGGGTGTCTGGAAGGTACGCACGATGCCGAGCCGGCTGCGCTGCGGGGGCGACAGCCGGGTGAGGTCGACCACGTCGTCGCCGTACCGCACGGAGAGCGCCGACACCGTGACCGGCACGAACCCGGAGAGCCCGTTGATCGCGGTGCTCTTGCCCGCGCCGTTCGGCCCGATCAGGGCCAGGATCTCGCCGCCGGTGACGTCCAGGCTGAGCTGCGCGACCGCGACGACGCCGCCGAACCGCACGGTCATCTCGCGTACGGAGAGTCGAACGGTGTTCATCCGGTGCTTCCTCTCACCGCGTGGATTCGCCCGCCGACCCAGCTCACGAGCTGGCTGAGCCCACGCGGCATGAACAGCGCCACGAAGGCGAGTGCGACGCCGTAGAAGACCAGCCGGTACTCGGCCAGCGGCCGGAGCAGCTCGGGCAGGGTCACCACGACCACCGCACCGAGCACCGGCGCCCACCGCCAACCCCGGCCGCCGATGATGGCGATCGCGATCAGCCGGATGGAGGTCTCCAGCGACATCTGGTCCGGCCCGATGTAGTGCACGAGTTGGGCGAGGAACGCGCCCGCGATGGTGACCGGCACCGAGCTGATCATGAAGGCGAAGAGCCGTATCCAGGCCACCGACAGGCCGAGCGACTGGGACGCGGGTACATCGAACCGGGTGGCCAGCATCGCGGTCCCGAGTGGTGACTCCCGCAGGCTGCTCTGTAGGTAGTACGCGACGGCGAGCACCAGGCCGGACATCACCAGCACCTGGCCCGGACCGGCGAACCCCGGCACGGCGATCTGCTGGATGCCGCTGATCCCGGCGTACCCGCCGGTGAGCGGGGTCGCGTTCTGCACCACGACGACCGACAGCAGCCCGATGGCCAGGGTCGTGATGCCGAAGTAGTAGCCGACGACCCGCAACGTGACCAGCACGATGAGCGCCGCCACCAGCAGCGAGACGACGATCGGGACCAGCACCGCCAGCGCCACCGAACCGGACTCGGTCAGCCTCGCCCAGCCGTACGCGCCGATGGCGAAGAAGACGACGTGGCCGAGCGAGACCAGTCCGGTGTACCCGACGAGGATGTTCAGCCCGACCCCGGCCAGCGCGAAGATCGCGGTCATCGCCGCGATCTGGGCCTCGTGCGGGCCCAGCACCGCCGCGAGCGCGACCGCACCGGCGGCGATCGCCGCCGCCTCGCCGAGATGCACGCCCTGCCGGGTCGCGCGTGCCGCACCGCGTGCCGCCGCCATCAGACCACCCTCGCCTTGATGCCGCGGCCGGCCAGGATGCCCTGCGGCAGCACCAGCAGCACGGCCATGATGATCAGTGGTGCGATCGCCTGCCGGGCGGCGGTGTTCAGGTATCCCGCCGCGTAGTTCTCGGCGAGGCCGATGATCACGCCACCCACGACGGCGCCGTACGGGTGCCGGAGCCCACCGATCATCGCGGCGGCGAAACCGCTGATGGTCAGCGCCACACCCATGCTGGCGCTGACCAGCAGCACGGTGCCCAGCAGTACGCCCGCGAACACTCCGACGATGCCGGCGAAGACCCAGCCGACCACCGTCAGGCGGGCGACCTGCACACCGGAGAGCCGCGCGGCGTCCACGTCGGCCGACATGGCGCGCATCTGCAAGCCGATGTCGGTCTTGCGGTAGAAGACGAAGAAGGCAGCCATCAGCAGCCCGGCGGCGAGCAGGATCGCGAAGTAGTCGAACGAGATGCTGAACGACTCCAGCTTGACCGCCTGGGCGGTGACCGGGCTCGCCAGCCGGTACGTCTCGGAGCCCAGCACGTTGTTCGCGAGGTTCGCCAGTACCGTCGAGACGCCGATCGTGCCGACGATGATCAGGTCGATGTCCCGGCGCCGGGCCATCGCCGGCCGGACGAAGAGCAGCCCCAGCAGCACGCTGGCGACCAGGACCACCGCGACCGCCTCCAGGAACCCGCTGAGGTATCCCCCACCGGCGGTGGTGCGGACGGCGACGAAGAGCGCGGCGACCATGACGATGTCACCCTGGGCGAAGTTGAGCACTCCGGTGCCGTTGAACAGCGTCGAGATGCCGAGTGCCACCAGCGCGTAGCCGCAGCCGATGCAGAGCCCGATGATCGTGAAATAAAGTAGCTCAGTCATCTCCGGTGCGGTCAGACAGCGACCGTCTCTCCTGTCTTCCAGAGCCGGAACGCGAGGTCGTCTGCCTTGATCGGCGCCCGCTCGGTCAGGTTCCACGGCGACCTGCCACAGGCCAGACCCTCGATCGCGGTCGCCTTCGACAACCACTCCTGCACGGCCTGCCGGCTGGTGCCGCCCTGCTTGAACGCCCGGATCAACACCGTCATCGCGTCGTACGCGGTCGCGCCCTCGAAGGTCAGCGGGTCGTCCGGGTACGCCTTCGCCCAGGACTCGGCGAGGGCCCGGCTGGCCGGGGATTCGTCGCCCAGCGGCGTCATGAAGTAGAGGCCGTCGGCGTCCTTGCCGGCGATCTCGCCGACGGCGATGTCACCGGCGGCCACGTTGCCGACGATCGGCACGTTCCAGCCGATCTCCGCCTTGCCCTTGACCACGGCCGCGTACGGGGTGCCGAAGCTGAACATCGCCACGAAGTCGGGGTTCTTGCGCCGCAGCGAGACGAGTTGCGGGGCGAGGTTCGAGGCGGTCGGCTCGAACGTCTCGGACCCGACGATCTCCAGGTCGGACTCGCCGAGAATCGCGTCGAGCTGCTGCTTGGCCGAGGTGCCGTACGCCCCGGTGTCGGTGAAGATGCCGACCCGGCGGAAGTTGTTCCGGGCGGCGAAGTTGATGACGTTCCGGATCTGCTCCGAGTCCCGGGCGTTCACCTGGTACTGGAACGGATTCTTGATCGAGTTGCTGGCACCGAAGACGAACTCGGGCAGCCCGGCCGCCTCGACGGCGTTCGCCTGGGCGAGCGCGACCGGCGACGAGTGGGCCCCGAACATCGCGACCGCGCCGGCCTGGGCGAAGCGGGTCACCAGCGGTACCGCCTCGCTGGGGTTGTTCGCGTCGTCCTGGAAGTCGACCTTGACGGAGATGTCGCCGAGTTCGCCCGACTCCTCGGCCTGCTTCAGGCGCAGCTCGATGCCCTTGCGGTACAGGTTCCCGGTCCGGGACACCGCGCCGGAGAACGGCAGCGCGACGCCGACCAGTACCTCGCCGGACCCCGACTCCTCACCGGCGGCGGTGACGCTGCCGGAGTCGAGTGAGCAGGCCGAGAGGGCCCCGGCGGCGAGGACGAGGGCCAGGGTGGTACGTGTGCTCGCGGATATCCATCGTGGGGGTCGCCTGCGGTGGAACATCAGGTCTCCTATTCCGGCCGGCCGGTGTGGCGGCTGGCCTCTGCGCCCGAACCGGGCGGGGTGGTGGAATGTCGCAATTCGGTGTGGCACCGCGCGGCGGTGCCGGCGCTCATCCCCAGGAGCCGGACGCCGTCATCGCTTGATCGCGATGGCCTTCGTCTCGACGTAGTCCTCGATGCCCTCGGTCCCGCCCTCCCGACCCTGGCCGCTGTTCTTGAAGCCGCCGAAGGGCAGCTCCGGCCGGTTGGGCATGGCGTCGTTGACCCCGATGACGCCGAACTCGAGCCGCTCCATCGCGTCCCAGAGCCGGTTGAAGTCCGCGCCGAACACGTAGGCGGCCAGCCCGTACGTCGTGTCGTTGGCCCGGGCGACCACGTCCTCGCCGTCGTCGAACGGATAGACCGGGAGCACCGGCCCGAAGGTCTCCTCGTGGGCGATCTGCATCCCCTCGTGCACGTCGGTCAGCAGGGTCGGCTCGTGGAAGGCACCCCTGAGCCGGGGGTCGTCCGGGATCCAACGCCCGCCGCCGGACAGCACGGTGGCCCCCTTCGCGACGGCGTCCTCGACGTGCCGCTCGACCTTGGCCAGGCCGGCGAAGTCGATCAGCGGACCGGTCGTCACCCCGGCGTCCAGCCCGCGCCCGAGACGCAGCGCGCCGATCCGCTCGGCGAGCCGGCCGGTCAGTTCGGCCAGCAGGGACCGGTGCACGAAGAGCCGGTTGATCGAGATGCAGCTCTGGCCCGCGTTGGGGAACTTCGCGAACATGAGGTTGTCGACCGTGCTGTCCAGATCCGCGTCGGGGAAGACGATGGCCGGCGAGTGACCGCCCATCTCCAGCGAGACGCGCCGCAGCACGGCACCTGGCCGGCGGGCCAGGCTCAGCCCGACCTCGGTGGAGCCGGTGAAGCTCACCTTGCGGATCCGGGGATCGTCCATGACCGCGTTGACGACCTCGGCCGGCCGCGAGGTGGTGAGGACGTTGAGCACGCCGGGCGGAAGCTGCTCGTTGATCAGCCTGGTCACCGCGACCGCGATCAGCGGGGTCTGCTCGGCCGGCTTGGCGACCACCGGCGAGCCGACCGAGAGCGACAGACCGATCTTTCGCATCAGCATGCTCGCCGGGAAGTTCCAGGGCGTGACCAGCAGCGCCGGGCCGACCGGAGAGGTGAGGACGACGCCGGGGCCGTGCGCCGAGGACGGGGTGATCCGGCCGTACGCCCGGCGGCCCTCCTCGACCCCCCACTCCAGCATGGCGGCGCCCCGGAGGATCTCGCCGTGCGCCTCGGCGTACGGCTTGCCGTTCTCGACCGAGAGCAGCCGGGCGAGCCCCTCGGCATGTGCGCGGATCGCCTGCACGGCGGCCCGCAGTCGCCCGGCCCGGGCCTCGGCCGCCTCGGCACGCCAGGCGTGGTACGCGCCCACCGCCGCGTCGACCGCGGCTCGTGCCTCCGCTTCGCCGGCGTCGGCGGCGCGTCCGACGACGTCGAGCGTCGCCGGGTCGAGTACGTCGAAGGTGGTTTCGGCGGTCGTCCACTTCCCGGCGATCAGCAGGGTCCGGCCGGGCTCGCCGGGCAGCAGACCGGCGTCGAATTCCGCGGTGACGGGCTGAGCCACGACACTCACTCCTCTTCCTGTGTTTGGGATCGGGTCTGCGTACGGACGCGGTCCGGGTCCGGCCGGAGCGCGGCGGATGCCGACGACGCGGCCGGCGCCGGTTCGAGCAGGGCGGTGCCGACGGTGGAGAGCGGGCCACCCTGGGACTGGCCGTACAGCCGGAGCCTCGTGCCGCCGTCGCCACCACCGGCCGGGTCGGGCCCGACCCAGACCGTGAAGTCCGCGCCGACCAGGTCCATCCCGCGGTACGACGCCGACAGCTCCCGCAGCACGCTGCCGGTGCCGCCGTACTCCAGCGCGCCCCGGGCCAGCCAGGCCATCTTCAACAGGCCGTGCACGATGGTTCCGGGCAGCCCGCTGGCCCGCGCGAAGGACTCGTCGTAGTGCGCCTCGTAGAGGTCGTCGGTGGCGACCGCGTACCGGACGACGTCCCGGCTGGAGACGGTGGTGGAGAAGACCCGGACCGCGTCCTCGGGCAGCTCCGTTCCGGTCGGCCGGCCGGCCGCGGCCGACCGCGCCCCGGTCGCCGTCGACGGTGCCGGCGGTCCTGCCGGCGACTCCGGGTACCGCCGGATCGCGGTGTACCGCAGCCTCGCCGCCTCGGCCCGGGAGCCGGCCCGGCGGTACAGGGTCTCGATGGTGTACAGCTCCAGCCGGCCGGTCCGGCCGTGCTTGGTCTCGGCGTCGATCACGGTGGAGCTGCGTTCGAGTGCGTCGCCGACCCGGACGTCCGCCAGCCACCGGCACGCGTTGCCGCCGTTGAGCCGGGCGGGCGCGTCGGGGATGCCCAGGGCGAAGGCGTCGACGTACTGCGCGCTCAGGAAGGACGGTGGCACCAGTTCCGCCTGGCCGTCGGCCGGCAGGTAGGGGTGCTGGGCGAGCCCGGAGACCTCCCGGACCCGCTCGGCCCGCCAGCGCTCGCAGACGAACGGCGCCCAGCCGGTGCTGTTGCCGACGATCGTGGCCGGGTCACGCATCGGGGCCTCCCGCCGGGCCGCGCTCCTCGTCCAGCCAGCTCGCCTCGCGCAGCGCGCTGCGTACCTGCGGGGCGATCGGCCGGTCGAGTTCCTCGTTGATGTGTGCGAGCAGCCCGGCGGTACGGCTGACGATCGCCACCCCCCGGTGCAGGTGCCACGGGACGCCGGCACCGAGCAGGATCGCCGCCGCCGCGCCGGTGGCGTTCACCACGAGCCGGCGCCCGGCCCGTTCCTCGATCGCGGCGCCGACCGCGGCGAGCCAGCCGGTCTCCTCGGTCGCGACGTCCAGCTCGGTCGCGACCTGTAGCAGCCGGATCGCCCGGGGGTCGCCGGTCCGGTGCAGCCCGTGCCCGAAGCCGGGTACCCGCCGGCCGTCGTCGAGGATCCGGCCGACCGCGTGCTCGGCCGCGACCCGGGGGCCGGTGCCGGCCCGCACCCGCGCGCCGATGTCGGCCAGCAGCTTGCCGGCCTGCTCCATCGAGCCGAGCAGCGAGCTGCCGGCGCCGAGCACACCGGCGGCCAGCGCGCCCTGGAGCGCGTCCGGCGCCGCCGAGTAGGTCAGCCGGGCGGCCAGCGCGCTCGGCTGCATCCCGTGGTCGACCAGGCTGACCAGCACGGCGTCGACCGCGCGGATCTGCGCGGCCGAGGGGCGCCGGCCGGTCACGCTGAGCAGCAGGGTCTCGGTGTACGAGGTGTGCCCGATCAGCTCCTCGACCAGGTCGTACCGGCGCAGTTCGATCCGCTGCGCGTTCGCGTGCCCGACGTTGGTGGAGATCCCGAGATCCGGGCGGCGCAGCGCCGGTTCGGAGGTCGCCTCGCTCATCGGCCGGCCCCACTGGCGGTGAAGGCCAGCGCGTCGAGCACCACGGTCCCGCCGTCGACCACCCGGATCGGGTTGCACTCGATCTCGCCGATCCCGGCCGTGCCGTCCCGCACGACGGCGTCGAGCCGGGCCAGTACGGCGGCGAGCTGCTCGGCCAGCCCCGGCACGCCGGCCGGCGCCCGCGTCTCGAACTGTGCCGAGAGCTTGAGCCGCCGCAGCTCGTGTTCGACGTACGCCGGGTCGTACGGCGGCACCAGGGTCCGTACGTCGTCGATCTCGTTCGCCCAGATCCCGCCGCTGCCGAGCACGGCGCGGCTGCCGAACGTCGCATCGGACAGCACCCCGACGATCAGCTCCGGCCCGGCCGGAACCTGCTCGACGACGAGTGCCCTGGTCATGCCGAACTGCCCGGTCATCCGCTCGTACGCCGCCGCGAGCCGGTCCGGGCCGTCGAGCCCGACCTCGACCGCTCCCTGCCGGGCGCGGTGCGCCAGGAAGGGCTCGACGAGCTTGAGCACGCACGGGTACCCGACCTCGTCGGCCGCGGTGAGCGCCTCCGCCACGGTGCCGACCCCGACCCGGCGCGGTGTGCGTACGCCCAGCCGGTCCAGCAGCTCCATCGTGCGCGCCTCGTCGAGGCCGTGCCGCTGCCCGTCCCCGAGCCACGGCAGATCGTCCCGCAGCGTCCCGCCGAGGTCGACCGTCGTCGCCGGACCGGACCGGCCGGGTGCCTGCCGCTGGCCCTGTCGACCGGCGCGGACGAGTCCCATCCCGCGCAGTGCCCGGGCCGGGTCGGCGCCGACCACCAGGCCGGCCTGGGCGGCCGCGAGGCGGATCCGGTCGCTGACGCCGAGCCAGGTGAGCACCAGCGGACTGCGCAGTTCGGCACGCGTCCGGACGAGGATGTCGATCAGCTTCTCGCCGAGGTACTCCATGCTGCCGAGGAAGACCAGCAGCGTGTCGACCGAGGGGTCGCGGTCGAGGATCCGCAGGGTGTTCGCCATCAGGTCGACGTCGTTGATCACCTGGGCGGTGAAGTCGATCGGGTTCGTCAGTCCGGCGAAGGCCGGCAGCGCCGCCCGCAGGTCCCGCATCGTCTCGTCGGCGAGGTCCGTCAGCGGTACGCCGTACCGGTCGCAGGCGTCCGACAGGTATGCCGCCGCGCCGCCGGAGTTGGTCGCCACCGCCAGCCCGTCGACCGGCGTCTCGATGGTCAGGGCACGGGCGACGTCGACGGCGTCGTCCATGCTCCGCAGCCGGACCGCGCCGAACCGGTCGAAGACGGCGTCGAAGGCGCTGTCCACACCGGAGAACTGGGCGGTGTGCGAGGCCACCGACCGGCTTCCCCGCTCGGACGCTCCGGACTTCAGCAGGAAGACCGGCTTGCCCGCGGACTGCAACTCGCCGAGCGCGACCGCCAGCTGGTCACCGTCCGCCACGCCCTCGACGTAGCCGAGCACGGCCGAGGTGGCCGGGTCGGTGGCGAGGTAGCGGAGGTAGTCGGGGAACGTCACGCCCGCCTCGTTGCCGGTGGCGATGACGTGTGAGAAGCGACCGCCCGCCCAGTACGCCTCGGTCAGCAGGTTGAAGGCGGTGCCGCCGCTCTGCGAGACGAGGGCCAACCCGCCCGCCTCGATCGCCGGCATGGTTTCCAGGGTCGTCGCGAACGTCGCGAAGGAGCGGTGCGCGAACGAGGCGAGCCCCAGACTGTTCGGTCCGGCGAGCGCGATTCCGGCGGATTCGGCGATGCGGGACAGCCGATCCTGGAGCGCCTTTCCGTCGGCGCCGGTCTCGGCGAATCCGCCGCCGAACACCACGGCCGCCCGCGCCCCGCGCTCGGCCGCCGCTTCCAGCGCGGCAACCGCCGCCTCCGCCGGAATGCAGATGACGAACAGCTCGACATCCGCCGGCAGCGAGGCGATGTCCGGATAGCAGCGGATGCCCTGCACCGACTCGTACTTGGGGTTGACCGGGTAGATCGACCCGCGGTAGCCACGGTCGGCGAGGATACGCAGGGGGCGGCCGCCGATCCGGTCGGGACGGTCGGACGCGCCGACGACAGCGATGCTCGACGGCCGCAACAGATAGCGGATCGACTCGTACCGCGGAGTCTGCATGGATTCTCCGTTCCAGGGGCCGACCGCCCGCAGCCAGGACGAACGGGGCCAGGGCCGGTGGTGATGATCGCAGAGTATGTGCACCGGGTGTTGTGAATGTCAACAGTCTCGCGGCAGGTCGGTCGTCGGCACGACGGCCCCCGACGACGGCGCGGAACACGCCCGGTGCCCGGACATCGACACGGCTGCGCGCGCCGGGCCCGGGAAGATCGACCGGACGCCCGACCGTGACCGGCACCGCCCGGTACGGCCGACCCGGGATGGTCCGGGTCCGGCATGGCAAACTTGCCCGCATGGTGGACGCGACCGCAGGCGGGGAGACGCTGGCGACAGATCTGGTGATAACCGAACTGCTCTCATTTCGGCTGCACCGGGTGGTCAACGCATTCGAGCGCAGCGCGGCCCTGCTCTTCCGCCGGGAATTCGATGTCAGCCTCGGTGAATGGCGGGCACTGGCGCTGCTCGGCGGCGGGGTGGCGAGCACCACGAATCGCATTGCCAGACTCGCCGGCATCGACCCCGCTCAAATGAGCCGCATCGTCACCAAGCTCGCCGACCGCGGTTTCGTCGTCCGTTCCAGCGGCCCCGGCAACAGTTCACCGATTTCGCTGACGCCGGCCGGCCTGCGCACCTACCGGGGTCTGATCGCGGCGGCGCGGGCCCGGAACACCGCCTTCCTCTCCGCCCTCACCGAGGACGAGATCGTCCATCTCAACAGCGCACTGGAGAAGCTCGCGAACCTCGCCATCGGCATGGAACGGGCCGGGCCGGACTGTGAGCCCGGCACGGCGGCGGAGATCGCCCGCTGATCCCGTCGGTCGCCCCGGGCGCCGGGCCCGCCCAGGACGCGTGAGACGACCGGCGGGCCGGACGGCGGGGCGGCCGCGCCGGACCGGAGACGCGCGGCAGGCGTAGCTCAGGCGATCCGGTCCAGGTCGCGACCTCGTACCCGCCCCGCCAGCGGTTGGCCGTTGGTCAGCCGGGCCACCTCGGCCACCGCGTGTTCGCCGAGCCGCCTCAGCTCGTGCCCCTGCGAGCCGGCCAGGTGGGGCGTGACCAGGACGTTCGGCAGCCGCAGCAGCGGGTGGTCCGCCGGTAGCGGCTCCGGTTCGGTGACGTCGAGCACGGCGTCGATCCGGCCGCTGCGGCACTGCTCGGTGAGAGCGACCGTGTCCACAAGCGAGCCACGGGCGGTGTTGACCACGGTGGCACCGTCCGGCAGCAGGGCCAGTCGCCGGGAGTCGAGCAGGTGACGGGTCTCCGGCAGTTCGGGCGCGTGGATGCTGACCACGTCGCTGCGGCGGCACAGTTCGTCGGTGTCGACGAGTTCGGCGCCGAACTGTCGCGCCTCGGCCGTGCTCAGGTGCGGGTCGGCGAGCAGCGGTCGGACGTCGAAGGCGCGCAGTCGCTCCAGGACGAGCCGGCCGATCCGGGACGCGCCGATCACCCCGACCGTCCGTCCGTACAGGCCGGTGCCGGTGCCGGAACGCCAGTCGCCGCCGGCCCGGTCGCGGGCGTACCAGTGGGCCCGGACGAGGGCCCGCTTGCCGGCGAAGACGACGGCCGCCACGGTGTACTCGGCGACCGGTACGGCGTTGGCCTGCGCGGCCGAGGAGACGGCGATGCCGCGCGCGAAGACGGCCGGGGTGACGTGCCGCTTCACCGAGCCGGCGGCGTGCACGACGGCGCGCAGCCGGGGCGTGACCGCGAGCACCCGCTCGTCGATCGGCGGGCAGCCCCACCCGGTGACCAGCACCTCGACCTCGCCGAGCGCGGCCCGGGCCGCCGGGCTGTCGAACGAGGTGAGGGCCGCGTCCGGTGCCAGTCGGACCAGCGTCCGCAGCCGCTGTAGCAGATCCGCGGGGAAGAGGGCGGGCAGCGCCCAGGTCTGCATGGCGAGGGCGGCGGCGGGGCGGTCCGGCACGGATCGTCTCCTGAACTGGCAGTTGTGTAAACGGTTACCCAAACGGGAGCCTAGGCAGACATAGGGCACGAGGTCTATGGGTTGACTAGCCTAGGTAAACGCTTTATCTTCGTGCCACCTTGTTTCGGTCACATGACGATCGTGATGATGGGAGGCCGCCGGGTGAGTGCCACCGATACCAGGCGGCCGTCGGAGATCCGGGCTTCCGAGGGCTCCACCGTCACCGGCGCCCGGCGCCGGCTCGGCCACCGCCAGCGGATCCGGCGCGATCTGGTCCTCCTGCTCCTCATGGCGCCGGGTGTGGCCTACTTCCTGGTCTTCCACTACGGCGCGCTGTTCGGCAACACCCTCGCCTTCGTCGACTACGTGCCGTTCCTGGGACTGGCCGGCAGTGAGTGGGTCGGGACGGACAACCTCCGGCAGATGCTCGGCGACCCCGGGTTCTGGAACGCGGTACGCAACACGCTGGTGATCGCCACACTCCAGCTCGTCTTCTTCTTCCCCGCCCCGCTCGCCCTGGCCCTGCTGCTGCACAGCCTGGTGGGCAGTACCGTCAAGCGGTTCGTGCAGAGCGTCGTCTACCTGCCGCACTTCCTCTCCTGGGTGATCGTCCTGGCCCTCTTCCAGCACATGCTCGGCGGCGCGGGCGTGCTCAACGGATGGTTGGCCGAACTCGGCCTGGGCTCGGTACACGTGATGGGCAACCCGGACAGCTACCGGCCGCTGGTCGTCGCGCAGCTGATCTGGAAGGAGTGCGGCTGGGCCACCATCATCTTCCTGGCCGCACTGTCCCAGGTGGACGAGCAGCAGTACGAGGCGTCGGCTCTCGACGGTGCCGGCTGGTGGCGGCGGCTGTGGCACGTGACGCTGCCCGGCATCCGCCCGGTGCTGGTGCTGCTGCTGGTACTGCGGCTCGGCGAGTTCCTCGACGTCGGCTTCGAGCAGTTCTTCCTACAGCGCCAGGCGGTCGGCCCGGAGGCCGGCGAGGTACTCGACACGTTCGTCTACTTCACCGGCTTCGCCAACGGCGAGTTCGGGTACGCGGCCGCCGCCGGGCTGTTCAAGGGCGTCATCGGGGTGGCCCTGGTCTACACCGCGAACAAGGTCGCGCACCGGCTCGGCGAGCAGGGGGTGTACCACCGATGAGGACCGTGGTCCGGCAGAGCCGGCCGAGCTACCCCGCCTGGCAGGGCAGGCCGGGACCGGGGATCCGGATCGCCAAGGCGGCCGCGCTGGCCTTCGTCGTGCTGCTCGTACTCTTTCCGATGTGGACCGTGCTGGCCACCAGCCTGGCCGCGCCACAGGACGTGATCGCGAACGGCGGCTGGGTGGTGTGGCCACGGCGGGTCAGCTTCGACGCGTACGTGGAAATTCTCGACGGCGGCATCGTGACGCGGGCGCTGCTGGTCAGCGCGGGCGTCACCGTGGTCGGCACGGCACTGAGCCTGGCCTGCACGGTCTTCCTCGCCTACGCGCTGAGCCGCCCCGGCCTCTACGGCGGCCGGCCGGTGCTGCTGCTGGTGCTCTTCACGTTCCTGTTCCCGCCCGGCATGATCCCGCTGTTCCTGGTGGTGCGCACCACCGGGCTGTTCGACCAGTACGCGGCGCTGGTCCTGCCGTTTCTGGTCAACGTCTTCAACCTCGTGGTGATGCGGGGCTTCTTCCAGTCGATCCCGGCCGAGCTGCTGGAGGCGGCCCGGATCGACGGTGCCGGCGACTGGGCGGTGCTGTGGCGGGTGGTGCTGCCGCTGTCCAAGGCGGTGCTCGCGGTCGTCGGGCTCTTCTACGCGGTCGCGTACTGGAACCGCTTCTTCGAGGCCATCATCTATTTCAACGACCAGTCGAAGTGGCCGATCGGCACGGTCCTGCGGCAGTACGTCACCAGCGGGGCCGACATCACCGGCGAAGCCTCCGCGGTCGCCGCGCCGCAGTCGACCCAGATGGCCGTGGTCGTACTCGCCACCGCGCCGATCGTCTTCGTCTACCCGTTCCTACAGCGCTACTTCGTCAAGGGCGTACTCACCGGAGCCCTCAAGGCCTGATCTCCACCCTCCCTCCTGAGAGGACGGACGCCATGACTGTTCACGCCACCCGGCGGTCGGTGCTGAAACTGGCCGGCGTCGGCGCGCTCGCCGGTACCGCCGGGCCGCTGCTCGCCGGCTGCGGCGACGGCTCCGGCGGCGACGTCGGCAACGCCGGCAAGGACCTCGTGCCCTGGCCCAGCTACCTGCCGTTCGCCGGACCGCCGCCGGACGCGCCCGGTGACGAGTCCGGCGTGCAGCCGCTGTACCTGAACTACCCGAAGCAGGTGGTCCGGTCGGTCGCCGACACCGTCGGGGACGGCTCCGAGGTCACCGCGATGGTCATCACGTACGGCGCACCGCCCAAGCCGGTGGAGGCGAACCGGTACTGGCAGGCGATCAACAAGGCGCTCAACGTCAACCTCAGGGTCGTGGTCGTACCCGACGCCGAGTACGGCCAGAAGATGACCACCCTGATGGCCTCCGGCGACGACCTGCCGGACATCATCATGTTCACCAACCTCGCCCTGCCCCGCGCCGCGGAGTTCATCCAGGCCCGGTGCGCCGACCTGTCCGACCTGGTCGGCGGCGACGCGGTCAAGGACTACCCCAACCTGGCCAACATCCCGACCCGCACCTGGCAGGGCATGGGCCGGATCAACGGCCGGATCTACGGCGTTCCGCTGGAGCGGCCCGTCCCCGGCAACAGCCTCTTCGTCAACCGCACCGCGCTGAACCAGGCCGGCGTGCCGAAGGACTGGGACGTCGAGGGGTACGTCGCCGCGACGAGGAAGGTCACCGGCGGCCGGCGGTGGGGCATCGCCGGCTCCAAGTCCCTCTTCGGCGGCCTCGGCGCGGTCACCTACCACGCCGGGTCGTTGGGCGCGCCCAACGGTTGGCGGGTGGAGGACGGAAAGTTCGTCAGTACGCTGACCACCCCGCAGTTCGAGGAGGCGCTCGGCGTCATGCGGCGCCTCGCCGAGGCCGGCGCGTACCATCCGGACACCCTGACGCTCAGCGCCACCGACCTACAGACGTTCTGGTACAACGGCACGGTGGTGTCGATCACCGACGGGTTCGGCACCGTCGCGCTGTCGAACATTTCCAAGATCGACCGTCGGTTCGAGTTCGACCTCGGCCGGCCGTACGGGCCGGCCCCGACGCCGTGGCGCGGCAACAGCCTCTTCGGCTACGTCGCCTTCAAGAAGGCGAGCACCGACCGGGTGCGGATGCTGCTGCGGATCAGCGACTACCTCAGCGCCCCCTTCGGCACCGCCGAGTTCGAGCTGGCCAACTACGGCGTCGAGGGGGTGCACCACACCAAGGATGCCGACGGGATCAGGACGACCGAGCTGTACAAGGTGGAGAACAGCACCAACCTGCCGGTCAAGTACCTGGGGGTCGCGCCCTCCGTGCTGTACCTCCCCGGCTTTCCCGAGGCGGCCCGGGCCGCCCACGAGTGGGAGAAGGCGGTCCTGCCGAAGAGCGTCGCCAACCCGGAGGTGGGGCTGCGCTCGGCGACCGCCAGCAGCAAGGGCGCCGAGCTGAGCCGGATCGCCGGCGACGCCGTCTCGGCGATCGTGTTCGGTCGCCGGGCGGCCACCACCTGGAAGGATGCGGTCAGCCAGTGGCGCCAGGCCGGCGGCGACCGGGTCGCGGAGGAACTCGCCGTCGAGTACGCGGCGGCGAAGTGAGCGCCGCTGGCGTTGCGGCGGCCGGCCGCGTCCCCGGCAGCGGGAGGGTCACCGGAAGCGGGGGCGGACCGAGTCGCGCACGACCAGGTGCGTGCCCAGGGTGACGTGCGGCGGGGTGCCGCCGCGCGCCTCGTGCTCCAGCGCGAGTCGCACGGCGGTGCGCCCCACCTCCTCGTGCGGCAGGTGCACGGTGGTCAGGCCGAGGTCGAGCGAGGGTGGCAGGTCGTCGAAGCCGACCATCGACACGTCCTCGGGCACCCGCAGCCCGTGCTCGGCCAGCGCCTTGTGGGCACCGCCGGCAAGGAGGTCGTTGACGCAGAAGACGGCGGTGAAGTCCGGCGGGCCGGCGACCAGCCGCTCCTTCATCATCCGGTACCCCTCGTGCCACTCCATCGTGCCCTCGACCTCCAGCGCCGGGTCGTGCGGCACCCGGTGCGCGTCCAGCGCCCGCCGATAACCGGCCAACCGCCCGTCGGCCGTGGTGTAGCCGGGACGGCGGCCGACGAAGAGGATCCGCTCGTGCCCGGCGGAGAGCAGATGGCTGGTGGCCGCGAAGGCACCACCGGCGTTGTCGTACTCCACCACCACGGCGGGGACGTCCGGGCCGAGCGGCGGCCGGCCGCACAGCACCAGCCGGGAACCGATCGCGGCCAGGGCGTGCGCGTACTGGCTCATCCGCTCGCGGTACTTCTCGTCGGCCACCACGTTGCCGACCAGGATCACCGCCTCGGCGTGCTGCTCCCGCATGAACTTCACCATCGCCAGCTCGCGCTCCGGGTCGCCACCGGTGGTGCCGATCAGGCAGAGCCGGCCCTCGGCGGCGGTCTGGGTCTCCACCCCCTGCGCGACGTGCGCGTAGTGCGGTGAGATCACCGAGTTGAGCACGATGGCGACGCTCTTGCTGGGCGTGCCGGCCAGGGCCCGGGCGTGCGCGTTGGCCACGTAGTCCAGTTCCTTGACCGCGCGCATGACCCGCGCTCGGGTGGCCGGGGCGGCCGGGTAACTGCCGCTGAGGATCCGGGAGACGGTCGCCACCGAGACGCCGGCCCGGTCGGCGACCTCGCGGATCGTGGACCGCCGCCGCCCACCCGCAGGTTCAGCCGTCCGCCGCGCCATCGTCCTCCATCCCGGGCAAGTGTTTCCGGAAAACGGTTACAGAAACAGGTCGCCGTGTCAACCCGCGGGCCATCGCACGGGCGCGCCACCGCCGGCCGGAAAGCGGGCGTACCCAGCCTGGGCGCCGAGGGTCAGCTCGACGCGCTCGCCGTCCGGGAACGTCACCACCACCCGGTCACCGTCGACCAGCACGGTGACCGACTCGGCGACCGCGGTCGGGTCGACGCGGTCACCGGTCAGTGCGACCAGGCAGACGTAGACCGCGCTACCGCCGGGATGGGCCGGCGCGGTCAGGTACGGGGTGGCGGAGAAGACCCCGTACGCGTTCGCGTCCAGGGCGCGGGCCACGGCGGCGTCCCGCAGCCCGTGCCGGCCGATCAGCACACTGGCCAGTCCGTCCGGCCGCCGCACCGCAGCCCAGCCGGGCCCGGTGTCGACGCTCGGCGGGCGGGTGCCGGCCAGCGCGTACCCGCCCTCGCGCACCTGACAGCCCGGTGGGGCGGTCACCCGGTGCACCCGCAGCTCCCACGGCCCGCGCACCACCGATGCCGTCTGCACCCGTACCTGGCCGGCCGGCAGTTCGTCCGAGTAGGCCGAGGCGGCGAACCGGTCGTGTACGGCGATCGGTTCGATGCGGCGGCGGCGGGAGACCGTGCCGTCCGGCCCGAGTACGGCGAGATGGCCGTCCACCGCCCGGGTCCGGGCCTCCTCGCCGGTGTCGGGGGCGGCGTGCGAGGCGTATCCGAACCGGGTGTAGTGCGGGTCCTCCAACCCGTCGGCGGCGAGGTGCCGGGCCCGGTCGCTGCCGTGGTTGACCAGCCGCACGATCCCGTCGTGCCGGGTGGCGTGCAGCAGCCAGCCGGGTGCGGGCAGCGCGACGACCCGGTCGGCCTCGTCGATCGGCGCCGCGCTCTCCCGGGCCGTCCACACCGGGTGGTCGGCGGGCAGCAGCAGGCCGAGGAAGGCCTTGCTGGCCCAGTACGGCGACGCCGGCCCGGAGTAGTGCTGGGTGCAGGGCAGGAACCTCTCGTACCAGCCGAGGTCGAGCAGTCCCCGCTCGTCCGGCACGCCCCGCTCGTGGAAGTGCCGCAGCACCCCGCTGGCGATCCGACGGGTGCGGCCGGGCGGCAGCGGGGTGGCGTCGGTCAGCTCGCCGAGCCAGAGCGGCGCGACGCTGGCGAACCGGTAGCACAGCGACCGACCCTGGTGCACCGGGGCGCCGTCCCGGCCGAACATGTGCTGGTACTGCCCCAGGAAGGCGCGCAGTCGCTCCCGGTACCGGTCGCCGCGTTCCCGGTCGCCGGACATCCGGGCCCACAGCAGCGGGTACAGGTGCATAGCCCAGCCCGCGTAGTAGTCGAAGCACTGCCCGGCACCGTCGGTGTACCAGCCGTCCCCGACGTACCACTGCTCGATCCGCTCCAGCCCGGCGTCGATCTCGGCGGGATCGTGCGGTGCCCCCACGGTGGCCAGGAACTGCCCGACCACCACCGGGAAGAGCACCCAGTTGCTCTGCCACGTCCGCTTGCCGGTGACGGCGGCCAGCCAGTCCACCACCCGCTGCCGCACCGGCGGGTCGAGCCGGTCGAAGAGCCACGGCCGGGTCTCGTGCAGGGCGAGGGCGATCGAGGCCGCCTCCACGAGTTGCTGGGAGCAGTCGGCCGGGGTCGGCCACGCGTACCGGTGTGCGGGGTCGGTGCCGTGGGCGAGGCCGTCCGCGTAGCGCTCGACCAGGGCCGCCGGCACGTCACCGCCGGCACCGGCGATCCGGAACGCGGCGAGCAGGAACGTCCGGGCGTACCCCTCCAGGCCGTCGCTGGACAGGCCGGCGCTGCTCGGCCGCCCGGGCAGGCGTACCTGGGAGAAGCCCGGCACCGCGTGGGGCACCACCGCGTCGAGCAGGCGGTCGGCGGTGGCCTCCCAGTGCGCCCGGGTCCACCCGGTGTACGGCGAGAGCCAGCCATCGACAGCCGGGTAGTTAGTTAAAGCGTTTGTACCGATGCGGAGGAGCATAGGTCACCGTCCGGACCACGATCAACCTTCGTGTACCAGCGTGACTAGCCGCAATCTCATCTCATTGACATCGATGCAACTCTCTGGTTACCTGCACGGCATAGTAAGCGTTTCCACAGCGGCCCCGGCCGCGACCCGACGAAGTGGAGTGCGCTATGCCCCAACTGCCCAGACGCAGCCTGCTGATGGGCGTCGCGATGGCCGGCGTCGCGACCCAACTCCCCGGCCCTCGACCGGCCGCCGCCGCACCGACCCGCGTCACACCGGCCCGCCCCGGGACGCCCGCCGCCGCCGACCCCGACGCCCGGGTGCCACTGCGCTGGCTCGACGGCGACGCGCCACGCGCCCTGGTCGGCACGACCTGGGGCGTGCCGTGGCCGCGCGGCGCCCTGCCCCGGGGCCAGGAACTCTGCCTGAGCACCGCCGCCGGTACGGCCGTACCCGTGCAGTCCTGGCCGATCGGGTTCTGGCCGGACGGCACGGTCAAGTGGACCGCCCACGCGATCGGCCCCGGCGTACCACCCGCCGCGGACTACCTGCTCCGCCCCGGCCAGCCCGCCGCACCCGACCTGCCGGTGCGGGTCACCGAGACCGCCAGGGTGATCGAGGTGGACACCGGCGTCGTCCGCTGCCGGATAGCCCGGCGCGGTCGGGTGCTGGTGCCCTCGATCGTCCGTGGCGACCGCACCGTCGCGGCGAACGGCACGCTGGTCTGCCTGCGGCGGGACGCCACCGGCGAGGACGAGGCGGGCACCGTCCGCCAGCAGCGGTTCACCGCCGAGATCCACGAGGTGCGGGTCGAACAGCGCGGCCCGGTGCGGGCGGTGGTCCGGGTCGACGGTCGGCACCGGGCCGCTCGGGGGCGCCGGGAGTGGTTGCCGTTCACGATCCGGCTCTACCTCTACGCCGGCGGCGACGGCATCCGCATGGTGCACAGCTTCGTCTTCGACGGCGACGAGCGCAAGGACTTCGTCAGCGGCCTCGGCGTCCGGTTCCAGGTACCGATGACCGACCAGCCGCACGACCGGCACGTGCGGTTCGCCGGGGACGGCACGGAGCGGGCCGGTGAGCTGGGTGGGGTGCTCGGCGAGGCCGTTCGCGGGATCACCGGCCTGCGCCGCGACCCGGGTGCGGCGGTACGGCAGGCGCAGGTCGCCGGAGAGCGGACCCCCGACGTGGCCACCTGGGACACCCGGGTGAGCAGCCGGCTGCACCTCGTGCCCACCTGGGGCGACTACAGCCTGCGGCAGCTCTCCGACGGCTGCTTCGACATCCGCAAGCGGACCCGCGCCGGGCACGGCTGGGTGCAGGTCGACACCGGTCGGCGCGCCGGCGGCCTCGGCTACGTGGGCGGGGTCTCCGGCGGTCTCGCCTTCGGCATGAAGGACTTCTGGCAGTTGCACCCGACCCAGCTCGACGTTCGGGGCGCGGCCGACGAGAGCGCCGAGGTCACCGTCTGGCTCTGGTCACCCGACGCCGCCCCGATGGACCTGCGCTTCTACCACGACGGGATGGGCCAGGACAGCTATCCGGAGCAGCTGGAGGGGCTCGAAATCACGTACGAGGACTACGAGCCCGGCTTCGGCAGCCCGTACGGGATCGCGCGTACCACCGAGATGTACTTCTGGGCGCTCGGCGGCACCCCCTCCGCCGAGCGGTTCGGCCAGCTCGCCGCGGCCGTCCGGACCCCGCCGCTGATCGTCGCCCCGCCGGCCCAGCTGCACGCGGCCGGCGTCTTCGGCGACTGGAGTCCGGTCGACCGGAGCACCCCGGCACGGCGGGAGATCGAGGACCGGCTCGACTTCCTCTTCGACTTCCACCGTGGGCAGGTCGAGCAGCGTTCCTGGTACGGATTCTGGAACTACGGCGACATCATGCACAGCTACGATCCGGACCGGCACGTGTGGCGCTACGACGTCGGCGGGTACGCCTGGGCCAACTCCGAACTCTCCCCCGACCTGTGGCTCTGGTACCAGTACCTGCGCTCCGGCCGGGCGGACGTGTTCCGGTTCGCCGAGGCGATGACCCGGCACACCGGCGAGGTCGACGTCTACCACCTCGGCAGGTACCGCGACCTCGGCACCCGGCACGGGGTGCTGCACTGGGCCGACAGCGCCAAGCAGCTGCGGATCAGCAGTGCCGCGTACCGGCGCTTCTACTACTTCCTCACCGCCGACGAGCGGGTCGGCGACCTGATGCGCGACCTCGTCGACGCCGACCGCACCTTCCTGGCTCTGGACCCGATCCGCAAGATCCGCACCGAGCCGTACGAGCCGGACCCGCACGCACTCGGGATCGGGTTCGGCACCGACTGGAGCGGCCTCGCGGCGGCCTGGCTCACCGAGTGGGAACGCGACGGCGACCCGGTCGCCCGGACCAAGCTGGTCAACACCGCCCGCTCGATCGCCGCCCAACCGAACGGCTTCATCCAGGGCGACGGCCTCTACGACCTCGACACCGGGCTGTTCGCGATCGGCGCGCCGAAGGTGAGCGTGGGCTCGCTCGGCGCCGTCTTCGGCCTGGTCGAGATCTGCGCCGAGCTTGTCGACCTGCTCGACCTGCCGGAGTTCACCGACGCCTGGTTGCAGTACTGCCGGCTCTACAACGGCACCGCCGCCGAGCAGATCACCGAGACCGGGCAGTCGTTCGGCAACCTCAACCTGCGCCAGGCCCACGCCCGGCTCACCGCGTACGCCGCCGCCAGGACCGGCAACCCGGCGCTGGCCGCCCGCGCCTGGCAGGAGTTCCACACCGGCCACGCCGGCTATCCACGCGACCTCGACTGGCGATCGGTCCGAATCGAGGGTCCGGCCGTGCTGAAACCCGTCGACGAGGCGAGCTTCGTCTCCACGAACGCGAGTTCCCAGTACGGCCTGGCCGCGATCCAGTGCCTGGCGCTGGTCGGCGACCACCTACCCGCTCAGGAGGAGCGATGAGACCGAGGACGAAGTTTTCCGCAGTGCTGGCCGTGACAACGCTGCTGACCGGCGCCGGCGTGGTGGTCGCCCTGGGAGCGGCGGCCGCGCCGGTCGGGTACGTGGCCGGGCCCGACGTCACGGCTGGCGCCCCGAACCGGCTGCCGGCCGACCCCCGTCGGATGGAGAGTCTCGGTCGCGGGGTCGTCGCCGTGCGATCGAGCGGCACCCAGGTGCTGGTCAGCTGGCGGCTGCTCGGTCTCGACCCCGCCGGTATCGGCTTCAACGTCTACCGTGGTTCCGGCGGCGGTGCGGCCGTCAAACTCAACCCGTCGCCGCTGACCGGCGGGACCAACTACACCGACACCACCGCGAACCTGGGCCAGGCGAACACCTACCACGTACGCCCGGTGGTCAACGGTGCGGAACAGTCGCCGAGCGGTTCGTTCACGCTCTCCGCCAACCACGCCACCGAACCGGTGGTCCGGGTGCCGTTGCGCGGCGGCGGGGCGGTCAAGTTCGTCTGGGTCGGTGACCTCGACGGCGACGGCGAGTACGACTACGTGCTCGACCGGCAGACCTCCCCGCAGACCGTCGAGGCCTACCGCGCCAACGGCCAGTTCCTCTGGTCGGTCAACATGGGCCCGAACAGCACCGACCAGAACAACATCGAGGGCGGCTCGGCCACCATCGACGTCGGCCACAACGACGGCGTCACCGTCTACGACCTCGACAGCGACGGCCGCGCCGAGGTCGCCCTGCGGATCGCCAACGGCGTCCGGTTCGGCAACGGCACCACCTTCACCAACAGCGACAACAACCGGCAGTTCATCGCCATCCTCGACGGCCTGACCGGAGCGCCCCGGGCCACCGCACCGGTGCCGACCGACTACCTCGCCGACGGCCCGATGTACGCCCGCTTCGGCGTCGGTCACCTCGACGGGGTCAACCCGAGCCTGGTCGCCTTCATGAAGAACCGGATCGGCAGCGGCGACTTCAACCTGATGATGGCCGCTTGGCGGTTCACCGGCCAGTCCCTCAGCCAGCAGTGGAAGTGGCTGCGTGGCAACCAGAACACCCCGGACGGGCACAACACCCGGATCGTCGACGTCGACGGCGACGGCCGGGACGAGGTCGCCGAGATCGGGTTCGTCCTGAACGGCAACGGCACGCTGAAGTACTCGCTGGGGCCGCAGGGCGTCATCCACGGCGACCGCTTCCACATCGCCAAGATGGATCCCAACCGGCCGGGTCTACAGGGCTACGGCGTCCAGCAGGTCAACCCCAGCGGGCTGCGTCAGTATTACTACGACGCGAGCAACGGCTCCATCATCTGGCGGCACGTCGAGTCCGGTACCGCCGACGTGGGGCGCGGCATGGCCGGTGACATCGACCCGCGCTTCCCCGGCATGGAGGTCTGGTCCTTCTCCGGGCTCTACAACGCGCCCACCAACCGGCTCGCCGAGCCGAACACCTCGCTACAGCCGTGGCCGCAGCTCGGGCTCTGGTGGGACGGCGACGTCACCATGGAGCTGCTCAACGACGGCAAGATCGAGAAGTGGAACCCGAACAGCCCGACCGCGAGTGGCAGCGTGCCCCGGCTGGTCAGCACCTGGAACTACGGTGCGGTCAACGCGAGCCAGGGCGTCCAGCCCACCTTCGTCGGCGACATCCTCGGTGACTGGCGCGAGGAGGTCGTCTACACCAACGCCGGCTACAACGAGCTGATCATCTTCACCACCAACCAGCCGAGCGGTACCCGGCTGTACACGCTGGCGCACAACCCCGCCTACCGCAACGCGATGACGCTGAAGGGGTACATGCAGTCCCACCACGTCGACTACTTCCTCGGCGCCGGCATGAGCACCCCGCCCCGGCCGAACATCGGCTACGCCGCCAGGTAGCGGTGGGCACGGCAGCAGGACGTGAGTGCAGCGGCCCCGGGTCGGGAGACCGGTACGGGGCCGCCCTGCTCAGCCATCGAGCAGCGTCCAGGTCTTGACACTCTCAATGTGAGCGCTAACACTCTTAGGGCAACAGCGCCCCTCGGGTCCGCGACGGAGCCGGTCGTCGCCCCAACCGCTCCCTGTCTCGATGTGTGCACCGGCCGCGGCGGCCGACCCGGATCGGAGTCTCGTGATGCGCATCCTGCCCGTCCTCACGCTCTCCGCGGTGGCGGCCGGCTTTCTGACCCTGGTGCCGGGCTCGCCCGCCCGGGCGGCCGCGGCGCTGCCGACCGGCGCGCGGTCGCTGGAGTCGGTCAGCCATCCCGGACGCTACCTGCGGCACCAGGACCACCTCGGGCGGCTCGACGAGGTGACCTCCGGCAGCACCGCCCAGACCAGGCTCGATGCCACGTTCACCGTGGTGAACGGGCTGGCGTCGCCGCGGTGCTACTCGTTGCAGGCCGCGAACGGGCAGTTTCTGCGGCACCGGGACTGGCGGCTGCGGATCGACCCCAACACCGGTGACCCGACGTTCCGGGCCGACGCCACCTTCTGCGCGGTCGACGGCGCGGTCGCCGGGTCGGTCTCGCTCGCCTCATACAACTACCCCGACCGGCGGATCCGGCACCGCGACTCCGCGCTCTGGCTGGACCCGCACCAGGACACCGCGACGTTCCGGGCGGAGAGTTCGTTCCGGCTGACCGCACCGTGGGCGCCGAAGACCACCAGGGGCCCGGTCATCCCGGGCCTCTTCGCCGACCCGCACCTCACCACCTTCCACGGCCGCTACTACCTCTATCCGACGACCGACGGGTACGCCGGCTGGAGCGGCACCTACTACAAGGCGTTCTCCTCCACCGACCTGGTCAACTGGACCGACCACGGGGTGATCCTCGACCACGGGCCGGACGTGTCGTGGGCGGACGACTCCGCCTGGGCCCCGGCGGTCGCCGCCGGCAACGGCCGCTACTACCTCTACTTCAGCGGAGGGGCGGCCAGCGGCAACACCGCCAAACAGCTCGGCGTCGCCGTCGCGGACACCCCGACCGGTCCGTTCCGCGACGCGCTGGGGCATCCGCTGGTGCGCGCCGGCCAGTTCCCGGGCGGCCAGGCGATCGACCCGATGGTCTTCACCGACGACGACGGGCAGTCCTACCTGTACTGGGGACAGGGCGTGGCCCGCGCCGTACGGCTGAACGCCGACATGGTCTCGTACGACCCGGCCCAGGTACGCACCATCACCCCGGCCGGCTACAACGAGGCGCCGTTCGTGTTCAAGCGGAACGGCACCTACTACCTGATGTGGTCCGAGAACGACACCCGCAGCGAGGACTACCGGGTCGCCTACGCCACCGGAACGTCACCGCTCGGGCCGTGGACCAACCGCCGCGTCGTACTCCAGAAGCGGCTCGACGCGGGCATCAAAGGCACCGGCCACCACTCGGTGGTACGGGCGCCCGGCACCGACACCTGGTACGTCGCCTATCACCGGTTCGCCGTGCCGGCCGGCAACGGCACCAACCGGGAAACCACCATCGACCGGATGGAGTTCGACGCCGACGGCACCATCCGGCCGATCGTCCCCACCGCCTAGGGCCACCGGAGGCAGCCTCATGTCGAGAACCATCGCCCGGCTCAGCGCGGTCCTCGGCGCCGCCTGCCTGCTCTTCACCTCGTGGTCGGCGACGGCGCCGGGACAGGCGGCGGCGCTGGATCCGTTCACCGGCTACCTGATGGCGCACTTCGTCGGTGAAGGGGCGGCCGGCCAACAGATCTCCGTCGCGCACAGCCGGGACGGGCTGCACTGGGCCGACCTCAACAACGGAGGTCCGGTCCTGCGCTCGACCGTGGGTACCCGTGGAGCGCGGGACCCCGCCCTGGTCCGCTCCCCCGCCGGAGACCGTTACTGGATCATCGCGACCGACCTCTGCATCGGCTGCGGACAGGACTGGGACGGCGCCGTCAACAACGGCAGCCGCAACCTCGTCGTCTGGGAGTCCACCGACCTGGTGAACTGGTCGGCGCCCTGGCTGCTCAACGTCGCCGGTGCGATCCCGGACGGACGCAACGCCTGGGCGCCGGAGGCGATCTGGAACCCCGCCACCGGCGACCACGTCCTCTACTGGGCCACGAACGCGACCCGCGGCGGGGTGCTGAAGCACCGCATCTACTACGCCCGGACGACGGACTTCCGCAGCATCACCACCCCGCAGGTGTACATCGACCGGGCCGGAGCCCAGGGCATCATCGACACCCAGATCGTCGAGGTTCCGGCCGGCGTCGGCGGCCACCGCTACGTGCGGGCCTCCGGCGACGGCCAGATCACCGTCGAGGGGAGCAACTCGATTCTCGGCACCTGGACCACCCTCGGCAACCTGGCCGGGATCGGCCTGACCGGCTCGCAGGTCGAAGGTCCGATGTGGATGAGATTCAACAGCCGCGCCGAGTGGGCCCTCTACCTCGACCAGTACTCCTCCGGGCGCGGATACCTTCCCGTGCTGACCACCAACCCGTCGAACCCCGGCGGCTACCGGATTCCGGCGTCCGGTTCGTACGGCATGGGCGGCACCGTCAAGCGCCACGGCTCGATCCTCAACCTGACCGCCGCCGAGGAGAGCCGGGTGCTCGCCCGCTGGGGCAACAGCACACCGGTCAACCGGATCCAGTCCTACAACCACCAGGACCGGTACGTGCGGCACGCCGACTTCGACGTACGCCTCGACGCGAACGTCAGCCCCGCGCAGGACGCCCAGTTCCGGCTCGTACCCGGGCTGGCCGGCGGCACCGACACCAGATCGTTCGAATCGGTGAACTTCCCCGGCCACTACCTCCGGCACTACGACTTCGACTTCCGGCTGGAAGCCAGCGACGGCACCGCCACGTTCGCGGCCGACGCGACGTTCCGGCCCGTCGCCGGACTCGCCAACCCCTCGTGGACCTCGTACCAGTCACACAACCATCCCGACCGTTACATCCGGCACAGCGGCTACCTGCTCCGGCTGGACCCGATCGGCGACGCACAGGGCCGAAGCGATGCCACCTTCCGCACGACCACCTAGCCGTACGCCGAGGTCTGCGGCGGTGCTCCGACGGCGCAGGCCGCCGACGAACGTTCCGATATAGCTCGAATATCGGACCTCACCGGAGGGTGTCGGTGGGCCGGCGTCGATCCGACCGGCACCTCCGACACCCCGGTGAGGACGACGGCATGCTTCCCATCACCAGTGCCGCCGGTCGGGCGCCGCTGGCGTCCCTGCTCAGCTACGTCCGCCCGCACGCCCGTGGACTGCTCGGTGGAGCGGCGCTGATGTTCCTCGGCGGACTGGCCAACCTCGCCCAGCCGATGGTGGTCAAGAGCCTGATCGACGCGCTGACCGGCGGCACCCCGTACCGGGAGCCGATGCTGCTGCTGGTGTCGCTGCTGCTGCTCAGCGTGGTCGTCGGGGTCTGGGGCATGTACCTCGTGGAGTTGACCGCCGAGAGCGTCGTGTTGACCGCGCGCCGCCGGCTCGTCGCCCGGCTGCTGCGCCTGCGCATCGCGGTCTTGGACGGCGCCGAGCCTGGGGACCTGCTGTCCCGGGCGACCGGAGACACCACCCAACTGCGCGCGGCGGCGACCAGCAACGTCGTCGACCTGGTGGCGGGGGTGCTCCAGATCGCCGGGGCGGTGGTCCTGATGGCGCGGCTCGACGCGGTCCTGCTCACGGTGGTACTGGTCGTACTGCTGGTGCTCGCCGCCGTGACCCTGGCGCTGGTCCCCCGGATTCGCAGCGCCGGGGAGCAGGCGCAGGAGGCGGTCGGCGGAATGGGCGCGGTCCTCGAACGTACCCTGGGCGCCTTTCGGACGGTCAAGGCCAACGGCGCCGAGGAGCGGCAGGCCGCCGCCGTGCACGCCGCGGCCCGGCAGGCGTGGCGGCGGGGGCGGCAGGCGGCGCGGTGGGTCTCGCTGGCCGGCATCGCCACCGGCCTCGCGGTCCAGGTCGCCTTCATCGTGGTGCTCGGGGTGGGTGGGGCACGGGTCGCCGCCGGCGGTCTCGCCGTGTCGTCCCTGGTCGCCTTCCTGCTGTACCTCTTCTACCTGGGCGGCCCGGTGACCCAGCTGGTCGGTGGCGTGACCGGGCTACAGGCGGGCCTGGCCGCCGTCCGGCGCATCGACGGGATCGCCGAGCTCGCCGCCGAGGACCTGGACCGGCCCGGGCACGCCCCGGCAGGGAGCATCCCGGCGCCCGTGACGGTGGCGTTCCGGAACGTCTCGCTGCGGCACCGACCCGGCGGCCCGGCGGTCCTGGAACACGTCGACCTGCGGCTGCCGGCGACCGGTCTGACCGCTGTCGTGGGACCCTCCGGAGCCGGCAAGACGACCCTGCTGGCGCTGATCGAGCGCTTCTACGACCCCAGCAGCGGGCAGGTCGAGATCGACGGCCGCGACGTACGGGACTGGCCCCTGGCCGACCTGCGCGCCCGGATCGGCTACGTCGAGCAGGACGCCCCGGTCCTCTCCGGAACGCTGCGGGACAACGTGACGATGGGCTCGGCACACGCACCGGAGCCGTGGCTGGCGGAGGTCCTCGAACAGACCCGCCTCGTTCCGCTGCTCCGGCGGCTGCCGGACGGCCTCGACACCACCGTCGGCCACCACGGTACGACGCTGTCCGGCGGGGAACGGCAACGCATCGCGATCGCCCGTGCCCTGCTGCGCCGACCGGGGCTGCTGCTGCTCGACGAGCCGACCTCGCAGCTCGACGCCATGAACGAACGCGCGCTCGGTGAGATCGTCGCCGCCGTCTCCCGGACCACCACGGTGGTGATGGTGGCGCACCGGCTCTCCACGGTGACCCGGGCCGACCGCATCGTCGTGCTGGACGCGGGCCGGATCAGCGCGGTGGGCACCCACGCCGACCTCGTGGACGGCTGCGAACTCTACCGGGGGCTGGCCGCCACCCAGTTGCTGGCCGGAGCCGGTACGCAGCCGCTGAGGCAAAGCTCCGATATCGCAACAATATAGATCGACCTCGGATAGTGCTTGCACCGGGCTCCGGACGCCGGAGCCCGACCACACCGAGGAGGTACATCGAGATGGTGAAGAAGACCGCCTACGAGCGGCCCACCCTGTCGAAGCAGGGCACGTTCGCCCGCAAGACGGCCGGCAGCCTGTTCACCAGCTGCCGGGAGTCGTTCGTCACCCAGAAGCCGCGCTCGATCTGCAGCTGATGGCCCTCGCCCACCGTACCGACGCAGAGGGGTAGTACCCATGGTGGCCGTTCCGGACCTGGCATCCGGGCTCTCGTGGTTCGTGGTCGTCCCGGACACCGACGCCGGTCGCGCGCTCGTCGAGCCGCTCCGGCAACGGGTCCCGGAGCTGCGGACGCTCACCCATGCCTCCGGGCGTCCATGGCTGCTCGGTCGGTGGACCGACGACGAGGTGGCGGTGGCCGAGTTGGGCGACCGCCGCCTCGTCGCGCTGGGCGAACACCGTCTCTCGGCGGATGACCTCGAACGGTTCGCCGCGGGCACCCGGGACGCGGATCAGATGTGCGCCGCCCTACAGGGCCTGCCCGGCAGCTTCCACGCGCTCGCCACCACCCCGGCCGGGACGGCGGTGCAGGGCAGCCTCTCGGGGTACCGCCGGGTCTACTTCGTCTCGGTCGGCGAGCGGGCCGCCGCCGGTGACCGGGCCGACGTACTGGCCGGGCTCACCGGGGCGCGGGTCGACGACGAGGCGCTCGCCCTGCGGATGCTCGCCCCGTACGCCCCCTGGCCGATCTCCTGGCAGCCGGTCTGGCGCGAAGTGCGGGCCGTACCCCCGGACGGGCGCCTGCTGCTGGAGCGTGCCACGGCGCCGCGCACCGTGACCCGGTGGCGTGCTCCGGAACCCGTGCTCGACCTGGCCACCGCCGCCGACCGGCTGCGTCGGGCGCTCTCCGACGCCGTCGCCGTGCGCGCGGGCGCCCACGCGCCGATCGCGAGCGACCTGAGTGGGATGGATTCGACGTCGCTGTGCGCGCTGGCCGTTCGGGGCGGCAGCCGGGTGGTCGGGCTGACCTGTGTGAGCCCGGATCCGCTCGACGACGACCTGCCGTGGGCCCGCCGTGCCGCCGCCGCGCTCGGCTCGGTCACCCACGAGGTGGTGACGGGTGAGGCGAACCCCCTGCCGTACGAGGGCATCCTCCAAGCGGAGGACCGCTTCGACGAGCCGACCGCCGCCGTGCTGTACCGGGCGAGCTTCCTCGCGGTGTCCCGCCGGGCCGCGGCGCACGGCGCTGGTACCCGGCTCACCGGGTTCGGCGGCGACGAACTGCTCAGCGCCGACCCCGTGATGCAACTGACGCTGCTGAGGACGCATCCGTGGCAGGCTCTTCGTCAGCTGCGGCTGCTGCGCGCGGCATACCGGTGGCGACGCCGGGACACCCTGCGTGCGGTCCTGGACGGACGCTCGTACGGCCGCTGGATGGCGTCGCTCGGCAACGACCTCGACGGTGCCCGGCTCAGCCGTCCCCGTCCCTTCCTCGACTGGGGCCCACCGGTCGCGACCGCGCCGTGGCTCACCCCGGATGCCAGGGCGGCACTGGGCGAGGCGCTGCGCCAACGGGCGGCCACGGCGGTGCCGCTCGCCGACGACCGTGGGCTGCACGGCCGGCTCGCCGGGGTGTACGCGGGCGCGGCGAACGCCCGGCACCTCGCCCAGTCGACCCGCCGGGTCGGGGTGACCGCGGCCCTGCCGTACCTCGACGACCAGGTCCTCGAGGCCTGCCTGGCGGTACACCCCGCGCAGGTCACCGCACCCCGGGACTACAAGCCGCTGATCCGCGCCGCCATGCGGGAGGTACTGCCGCCGGCACTGCTCGCCCGCGACACCAAGGCCGACACCTCGATCGCGGCCGCCCGGGGCGCCGACCGGCACCGCGACGACCTGCTCGCCCTCGCCGACGACTCACGGCTGGCCGGGTACGGCCTCGTGGACGCCGCCGCGCTGCGCGCGGCCGTGCGCAGTCCCGACGACCGCACCTGGTTCGACCTCGACCAGACCCTGGCCTGCGAGACCTGGCTGCGCACCGTGGAACCCGCACCCGTACCCGCTATCCGATGAGGGAAAGACCATGACCTGGAAGCTGCGCGACCGGGTGTCCTGGACACCGACCGAGTACGGCGGCGTGCTCCTCGACGCCGCATCCGGCCAGTACTGGACGCTCAACCCGAGCGCGGCGGCGGTGCTCGCCTCGCTGCTGGCCGACGGGGATCCCGGGCACGCGGTGGCCCGACTTGAGGAGGAGTTCGACGGCGACCCCGAGGCGATGGCCGCGGACGTGCCCGGGCTGATCGCCGACCTGGAGGCGGCCGGACTGGTGGTCGCGGGGTGACCTCGGAACAGGTACTCCGGCACGACCCGGGGCGGCTGGGTCTGCGGCGGCGGATCGTCGTGCGCGCGGTCGTCGCCGTGGCCAGGCTGCTGGCCGTGCAGAAGCCCGACCGCATCCATCGGGTACTGCACCGGCTGAGCCGTGGCGCGCGTCCGGCAAGCCGCGCGGAGGCGGCCGCCGCCCGCCGGGACACGGTGCTGACCAGTGCCTTCTGTAGCGGTCCACTGGGCTGCCTGCCGCGTTCGATCGCCACCGTGCTGCTCTGCCGGCTCGCGGGCTGCTGGCCGGTGTGGCATGCCGGCGTACGGCGGCACCCGCCGTTCGGCGCGCATGCCTGGGTCTCGGTGGACGGCGTCGCGGTGGACGAGCCGTACCCGGAGGACTTCCACATCCCGCTGCTGACCGTCGCCACCGAGGACCGCGTCGTCGAGGGTCGACGGGAGTTCGGATGAGCAGCGTGCTCGCGTACCTCTCCCTCGTCTGTCGTGGCACCGTCGTCGTGGTCTTCGCGCTCTCCTCGGTCGGCAAGCTTCGCAGCCGGGCGGCGTACGCCCGGTTCCGCCGTTCCACCCGGCTCTTGACGGGCCTGCCGGAGGAGCCGGCCGCAGCGCTCGCGCGGCTCGTCGTCGCCGGTGAGGTGGCCGTGGCGCTGACCGCGGCCGCCGGCCCGCTCTCGTCCGCCGGGCTCGGCCTGGCCGGCGTACTGCTCTGCGGCTTCACCTGGGCGCTGGTCCGATCGCCGGAGTCCGGGCAGGCGCTGGAGTGCGAGTGCTTCGGCTCGTCGGTCTCCGCCACCCGCCGCACCGCCATCGCCCGTAACCTGCTGCTGCTGGGTGTGGTGGCCGGCGGCCTGCTGAGCACCCGGTCCGCCGCCGGGGCGGTGTCGATGCGCTGGGACGCCACGCTGGTCTGCGTGGTGGGCGCCGTCGCGCTGGCCGTCCTCATCACCCGGCTGCACGAGATCACTTCCCTCTTCACCGCTCGTCTGTGAGGCCGCGTCATGTCCGTGCTCGTCGCCGTCGTCGTGCTCAGCAGCACCGTGTGCGCGTTCAACACCGCCCTGCTGGTCGCGGTGGTGCGGCGCCTGCGCTACCAGTCCGAGCTGCTCTCCGAGGTGGAGCGGCAGGGAGTTCCGGCGCGGGCGCTGCCGCGCGGTGACACGGTGGGAGATTTTCTCGTCCACGACACCCAGGGTCGACCGGTCACCCCGGACGTACCGGCGGCCACCCTGGTCGGCTTCTTCAGTCCCACCTGCGCATCCTGCCGCCGTGAGCGGGCACGGTTCCGGGCGGTGGCGGCGCGCTGGCCGGGCGGTTCCGCCCGGGTACTCGCCGTGGTGACCGGACCGGACGCGTCGGCGCGGTTCCTCGGCAGGCTGGACCCGGTGGCCCGGATCGTCGTGGACCCGGCGAACACGATGCGGCGGGCGTTCGGTGTCGAGGGATTCCCGGCGGTCTTCGTGCTGGCGGAGTCGGGACGCCTGAGCTGGACCGGCATACACGTCGACGCGGTACCGGGGCTGACCGCGGAACCGGTCGGCCCGCAGTCGCGGTGACCGCACGCAGCGAGCGATTCGGTTGCCGGCGATCCTGTACCGGTTCGGCCATCCGGTCCTCGGCAACTGCCGGCCGGTGGACGGGCGGGTCCGGACTCAGCCAGCTCGGTCCGGCGGCCCAGGGGGCCCGTTGCGCGGGCGTTCGGCCACGTCGGGTCGACCGATCGGCAGCGAATCCGAATCGAGTCGCCCAAGCACCACCGTAGTGGTCCAGATATAAAGTGGGCGGACTGGCCGAATTTCCAGGTGGAGGCCGAGTGCGTCGCTCGCTGACATTCGCGCTGGTGATCACATTCCTGACTCTGCTCGCCGGCGGACTGATCAATGTGGTCACGGCGAATGCCGATGTCGCAATCCCGGTGTGGATAATCGTCGGAGTAATCGTCGCGATCGGTGTGACCACGGCTGTACTCGACACGCTCCGGCATCGGAAGGAGGAAAAGCCGGCGACGACGCCCACCCAGGCGGCGCCGGCACCGTGGGCCGCGACGATGCCCGACGAGGTGCTGATCGATCGACCTGACCTCATATCGCAACTGCACGCGCATCTGGTCGATGCGGATACGGAGTCCGTAGGTCTGACCGGCGTCTACGGCGCCGGAGGCTTTGGAAAGACCACCCTGGCGATGCAGGCGGCGCTGCTGCCGGGCCTGCGGGAGCGGTTCACCGGCGGGCTGCTGTGGATCACCGTCGGACAGTCGCTCTCCGGCCCCCGGCTGGCCGATGCGATCAACGATCTCACCGAGCAGCTGACCGGCAACCGGCCCGGCCTCGTCACACCCGAGCAGGCCGGCCAATGGCTCGGCAGGGAGCTGGACAAGCGCGAGCCCGTACTCCTGATCATCGACGACGTCTGGCACGAGGAGCAGTTGCGCCCGCTGCTGGCGGGTGGCACCCGCTGCAAGCGGTTGATCACGACACGGGTAGCCCGGCTGCTTCCGAAAGCCGCGCACCGGGTGCAGGTCGACGAGATGGGCCGCAACGAGGCGGCAGACCTGCTGACGCGGGGGATCGACGGGATTCCGGCGTCGGACACGACCAAGGTTCTGGCGCTCACCGGCCGGTGGCCGCTGCTGCTGGCCCTGGTGAACGGGGCGGTTCGGTGGCGGGTCCAGCGCGGTGAGGCGGTAGCCGCGGCCACGGCGACGGTTGTCGACCAGTTGACGGCAGGCGGCCCGGCCGCGCTGGATGTCACGGCGCTGGCCGCTCGGGAGCGGGCCGTGGACCTTACCGTACGGGCGAGCCTCGAGCTGTTGCCGGTGCCTCATCAGCGGCGGTACGAGGAGCTCGGCGCGTTTCCCGAGGACGTGTCCATACCGGACGGCACGACGAACATGCTGTGGGCGCGGACGGCAGGGATGACCGCGGCGACTGCGGAGTCGCTCCGCGGCGCCATGACGGACCTGTCGCTCGCGCAGCGGGCACCCGACGGCCTACGGCTGCACGACGTACTGCGAGGCTACCTGCGCCAGCGGTTGGCGCCGGCCGCCCTCCGCGAGGTCAACGCCCAGTTGATCGTCTCGGCAAGGGACCTTGTCGACGGTTCCCGGCTGCGCTCCACCCCGTGGTGGCGGCTGCCGGCCGACGAGGACTACCTGTGGCGGCACCTCTGCTATCACCTTGGTGAGGCGGGCCTGGGTGCCGAGCTGACTGCGGTCGCGTCACACCTGGAGTGGATCACCGCGAAGACCGTCGGCATGGGCGTGGCCGCCGTCGAGGCCGACCTGCAACGGGCCGGTGACGCGTACAGCGGGCTGTTGCTGGCGCGGCTGTCCAAGAGCGCCCACCTGCTGACGCCGACGACGCCACCGGAGTCGTTCCGGGACGTGCTGACATCCCGGCTTCACGGCGTACCCGAGCTGGCCCCCGCAGTGCGCGCCTACACGGCGGCCGGCAATCTCTCGCGGCCGAGGATCGCACTGCGGTGGCCGCTTCCCGACATCGGCCCGCCCAGCCTCGACCGGGTCATCGCTGTCGGGGGCGGATGGCTGAGCTGCTGCGCGGTGTCGCCGGACACGGCATGGATCGTCTCTGGCAGCCGTCGGGGCGTCGTCGGCGTCTGGGACCGGGCGACCGGCACGGCAGTCGCCCTCATGCCAGGACACGAGGGCGAAATCAACGCGGTGGCGGTTACCGCGGACGCGGCGTGGATCGTCTCGGCCGGGACCGACGCGACGGTACGGGTCTGGGACGCGGATCGTCATCGGGAGACGATCGCGCTGCGCCTACACAGCGGCAAGGTGAACGACTGCGCGGTGTCACCAGATTCCACCCGGGTGGCCTCGGTGGACGAGCACGGCGTTCTCTTCGTCGCCGCCCTGACCAGCGGCGAGCAGCTCTACTCACACCGCTTTCCGCAGGAGGCGCTCGTCACGTGCGCGTTCGTCGACGACGAGGTGGTGCTCACGGCGTCGGAACACGGGACCGTGCTCCTGCACGACCTCGCCAAAGGCGTCTCGGCGACATACCTGCACGACGATTCCGCCGTGGTGGAGGCGATGGCCGTGGGCGCCGGGCTCTCCCACGTGGCCCTGACCGGAGTGGACGACGAGGTCCGCGTGTTCCGACGGGGCGCAACCGGGCCGGTGACGCTGGTCGGGCACGTCGGCTTCGTCAACACGCTGGTGGCCAGTGGTGACCGGATCATCTCGGGCGGCGCCGACGGGACGATCCGGACCTGGGACGCCGACACCGGACGGCCGGTCGGCGTCGTGCCGGCCCACACCAGCTGGGTCACCTGCTGCGTACTGTCCGCGGATGGCCGCTGGCTCGTCTCGACGGGAAGCGACGGCATGATCCGGGTGTGGAACACGGCCCTGATAGCCGGGGAGTCCGCCGACGGGCACGTGGACTGGGTCAACGGATGCAGTGTGTCGCCCGACGGCACGGAAATCGTCACCGCCGGCAACGATCACACCCTACGGTTCTGGACGGCCGACGGTGAGACGGTCAACATCTGGCGGGCCGAGACCACCGTCCGGAGCTGCGCCTACAGTTCCGGTGGCGATGCCCTGGCAGCAGTCGCCATACTGCGGCCGTACATTCTGCGGCGGAAAGAATCGGTCTGGACGGCGCAGGAGCGTACTGCGGTCGACGATCTCCAGTCGCTCGACACCTGCTTCGCCTCCCCGTCGGGAGATCTCGTCGCCTGGACGGGGCTGTACGGAGACGTCCGCGTTTCTTCCCTGCGCGACGACATCGAGATATCACAGTACAAGCACAGAGACTTCGTGAAGGCAGCCGCCTTTCTGGGCGACAACGACCTGCTCGTATTCGGCGGCAGCGACGGCGACCTGCTCGCCTGGCGGTTCCGCACCGGCCGGCCACCACAACTGGTGACGCAAGGCCCGCCGATCGAGGCGCTGGTCCGCTGCCCCGACGGCTCCCGCCTGCTCTGCCTGACCGGCTCGCTCGTGCGGATCTTCGACGCCCGGACACTCAAGGTTGTCGCCCGCGCCGAGTTCGACGACGGTTCGGGCATGAACGCCGCTGCCGTGTCGAGCGACGGCAGTTGGCTCCTGACCACCAGTGACAAGGGCGACCTGCGGGTGCACGACCTCGACACGCTGGAGAACGTGGCCTCCATGCGCGTGGACGGCGCCCTCTTCGACTGCGCCTGGCGGCCCGGCTCGCTCGACTTCTACGCCGTCGGCCGCCGAGGCGTGTACGCGTTCTCCTTGCTACCTGCCGCACCGCCGAACCAGCGGGCCGCGAAGGGTACCCGGCAGACAAGGTCGCGGACGCAACGTCGCTGACGGCGCGCACCGACCGGCGGAAAGCCCGTGCGGTGCTGAGGGAAATGGTCGCTCACCATGGATCTGGCGTAGCCGCACCGAGGTCGGATGAAGTCGCCGTGAAGTCATGGTGTGCTTTCCTGGTCGGACAGCACAGCCACATCACAATGGAACGGGAGTCCAAAGTGAAAAAGCGTCTCGCGGCGGTTGTGGGCGTCATGGCCCTGGGTCTGTTCTCCTCCGTATCCCCGGCCACTGCTGCTGCCGATGATTCCGTCGGAGTGCTGATCAACCAGCGCACCTGCAAGACCGAAAGCCCGCGCCAAATCGTCCTCGTGCATTCGTCCGGCAGCATCACCTGCTACGGCGGCACCGTCGGCCGGCTCAGCCTGAACGGACGATACGTGCAGACGGTTCACGCGGGTGGATACCACGGGGCGATCGGCTGGTCGAACGGTTCGAGCGGCGGTCACATCATCCTGGAGCCCGGCGCCGTCGAGGTGGTCGGCCGCAACTGCACCTGGCTTGAGATCCGGCCGGCCAGTTAGCGACGGCGGGAAAGCCACACGGCTACCTTCGTGACCCGGACCTCGGGCACGGAATCCGGAGAGTTCCAGATCCGTGCCCGAGTCCTCCTACTACGCCTTCCTCGCCACCAATCCCCCGGCCGGGTCCCGCCACAGCGCGATAATGAGCCTGGGCGCGTCCACTAACCGAACCGGTCGGCCAGCTTCGTCAGCTTGGTCACGTACGCCGGCCAGTCGTAGTCGTCGGGGACGTTGGTGTTCGCCCGCCGCAACCCGATCGCCCTGTCGTGCTGCTCGCGCATGATGTCTGCCTGACCGACGTGCCGGCTGAGGTCGCAGATTACGTGGACGATGATCCTTTGCAACGTCACGACCTGTCCATCCGGCCGCCACCACGGCACCCGTCCAGGCGCGTCGAGCGGTAGCTGTTCGATCGTCTGATCCGCGAACACCCCGACCCGGCGGTAGAGGTCGATCAGCCCATCCTTCGTCTCGTCCTCCCGGGCGTACCAGTCCGCCTGCGGGTCCTCCTCGAACGCCTGCATGGGGACCAGCTCCTCAGGCGTCGCGAACTCCCGGCCGAAGGTGGTCCCGAAGTAGCCGACCTCGACATTGAGACAGTGCTTCAAAACTCCCAGCAGGTTGTTGCCGGTCGCGGTGCGGGGCAGTCTGGCCTCGCGTTCACTCAGCCCGTCGAGCTTCCAGATCAGGTCCTCGCGAGTCGCCCGGAGGTAGTGGTGCAGCGCAGCCTTCGGATCGCTCAGATCAGCCATGCCTGCCAGTCTGTCCTATCCGCCCGAGCCACTCGTACGTGGAGTCCCGCGCAAGATCAACCTCACCGGAGGAGCCGACATCCATCCACTGGCCGAGGTCCGGTAGCGCACTTCAGCCGGCCCGGTAGAACGGAGATCCACGCGCAGTGCCCGCTCGGATTCATCCGACCCGTGGGGCTGGGTCACTCCGTTGGCCAGTTGCCGATGCGCCCGGGTGCAGGGCCCGCGAGCGGCCGTACGCGGCAAGGGCGTGGAAGGCGGCCTTCGGCGTCCACGAGCCGTCCGGCAGTACCCGCACGATCCCGCGCGCGGCCAGGTCGAAGTCGCGCTCCGGGTCGCCGGTGGTCGGCAGGTGCCGGTTCGCGAACGTGTACACGAACGCTGCCTCCACCCCACCGGCCTCGTAGTCGCGCAGCAGCTCCACGACGTAGCGGGCCTGACCCTCCTCGTCGCGCTCCAACCCTGTGGTGAGGCTCGCGGCGCGGCCGTGCCCGTCGTACGTCACCGGCTCCGTCCGGCCCGCGACGTCGGCCGCACCGCGGAACGTGCAGCAGCCGAACTCCGTCACGGCGTATGGCTTGTCCTGTCCCACCGCAGCCGCCAGGGTTTGCGGGAAGGCTGCGGCGTTGGTCGCGTCGCGGTACCCGGCGTCGCTGGCGATGATGTCGAACGGTGCCCAGTCCACGGCCTCCATCGGAATCGAGGCGTAGCCGACGGGCCCGCCGAACCGCGCGCGCACTGCCGGCACCGCCTCGGCGAGGAAGCCGCGCACGGCGGCGCGCGCGGCCGGGACCGCCTCCCGCAGCCGCATCGGGTCGGTGAACAGCGCCATGCGCTCGGCCAGGTCGCGGCCGGGCAGGAAGCCGTCGGTGAACATGGCGATCTCGGAGCCGGTGAGGTATATGACCGACGCTCCGCTCTGCCGCAGCCGTTCGGCCCGCTCCGCGCCGTCGAGCACGAACGCCATCAGCTCGTCGCGGTCGAGGCCGTTGGTGAACGGGCAGTACCACACCTCGAGCCCGGCTTCGGCGGCGAACCGCGCGGTCAGTTCGAGCCGGTCCTGCACCCCGCCGGTGATGCGGACCGCGTCGCAGTGCAGTTCTTCGCGGATGACGCGCAGGTCCTGCCGCACGGTCTCGGGGTCGAACGGCTCGTGGGTCGTGGACCCCGCGCTCACGAAACCGGTGTCGTAGTTCATGCCGAAGACGCGCATCGGGCGACTCCCCTCACTCGTAAGGTACGTCGCGTACCCTATAGGGTACGTGCAGTACCCTGCAAGGCATGGGCACGAGGCGCCGAGGCGAGGAGCTGGAGCGGGCGATCCTGCACGCGGCCGCGGAGGAACTGCGCGAGTCCGGATACCCGGGGATGACCATGGACCGGGTCGCCGCCCGAGCGGGGACCAACAAGAACGCGATTTACCGTCGGTGGCCGCACCGGGCGGCACTGGGCATCGCGGCGTACCGCCACCTCTCCGACGCCGCGATGCCAAACCCCGACACGGGCACCCTGCGGGGCGACGCGCTGGAGATGTTGCGGCGCGCGAACGAGACGTGGTCGTCGCCGCACGGGGCGATCCTGCGCGGCTTGCTCGCCGCCGCGGCCGACGACCCCGAACTGCTAGCCCTCATGCGGCAGCGGTCCGGCGCGGACACCATGGACCGCGCCTGGCTGGCGATGCTGGAACGCGCCGCAGCCCGGGGCGAGGCACCCGCTGCCGCCGCACACCACCGGGTGGCGACGACACCGATGATGCTGCTGCGCGCCGAGTACGCGACGCGCGGCATCCCCTCCGTACCCGACGAGGTACTCGTCGAGATCGTGGACAAGGTGTTCCTGCCGCTCGTGCGCGGCCATGCCTGAACGCGCCCAGCGGCCGCAGCGGGTGTTGCCCTGCGTGTTACGGCGTTGCGATGTTCGGCCCGACGACCTGCTCGATCTCCTCGACCAGCCGGTCGGCGGGGCGTACCCCGAGCAGTACGCGCTGCATGATGCCGTGGTCGAACAGCACCGAGGTCGGGGTCTGGGTCACGCCCCACGCCCGTGTGGTGACCGGGTTGGTGGCCACGTCGATCGTGGCGACCAGCAGCTCGTCACCCATGCGCTGCGCGACCTCGGCGAGCACCGGGGCGAACGCCCGCCGAACCTCGCCGCCGGAGGGCAGGAAGACCAGCAGGACCGGTGTCGGACTGTCGACGACCCGGGCGCGGTAGGTGGCGTCGGTGACCGGGACGACGTAGCTCATAGGTCCTCTTCCGGCTGACGCTTCCATTCGAAGGCGGTCCGCCATCGGTTGTCGTCGTAGAGGTAGCTGAGGAACGCGTCGGTGACCGCCTCCTTGGTCTGCGAGAACGGTGCGGCGTAGGCGCGGTCGGGTCCGCCCTCGCGGTAGTCCACGTCGAGTCGGCCGTCGTCGAGGGCGTAGGTCTGGATGTAGTAGTGCGGCCGGATCCGGAGGACGGCGAACCGCGGACCACGACTGTCCAGCCGTGCGATCCCGGCCCGGATGTCGGCCTCCGTCGCGTCCTCGATCGGGTCCCGGTCCTCGATGTCAAGATTCATCGTCGACGCCCTCGGTGAGGAACCTGTGCGCGTACAGCAGCAGGTCGGTCAGCTCGATCTCCCGACCCTGGCCGCCCTCGGGGGCCAGCCGAAGGCCGTCCTCCCAGTACGCCCGGCGCAGCTTGTTCTGGAAGTTCTGGAAGTCGATCCACGCGCCCTCGGCCTGATCGAGCTTGCGCAACTCGCTGTACAGCAGGTCGGTTCTGGCCAGGCCGAGTTCGCTGCCGATGCTGCCGCCGCCGGTCTTCGGATTGTCGAAGCGCATCTTGAGGAATGGTCTCGGCAGGCGGTGGATGTCGGCGGATTCCAGAAACTTGTTGAACCGATCCGCCGCCTCGATCTGCGACTCGCGGCCGGAGAACTCGCAGCGCCACGCCGGAAACACCTGATAGGTGACCTCTGCGAGTTCGGGAATCTTTTTGTGCAGGCGGTAGACAGCAGGAATCACACCGCCGACCGAGTCGAACTCGTAATTGGAGTCTTCCGGGGGTGTGTAACCTTCGAGAACCGCGAACGGCACGGCGGCCAGCACCTCGGTGCTGCGCTCCCGGGCGAAGGACAGGACGCTGGCCATGAGTTCCTCGTCCCCTTCGCCGCGCACGTTCATCTGCACCGCGTGCGCGCCGTCGGGGGTGATGGCCAGTCCGTAGGTGAACATGGTGCCCAGCGACCAGGTCCACGCGTCCTGGACCCCAGGTAGGGGCCGGACGCCGGCGAAGCCCTGGACGATGTTGGCGATATCGGTCACGACACTCCAGTTCGGTTACCGGCAGCTACGCGTCCTCGGGGGCGGACATCAGGAGGCAGTATATCCGTCACCCGTTTCCTGCTCGTATCTCAACCCCAGTGTCGCGCCGCCTCTGGAATTCTCCGACCGCAGCATGGGCTGGAGATTATCGACGTTATTGTACCAGTCATTTCGGTACTGCCTGGTATTGAACCGGCCATTTTCGTTCCAGTCCTGCACCACTGGTTTGTTGTGTTCGTAGGTGATCGCGTCACCATCTGGGACGTCGATAACCTCACCGTTGTCGTCGAGCCAGGTGAGGTCTTCCTTGGGCACTCGCTGACCGTTGGGCAGGCGTGGCCACTCTCCGGCGAGGCCACCCTCCACCGTGTATCTGCGAGCCATTTCGTCGTGCGTGGACTCCCGGTAGCCGCCGGGGTACTCGCTGTCGCGGTTGTGCGCACCGGGTGGGGCCGTCGGATCCTTGGCGTACCCGCCGTCCGGACCGTGCAGCCGCCCGTTGTCGTCGTACTTGTAGCCCTCCGGTAGCGGCTTGCCGGTGATGGTGCTGTTCACCGGCGACCCGGTGGTCGAACTGGCCGCGCTCGCGTTACCTACCCGGCCGGCCTCGAACGCCGCCTGCACGGCGGTGTGCCCCCCGTCGACACTGCTGGCGTTCGCGCCGGGGGTTCTCCTCGGCCGCGGCGCGCCGTCACCGTCGCCTCCGGTGCGGGTGGTCGACGGAATGTCGGTGCCGGTATGGGATCCCCCGCTGCCCCTGGCCATCGGCGCGCTACCACCCCTGCGCGGCGAGGCGAATGGCCGGCTCGGTCATGGCCACCCCCACCAGTCGTACGGAAAGTCCGGTCAGGCGCACGATCAGCTACCCATCAGCGTCTTCAGGTTGGTGAGGCTGGTGATCAGCGCGCTGGTGTAGCTGGCGATCCGGCCGGCCCACTTCAACACCGCAGAGACGATCTGCGCCGCGACCACCGGAATCGTGACGACCAGCAACGCCTCCGCCGCCCAGACGATCACCCGGGCGACCAGATCGCAGATCAGATCCCGGACGATGTCCCGGGTGAACTGCACCAGGTTGCCCGCCGCCTGGGTCGCCGAGGCCATGGTCGCCGCCAGCACGGAGAGACCGCCGAGCCCGTCGACGTTGTTGGCCATCTTGTTCCGGTACGCCTCGGCCGCGCTGCCACCCCAGTCAGGCAGGTCCGACGCGAGGCTGGAATACAGGTCCTCGGCCATGGTCTGCAGCGCACCGGCCATGTTCTTCCACGTCTCGGCGTGCGCGACGACCATGTCCGGAATACCGGCCAGCTTGTCCAGCACCTCACGCAACGGCTCGAAATGCTCCATCGCCCAGCCGAGCCCGTTGGCCAGCAGCGCACTGAACGGATCGAGTACCGTCGCCGCGGCCTCCATCGCGAACGCCCCGCCGGCCAGCAGCCCGTCCACCCAGGAGCCGCTGTTCACCGACTGGTGGAGGCCCTGGAACCCCTCTGCCAGGGACGACCCGGTCCACGCCGTACGCGACGACGTCGGCGTGGCGACCAGCGCATTGTCGGCGACCATAACGGTGACCTCACCCCACCCCGCCGGACCGGAGGACTCGGTCCGAGGAGGAACGGTCAGCGGATTCGTACGCCCGTGCAGCGGTGGTCAACGCCTCCGACGTCAGCGACAGATTCTCCTCCACGTACGCGTAGAGCGCGTCCTGCCGTTGGTGCCGGGCCTCGAGAATTCCGGAGATCCACCCGCACAACAGCCCGTAGGCCGCGTCGTTCTGGGAGATCGCGCGGCTGGCGCCCTTGATCGCCTCCAACTGATCCCGCACCGCGAGCACTCTGGCCGCATGCCGGTGCAACTGCGCGGGATCGACATTGAACGCATCAGCCATCGCCTACCCCCTGCCCGGACCCGGGGCAGGAGGCCCGGACACGCCGTCGGTGGAGTCGGGCCGCTCAAGCAGCTGCTGCATCCGGTCACCGATCGTGCGGGCCGCCACCGAGTCGGGTCCCAACGTCTCGATCGCGATCTCCCGCGACCGGTCGGCCGCCGTCACCCGTGCCTGACGCAGTGCGGACATCACCGCCCGCGCGACCACGTCCGGATCGAACCGGTGGATCCGCTCAGTGAGCTTCAGGTCGACCAACACACCCGTCGAGTCGACCGTCACCTCGGCCAGCCCGTTACCGTCCCTCGCACTGGCCCGCAGCTGTCCGATCTGGTCGCTCATGGCCTGCGTCTTCGCCGCCATCGCCTCGACGCGCTGCTTCCACGACCGCAAGTAGTCACGCGCGCTGTCCGGATCCAGAAACGCCTCGCCGTCCGGGATCCCTGCCATGGCCGCCACCCCCGCTCGCCGCTAGACGACCTGCCGAAGTCTAACAACGACACGCACAGTTGATCACTCGGCCTGCGGCACCGCCGAGGCCGTCCGAAGTGGCAGGTCGGTGACGCCGTCCGGTTGCGGTCCGAGCCTCGGCAAACCAGTCAGCTTGCGCCCGTTGCGGCACCCAGTGGTGGCCGGAGTACGCCCCTCGACCGCGCCCGCTGAGGCCGAGGGACGTACTCCGGCTCCTATCGCCAGTGCCTCAACGCCACCCGAACCGCCGCCGCACCGAGTCGATGAACTGCTGCACGGTCGCCGCATCGGAGGGGACGAGGCGGTCGCGGATGTTGCTAGCCCGCTCGATGTCCTGCCGTATGTTGCTGTGCTCCCATTCGCCGTAGCGGGTGTACATCTGGCCGTACACCCCGCTGCCGTCCGAGGCATCCCACTCGCGCAGGACGCCTACCGGCTCGTCGGTCGGGTCGTCGTCGGTCACGACGATCGAGTATCGATAGGCGACCTTCTTCTCCCGTCGTTGCTGAATGCGGGCGGCGGCCTTCTCGCTGATCGGCCGGACCTGGTACGCGACCTCGCCCGCCTCGATCCGATCGAGCAGCGTCGTCCGCACCCAGGCGGCGTCGTCGTGCAGCATGGTGACGCCGGTGCGCTCGGACACCCGGACAACGGTGACCGGGTCCTTGACGTCGTGCTCGTCGTCCACGACGGCGAAGTAGTGGTTCATCCGATCACCACCCGGGCGGGAAGTCGAGTTCCCCGGCACCGGCCGGCACCCGGACGGTCGCCCACAGCTCCTCCGAGATCGCCTGCGCCTGCTCCTTCGTCAGACCCCAAGCGGACGGTGACGGTGCACCCGGTTCCGACAGCTCGAGCCGGCCGATCTCGTAAAACGGGTGCTCGGCCTTGTTGACCCAGAAGCTGTCCGGTGTGTGGAACTGCAACTCGAACAGGTGACCAGTCCACGGGTCCCGCCACGTCGTATTGATGCCCTTGTAGTTGCCCATCGCCCCGGGAACCCACGCGTTCTTCGCCTTGATCAGCTCGTACCGCTTCAGCTTCAGGGCGTGGACCATCTCCTGCACACCGCCGACATACCGATCCGCCTCGAACACCGCAGTGTAGCGGAGGTTGTCACCGATGCCCTCGAGCAGCTGCTCCGCCGTCCGGGGGTTCCCCTTGAGGTCGGTGGCGAGCTTGCGCTTCAGCGAGTTCGGGGTCTTCTTCCGATCGGCCCAGCCCTCCCGGGACGCGCCCGGGATCGAGTTGATCAGCTCCACCATCCGCGGCGACAGCTCGGTTTCGGCGATCTTGGCAGCGTCGATCGCCGCGTCCGCCAGCTCGTTGTCCCTCTTGGTGAGGTTGAGCGTGACGCCGTTCTCTTCGTACTGCCAGCTGCCGTCGGGCTGGGTGCCGTTGCAGGCCGCGGCCGCCGCCGCTGCCGCCGCTGCCGCCGCTGCCGTCTTCGCCGCTGCCGGGATCCTGCAGCCGGGCGGCGTGTCCGGGAAGTCGACGTCGTGCCCGACCTTGAGCACGAGATCCCTGATCCTGACGATCCCGTTCTCGAGGCTGACGAGCCCGCCGTCGAGGTGCACGACAGCGTCCTCGAAATCGGCGACCGTCCCGTCGAGCCGGGCCGTGGTGCTGTCCACCTTGTACAGCTTGTTGTCGAGGAGGGCGAACGCCTCGTCGAACCGGGCGACGCCGTTCTCCAGCCGCAACCCGATGCCGGTGATCCGGGCGATCTTGCCCGGCGCCTCGGCGACCCGGATTGCGAAGCGCTCGATCCGCCCGATGCCGCCGGAGATCTTGGTGAGGCCGAGGCGCAGCAGGTTGCTGATCTCACCAAGCGCCTTGTTGAGCGCCCCGCCGACCTCGCCGACACCGGGAATGGCGAAAGAGGCGACGTCGAACAGGGTCAGCCCGAACGCCTTGCCCGGGTTCTCCCGCCACTCGGTGATGTGGATCAGCTCGAGCGGGTGGTCTCGGAGCATCTCCGGCATCTGCCGGAAACCCTCGACGGTCTTGCCGCAGTTGTTCCGGAAGTAGTCGCCGTCCAGGCCGACCACGACCCAGCTGCCGCAGTCGGCGAGCGCCTTGAGGCCCTGGATGAAACCCTTGGCACCCTCGACCAGACCGGCACCGACCTGGACGAAGAAGTCGATCACCCTGTCGCCGTTGACCTGAGCCTCGTCGCAGGCGGCATCGTTGCCGGTGTAGCACTGGGCCAGCAGGGCGATGTGATTCTTGCTCGCGCCCAGAGCCGTCTGCAGGCTGGGTTGCACCAGGTCCCAGAGGTGCTTACAGGCGTCCACCATCCGGGCCTGGCACTTCAGGTAGGAGAGGATGCCGTCCTCGACCTTGTCCTCGAACGCCTGCTGCTCCCGGGCGATCGCCTCCTGCTTCGCCTGCTCGTCCTGCAGTCCCTTGAGGGTGTCTGCGAGCTTCTTGGCCTGACCGTGGATGTTCGCGGTAGCCGTTCTGGCCCACGCGTACGCCTTGTCGATGCTGGCCGAGGCCCGGCCCGCGCTGGCCGCCGCCAGGCTGGCGTTCTGCGCCGCGTAATCCGCGATGCTCGCTTCCCGCCACGCCGCCGACTCCCACTGGGTCGCCAGGTTGGCGGCCGTGGTGGCCCCGTTCGCGTCGACGGTGGCCGCCACCGCGGCCTGGTACGCCTTGTTGGCCGCACCGATCGCCGTATTCGCCGAGCCGACCGCGCGGGCCGCCGCCTCGTACGCCGGCTTGATGGCGCCGACCGCGTCGGTGGCCTCCTGGGAGGCGTGCCGCGCAGCCGCGTCGGCCTCGTCGGCCCGCCGCTGGGCCGCCTCGGACTGCTCCTGGGCGACCAGGATCGCTTCGCTCGCCACCAACAGCGCGGCCCGGGCGTCGGCGTTGATTGCGGCGAAACGCGACGCGATGTAGCTCGCGGTGCCGGCGCGGTCGACGGTCAGCTGAGCCAGCGCGGCAGCGCTGCCGGCCGCGTTGCCGGCAATGTCCGCCTGGACGACGGCATGCCCCGCCTCCCGGACCGCAGCCTCGGCCTCGGCCTGGGTGCGCTCCGCGTTCACCCGCGCGTTCTCAGCGGCGTGCACGCTGTCCACGGCCGCCTGCCCGGCCCGGTCGGAAGCCCGCCGGGCAGTCAGCGCGTTCTGCTGCGCCGCCTTCGCCGCATCCCGGGCCTGTTTGGCGGCGGCACTGGCCCTCTCGGCCTCGCCACGGGCCGCATCGGCGGCCGCCCTCGCCCGATCCGCCCAGGCCAGCGCGGAGTGGTAGGCATCGCGTGCGCGGTTGGCCTGGATCTGCAGGTCACGAGTTGCCTCGTCGGCGTCCTGCCCGGCTGCGATGGCCTCGTCCCGGGCCTTCTGCAGGGCCGCGGTGATCGCGTTGTACTCCTCCTCCGCGGCGAAGCAGCGGGAGGTGGCGGCCTGGAGCTCCTCGGCAGACCGGTTGACCCGGTCGATGGCTGCGGATTCCCGCCGGATGGCGCCGTTCGCCTCCAGCTGAGCCGACGCGGCGACCTGAGCCTGGGCGATTGCGTTGTCGGACGCTCGCTGGGCGTCGGCCCGCAGCGACTTCGCTCTCTCCGCGTGCTGGCGGGCGTCAGTGGCCGCCCTCTCGGCTATCCCGCGCTGGTCCTTGGCCCGCTTGGCCGCGTCCTCGGCGATCTTTTGCTGCGCCTTGGCCACGACCGCCTGGTCCGCAGCCACCTTCTCCTGGTATCTGGTCTCGGCCAGCCACCGGGCCGCGTTGTTGGCGTGCAGGGTGGCGTTCTGGTCGGCGTCCAGCGCCAGGCTGTCGGCGAGCGTCGCCGTCGCGGCCTCGCCGGCCGTCCCGGCGGCGTGCGCGGCCGCCTGCGCGGACAGGCCGACTGAGATGGTGACCTGCGCCCAGTCCTGACCGTGCGCCTGACCCGACTCGCTCAGGTCCCTCGCTGCCACCTGCACCCGGGCGATGACGGCGTTCATCTGCAGCGCCGTCTGACTGGCCCGGCTCGCCTGCGCGATCGCTTCGGCCTTGTGCGCCTCCAGCAGGGCGGTCCGGCCCGGCTGGCGTGGACGGTTCACCCGGTCCTGCTCGAAGACCTGCTCCGCGGCGTTGGCCGCAGCGGCCGCCTGCCGCATGGCGAGCAGCGCATCCTCGAGGTACCTCAGACCCTCGATGTTGGCGGCGATGATCTCCGCCCGCGCCCGGGCACCGGTTTCCGCAGCGGTGGCGCCGGCGGTGAGCGCGTCCAGGTTCTGGTTGCGCTCTTCGATGGCCTGCCGGACGCGTTCACGGTTGTCCCAGTCGATCCGGTTGGCCGCGGCGTAGCCGGTGGTGTAGAAGTCGGCGATCGCCGCCGGGTCCGCGGACGCCAGCGCCTGGCCGCCCTCGGCCACGACGGTCGGCCCGCCGATCGCGATCATCTGCTCGACGCGGGCGTAGATCCGCTCGCGCTCGGCGTCGGTGTCGGCAACCGGGTGGTCCAGCCGATCGGCGATCTCGTAGCCCCACGCCACGAACTCGCTGATGGCGTAGTCGCCGCCCAGCAGCGCCAGGTTGGCGGCCTTCTTCACGTTGGTTCCGCCGCTGGTGGCCCACGCCCTGACCTGGTTTTTTTCCCGGGTCTTACGCTGGGTGGCCGCGAGCCGGGCGCTTGCCCAGCCGATCTCCACGAAGTCCGCGACCGCCTGGGTGGTGCCGACCGCCAGCGCCGCGCTGGCCGCCTCCCGGACCTCGGGCTCGGCCGCGTAGACGGCGATGTCGACGACGCTGTCCCGATACCAGTCCGCCTCGTCGTCGGTCCAGTCGGCGGCGCTCGCGGCAACGGCGGCGGGCTTCGGCTCGGCGTGGGCCGGCCCAGTCACGCCGGCCCCGGCGAGCGAGACGCCGAGGACGGCCGTCAGGACAACGCGCAGTGTCATGCCGGGGAGTCGCCGGTTCATCGGTCGCCCGCCTCTTCGGCTATCTCTGCCCACATCGCGGCCTGTTCCTCGGCCCACCGGACCGCGTCCTGCCAGGCAGCGGCGTTGGTGCCGGCGCGGGCCACCACGGCGGCCCAGTCCTGCTCGGTGGTGGCGCCCCTGGCGTACTCGGCCACGCTGGCCCACTTCGCAGCCTGCTCGGCGGCCCGGTCTCGTTCGGCGGCCCAGTTGACGCTGGTGCCGGTGGCCGCGGTGGCCACGGCGCGCCAGGCGGCGACGGTCTCCGCGTGCAACTTCTCGGCAGCCTCACCGCTGGCCGCCGCCTCGGCAGCCTCGGCGGCGAGGGCCGCCTGTCGCAGCCGCGCCATCGCCGCGTTGCCCCTGAGGTCCAGGTCACTGATCGCGAGCCGGTACGCCTCGTCGTCGAGTCGGGCCCCGGCAGCCCAGTAGTAGGTGAAGAAGTCGGCGATGTCCCGGTCCTCTCCACCGGCGATCGCCGCCACCGCGGCCGCCCGGACCTGCGGTCCCGGGTCGGACTGCGCGAGCGATGCCACGAAGTCGCGATCGGCCTGGGCCTGCTCCGCGACTTCCTCCTCGTGTTGGTGCTGACCGGATGCGTCCAGTTCCTGGGCGATGGCCAGTCCGGTCTCGACGAAGTCGTGCTTCTCGTCGTGCGTCGCCATCAGCGCCCGTTCGCAGCCGAGGTGCACGGCCGAGTCGGCCGGCGATATCCGCAACCAGTAGTTGATCTCTGTGACGTTGGCGCGTTCGAAGATGACGGCCCGGTTGATGGCCGCTGTCAGGCCGGTCTGCAGGAACCTGGTGACGGCATTGGGGTCGGAGCTGTTCAGGGCCACGACCGCGGCCGTACGGACTTCCCAGCGACCGTCGGACATGGCCCGCCACTGGACCCGTTCCCGGTCGGCCTGGCTGGCCGCTGCGGCTGCCGGGGCGGCCACCGCGAACTGCATGATTCCTAAGGCGAGTACGAAGGCCAGCAGTGCTGCCGGCACCGGGCCCTGGCGATTGATTCTCAGCATGAAGCGCCTCCCGACGGCGTCGGTGAGTTCGAGAGAGTGGAAGAGGTGCCCGGGGCGGGCGGCCGCGATGGCACCGCCCGCCCCGGTGCGGTCACCAGTCGTAGCTCTGCAGCTCGGTAACCGGCCCCGGTGTCGTACTCATGAACCGGACGACCTTGCCATTGGTGCCCGTCGCGGTCGTGTCGACCTGCGCGTACTTCTTCGTCGCCTTGGACTGCAACACCTCGATCGTCATGCTGGTGAGCTGGACGGACCGGCGCTGCTGCAAAATGAACCGTTGCGCGTTCGCCGCCGACGTCTGGTCGGCGATCAGCATCCCGCTGGGAGTGACGTCCGTCGCCTCCCGCACGTAGGCGTTCTTCGCGACGTTTCGCAGCGTCACTTCCATCTGGGTGCTGGTCGGCATCCCGACGACGCAGTACTGGAAGTTGGACTCGGTTCCCGGTGGTAACGCCGCATCCGCCCGGACCAGACCCTTCTTGGCATTCGCCGCGTCGGCCCGCCAGTAGGGGGTGACCACGTCCCGAACCCAGAAGTGAATGGTCCACTCGGTGTTCGTGCACGCCGGCTGGAAGGTGACCGCGGTGCCGGAGAAGCTGGTCAGGGGTTTGCCGGACGACGTCCAGATCGGCGTCGGTGCGGTCGCTCCCTCGGACACCGGCTCCAGGATCCACTGCTGATCGGTCGCGGCCGAGTAGTCCGTGGCTTTCACCAAGGTGCCATTGGCCGTGCCGTTGTTCTGCACACCCAGGTATGCACCGCTGAGGGTTTGCCGCAGGTAGGACCCGGTGGACTTCTGGAACATGACCGACCACGAGGTGTAGTGGTAGCCACAGCTCACCTGCTCGACGGCTCCCCCGTTGACCACCGCGGCCCAGCCCGCGCTGTCGTCGATGCAGTACCCGGAGGCCCGGTTGCGCAGCTCGAACCGGGTGTCGGACAGCCGGGTCACGTCCCAGATCTGCTCGGTGCCACTCCCGCAGTCGCGCAGTTCCATGTCGGCCCCGGCCGCGAGAGCGCCCGAACCCGCCGTGCCGAGCGCGCCGACCGGCCGGACGCACCGACCGGACTGCACGTTCTTGAGGCGGAAGGAGCCGGTCGGCGGCCTGCTGACGGCCGCCTGGTGCGCCGGGTCGATCAGCCGCCACTGCTGTGCGGCGAGGTGCCCGTTGGGGTTCTGCACAATGTTCAGCGAGCCAGCCGAACTGCCTGCCACCGCCGTGATCACCTTGTTGTTCGTAACGTTGCGGATCTCCACATTGCCCTGTCCGCTGTCAAGCAGCTCCCAGACGGTGGCAGCCGTGGTAGCGGGGGCGTTGCCGCACGGGAAGGCGGTGATCGGAGCGCCGTCCTGGGAAATCTTCGAGGGTGGCGGGAAGAGGCACGCCTGCTCGTGCTCGTTCAGGATCTTGTAACGCCCGGTGGTGGTGTCCGGCCTCAAGGTCCACCGCTGCGACACGTTGCTCTCGTTGCACGGCTCCACCCGAGCGTTGACCTCGACGTTGCCGACGAAATAGTTGGCCACCCACGCGACCGGTTCGGCGATGCAGCCGTTGTAGCCGACCGCCTGGATCATCACGGTCTTGTTGGCCGACGGCCGGACGTAGTCCGCCTGGCGGGCGGTGTCGTAGCCACCCAGCAGGAACAGGCTGCGGTCCAGGGCTGGACCCTCGAGCGCCTTCTTGGCCGCCGTCACCGTCTCGGGTTGGAAGCCGTCCGCCTCGGCGGCATACATGATGTCCCGCACCCTGACCTCGTTCGCCCGCGCCTCGGCCAGGTCACGCTCGTCGAGGTCGACCTTGTTGGCGAGGTGGACGCCCGTGAAGATGAACGCGATCCACACGTCGCGGGACGAACTGGCGTAGGCAACCGTCGCAGCCGCCTTGACCCGCCTGCCCGTACTCTCCGACGCGAACAGGTAGATGAGCTCGCGCTCGTCCAGGTCGTCAAGCTCGTACGGCGTCGCCGACCGCTTGAGCGCGGTCGCGATCGCCTTCTCCTTCGCCGAGCGCAGCGCCGCGGCCTCCCGGGCAGCCAACTCCTCGGCGTTGCCGTTGGCGATCTCGTTCTGCCGGTCGGTTTCGGCCTTCTCGAACAGGCCGTGCTGAAGGAAGTCGAGGCGCTGGTCGTCGGTGGCGTCGGCAGCGGTGAGCGGCTCGACGGCCGCCTTGACCTCCGGCCAGGTCGTCGCACGCCGCCAGAGTGCCTGAACGAAGTTCTGCAGCGTCTGGTCCAGCATCGTGGACCGCTCCGTGTTGTTCGCCGGCACCCAGTTGATTTCCTGCGCCGCGCGTAGCCGGACCGTGTCGAGTTCGGCCTTGCGGGCCTTCAGGGCCGCGTCCCGGTCGTTCGCGGCGAAGATGCCGACTCGAATGAACTCGGCGGAGGCGGCCGCGGCGTCGGTCGGGTCGTTGAAGGCGGCCAGCGCCGCGGCTTTCACCTCAGGGTTGTGCTTCTCCGAGGCCTTCTCCCAGAGCACAGTGGCGAAGTCGCGGTCAGAGAGCGTGACTTCCTCACGTGGCACCCAGGCCAGGACGGCAGCCGCCTGGTACTTCTCGTCGATCGTGGTCTCGGTTGCCTGCGCGAGCACCGGTGGGCTCGCCATCGCACCGGCCGGCGCAGTGACTCCGCCGATGACCGTCAACGCCATACCGGCGGCGATCAGCATCCTCAGACGCGCGCGTCCGTGTCTCCTTCTCGACATAACTCTCCCCCGTAGTCGAAAAGATCAAGTTTGTAGTTGTAGGTGCGACCCGCGGACAGTAGGCGAGTCACTCATTGTGATCGATTGAACAACGAGCGTCACCATATCAGCTCACGCCGATGGATGGGATCCCGTTCCGCGTCCGGCCCAGACGGGACCGCTAGATTCCCGTGTTTGATCTGGTGTGGCCCGCCGAACAGGACGTGAGGAATTTTCCGGCGTTTCAGAGCCGGCACCGACATGGAGACGAGAGATCAGTCGTGCGGCGCCACCGCCCAGCGGAGCCGGCTGCCGCCGCCAATCGTCGCGGACCGGTCAGGCGAGGTCGTAGACCAGCGTTCCCGGGGTTGCCAGTCTCGCGCCTGCCGCAGGGGCGTGTTCGGTGAACCGGCCATTGTGGGCGAGGTGGCGCACCGGGATCTCGCAGACCTTGGTGGCGAAGTCGGCGATGAGGCGGCGATGGCAGCGCCACCACACGCTCTCGCTGCACATCACCGCCAACCTGTAAACCTCCAGCTGGGCGGTGAGGGTCGTCATGGCGTCCTGGAATTCCGGGGTGCGCATGTAGCCGGCGTAGGCGCGGAACGCCTCAACCTGCCACCAGACGTCCGGTGAATCGGCCGGCAGCCGCCGCCGTCCGCCGAGGCGTTCTTCCCACCGGTAGCGGATGCCGGCTGCGGGCAGCCAGTCGGTGAGGGCTTCGCGGCTGAAGTGCGGGTGACGTCGACTTCCCGGAAACCGGCGGACGTCTACCAGCGCTACGACGCCGGCGGTCTTCAGGAGGGCGGTGAACTCCTGTTGGCCGAGGGTTCCGTGCCCGACGGTGACGAGTGGGTGGGTCACGGCACCGGCCGTCCGCGCTCGCGGTGAGCCGCGCTCATCGGCTGGTGACGGTGACGCAGCACCGGCCGGGTCCGGGGTCGAGACGGGCGCGGAGTTCTGTCCCGCCGAGGCCGTCGAGCAGCGCGTCGATCACGCCGAGGTTCATGCCGCACACCAGTTCGGTGTAGGTCTGCGCGAGGTTGTGGAAGGGGCAGTTCGCCAGGGTGATGATGCCGTCAGCGATCCTGGGTTCGTAGCCGTTGGACGACAGCAGATCACTGACCCTCTCGATCGGGCCGCCCGCCCCTGGGTCTTCGTCGGCCGCGGCACCGGCGAGACTGCGGCCGGTGGCTGCCGCGGCGGCGCGCAGCGCTTCCATGATCGGGATCTGGTCTCGGGCGGCGGTCGTGATGGCCTCGGCCATGACGTGGCCGGCGAGGTCGTAGCGGCGGTCGGGCAGGCTCACCGAGATGTCGCGCGCCGCCCGCCGGTAGAGCTTGGCAGGGCGACCCGCGCCGGGACCGCCCCGTCCGGGTGGGCGGGCATATTCGGCGTCGAGCAGACCGTCGGCCACCAGCTTGTCCAGGTGGAACTTGGCGGTGTGGTGCGCCACCCCGGCACCGGCGGCCGCCTGCTCACGCCCGACCGGACTGTCTTGCGCGACGACGTACCGGTAGAGCTCGCGCCGGACCGGTTCGCCAAGCGCGGCGATCCGCTCGACCTGCGTATCGAACTCCTCGGACATTCCGCGTCCTCCTACCTCCGGCTCGAGTGTAACGGACATGATCGTTGACGAAACAGACTCGCACACTCTAACGTCAACGACGATATCCGTTAGAGGGAGTCGTCATGACCAACACTGTCGCCAGCCGCTCCACCAGCACCGGCAGGTCCGCCGAGCGGCTCAAGGCCGACCCGACGTACCAGGCGTTCTGGCTGCTGAGGCTCGTCTTCACCGTCGCGCCGAACCGGTCGGCCCACTGAACCGAGCCGAACAGCGCGATGAGGCGACAGGAACGGAGACGACCATGACCAGCACTGCCTGGACCGAGTACCCACCGGTGGACCCGGCACCGCGACCACCCCAGCTGCGGCTGGCCAAGGCCGCGCCGCCGGTGGAGCTGGCGGCCGCCGAGGACGCCGTTCGAGCGCTGTTGACGGCGCTCGGCCAGGACGCCGATTCGGAACACCTCCGCGACACACCCCGGCGGGTGGCCTCGGCCTACGCCGAACTGCTCACCCCCGAGGCGTTCACGCTGACGACGTTCCCCAACGACGGCGGGTACGACGAGCTGATTCTCCTGCGCGACGTGCCGTTCCGATCCTTGTGCGAGCACCACCTGCTGCCGTTCCACGGCGTCGCACACCTGGCCTACCTGCCTGAGGACCGGATCGTCGGGCTGTCCAAGCTGGCCCGGGTCGTCGAGCACTTCGCCCGGGGGCTGCAGGTTCAGGAACGGCTCACCCGCCAGGTCGCCGACTACCTGCAGCACAACCTCCGGCCGAAGGGTGTGGCCGTGGTCCTGGAAGCCGAACACCTGTGCATGTCACTTCGCGGCGTCCGCGCCCACGGCGCCCGTACCCTCACCTCCGCCCTCCTCGGCCTGCACCGTGACGACCCGGCCACCCGCCAGGAGTTTTTCGCCCTCACCGGCATCCGTCGCTGACACCGACGGCCCACCCCCGAAACGGAGAAGGACCCATGTCCACGGAGCAGACCTTCGTCATTGTCGGCGCCAGCCTCGCCGGCGCCAAAGCCGCCGAAGCGTTACGCGCGCAGGGCTTCGACGGACGCCTCGTCCTGATCGGCGAAGAACCGGAGCGCCCCTACGAGCGTCCACCGTTGTCCAAGGCTCACCTGAGCGGCGCCGCGAAGGACGTGCACGTCCACCAGGAGACGTTCTACGCCGAACACTCGATCGAGCTGCGCACGTCCACCACCGTCACCGGGCTGGACCCGGCCGAGCACACCGTCACGCTCGCCGACACCGAAAAGATCCGCTTCGACAAGGCGCTCCTCACGACCGGTGCCACACCGCGCGGTATGACGACACCCGGCGCGGGCCTGGACGGCGTCCACTACCTGCGGACGCTGGCCGACGCCGACCGCCTTCTCGCCGCGGCGACCCACGCCAGCGCGGTCGCCGTCATCGGTGCCGGCTGGATCGGCACCGAGGTCGCCGCGTCGCTGAGGCAACGGGGACTGCCGGTAGCGCTGATCGATCCTGCAACCGTCCCACTGGAACGGGTCCTCGGCCGCGACGTCGGTGCGGTCTTCCGCGACCTCCACGCCGCCCACGGAGTCGCCCTGCACCTCGGGGAAGGCGTCCGGTCGCTGCACGGAGACGGGCGGGTGGCGGAGGTTCGGACCACCGGCGGCACCGCCATCCCGGCCGACCTCGTCGTCGTCGGGATCGGCGCGGTACCGCGTACGGAGCTCGCCACCGGGGCAGGCATCGCCGTCGACAACGGCATCGTGGTCGACGAGCACCTGCGCAGCAGCCACCCGGACATCTACGCCGCCGGTGACGTGGCTCGCGCCTGGCACCCCCGCTACCGCGAGCACATCCGCGTGGAGCACTGGTCGAACGCCATCAACCAGGGTACGGCCGCCGCCGCCAACATGCTGGGTGAAGCCGCTGCCTACACCGACATCCCCTACTTCTTCTCCGACCAGTACGACCTCGGCATGGAATACGCCGGCTACAGCCCGCACTTCGACCAGGTCGTCTTCCGTGGCGACCCGCGCAGCGGCGAGTTCATCGCCTTCTGGCTCACCGGCGGCGGGGTAGCCGCCGGCATGAACGTCAACACCTGGGACGTCAACGAGCACCTCCAGCAGCTCGCCCGGCGACACGCCAGGGTCGATCCCGCCCGGCTCGCCGACCCGCGTGTCTCCCTCGAAGCGCTGGCCGATGCGGCCGCGAACGACTGAGAAGCGAGACGATGAGCGGGGATGTGCCGGACCGGGGCGACCGGCTCCCGGTGGGACCCGGACTCCGGCCCGGATCGTGTGGCTTCTCGAACCGGCACAGCCCAGGGGTCACCTGTCGCCCACCGGTCAGCCGCGCTGAGCCGGCAGCGGCAGCTCGCGCCCCGGCCAGCGGGAACGCAGCCGCCGGTCGTGGCTGGCGACCGCGATCGCGCCCGGCCCCGCGCCCAGAGCCTCCTCCAGTTCGTCGCAGAGCTGCGGCGAGAGGTGGTTGGTCGGCTCGTCGAGCAGCAGCAGTTCGGGCGGGTCGGCGACCAGCAGCGCCAGGGCGAGTCGGCGCCGCTGGCCGACCGAGAGCCGGCCGACCGGCCGGTCCAGGTCCGCATGGCCGAGCAGCCCGAGCGAGAGCAGCGGTACCGACTCGGCGCGCTTCGCACCGAGCGCCAGCTCGTAGGTCTCCCGCGCGGTGTGGCCCGGCCGGTCGAAGACGGTGTCCTGGGCGAGCAGCCCGACCCGGGGCTTACGCCGCCAGCGCAGCTCACCGGTGGCCTCCAGCCGGCCGGCCAGCACCGCGAGCAGTGTCGACTTTCCCGCCCCGTTCGGTCCGGTGATCAGTAACCGGTCGGTGGCCGAGACGTCCAGCCGGTCGAGCGCGAGCCGGCCGGGTACGCGGATGTTCCGCAACGACACCAGGATGGCGTCCGCAGCGGTGCTGGCCAGCGTGGTGACCCGGAACCGGAGCGGTTCCGGCGGCCGGTCGACCTGCTCGCGTTCCAGTTCGTCGAGGCGGCGGGCGGCGTTGCGCACCCGCCGTGAGATCTGGTTCTGCACCCGCCCGGCGGTGTGTCCGTAGCCCATCTTCTCGTTGTCGCGCCGGGCGCGCCCCGGGGCGACCTCGTACGCGGTCACCTCGACCCGGCGGCGCAGTTCGGCGAGTTCCTCCTGCTCCTCGGTAAAGCGGCGCTGCCAGCGTTCCCGCTCCGCCCGCTTGGCGGCCTGGTAGTCGGTGTAGTTGCCGCCGTACCGGGTCGGGCCCTCCAGGGCCGGATCGAGGTCGATCAGATCTGTGCAGACGCGTCGAGGAAGGCCCGGTCGTGGCTCGCCACCACCACGACCCCGGGCAGGCCACGAAGTTGCTTCTCAAGGAAGGCTGCGGCGGCGTCGTCGAGGTGGTTGGTGGGCTCGTCGAGCAGCAGCGCCGTGGGCCGCCGTACCAGAAGGGCGGCCAACGCGACCCGGCCGCGCTCCCCGCCGGACAGGGCGGCGAGCGTACGTTCGCGTGGAAGCCCCCCGAGGCCGAGACCGGCCAGCATGATCTCGGCGCGCCGGTCGGCGTCCCAGGCGTCGCCGGCCTGCGCGCGGTCGAGTCGATCGCCGTACGCGGCGAGCAGGTCGGCGTACTCCGGCGCGTCCTCCGGAGTGTCGGCCAGCACGCCGCTGAGCCGGTCCAGTTCGGCGAGGTCCGCACGGGCCTCGCGCAGCGCGTCGTCGAGCACGGCGGCGATCGTGGAGGCCGGGTCGAAGGGCATCTCCTGGTGCAGGAAACCCAGCTCGGGTGGGCGGACGACGGCACCGGCGTCGGGCTCGTCCGCCCCGGCGAGCAGCCGCAGCAGGGTGGACTTGCCGGTGCCGTTCTCGCCGATCAGCCCGATCCGCTGGCCAGGTGCGGCGGTGACGGAGACGCCGTCGAGCACCCGGCAGGTACCGAGAGTGCGGACCAGATCCTGGGCGACCAGGGCAAACTTGGACATGCGACACCATCATCGGAATCGTCTTCGACCCGCGGGCCAGTGCCGCCTGCGGGACGTGGGGAAGGGTCAGACCTCACCGGCACCGGTGTGGCTCCACGTCGGACAGCTCGGACGGCCCGGCAAACCGGGGCGGCCCGGGGCGGGTCAGTCGACGTCTGGAGGGCCGGTCTCCGACAGGCGTCCCTCGGCGAGCCGCAGCCAACGGTTGGCCTTGATCTCCGCGAGGAACCGCTCGTCGTGGCTGACCACCAGCAGCGCTCCCTCATAGGCGCCCAGCGCGCTCTCCAACTGACCGACGCTGACCAGGTCGAGGTTGTTGGTCGGCTCGTCGAGCAGCAGAAGCTGCGGCGCCGGCTCGGCGCCCAGGACGCAGGCCAGGGTGGCGCGCAGCCGCTCGCCGCCGGAGAGTACTCCGACCGGCAGGTGGGCCCGGGCGCCGCGGAACAGGAACCGGGCGAGCAGGTTCATCCGCTGCGCGTCCGGGGTCTGCGGCGCGAACACGGCCAGGTTCTCCGCCACCGTACGGTCCAGGTCCAACAGGTCCAGCCGCTGGGACAGGTACGCGATGCGGCCATCCGCCCGCTTGATCTGGCCGCCCTCGGACTCCAGGTCGCCGTTGAGCAGCCGCAGCAGGGTGGACTTGCCGGCTCCGTTGGGGCCGAGCAGGGCGATCCGCTCCGGACCCCGGATCGTCAGGTCGACGCCGTCGGCGGCGAACAGGGACCGGTCGCCGTAACGGACCTGCATCCGTTCACCGCTGAAGAGCGTGCGTCCGGCGGGTACGTTGGTGCCGGGCAGCACCAGCGAGAGCTTCTGCTCGTTGCGCAGCGCGCGCCCCGCCTCGTCGAGCCGGGCCTTGGCGTCGTTGACCCGCGAGGAGTGCATCTCGTTCGCCCTGCCCGCGGACTCCTGGGCGTCCCGCTTCATCGTGCCGGCGAAGATTTTCGGCAGGCCGGCGTTCTTGAGGTTGCGGGAGGCGTTGCTGGCCCGGCGTGCCGCCCGTTCGCGGGCCTCCTGCAACTCCCGCTTCTCCCGCTTGAGTTCCTGCTCGGCGTTGCGGACGTTCTTCTCCGCCACCTCCTGCGCGGCGCGCACGGCCGCCTCGTACTCGGTGAAGTTCCCGCCGTGGAGCCGCAGGTCGCCGCGGTCGAGTTCGGCGATCCGATCCATCCGGTCGAGCAGTGCCCGGTCGTGGCTGACCAGCAGCAGGCAGCCGTTCCACTGCTCCAGCACGTCGTAGAGCCTGTGCCGGGCCTCGAGGTCGAGATTGTTTGTCGGCTCGTCCAGCAGCAGCACGTCCGGCCGCTTCAACAGCTGTGCCGCCAGGCCGAGGGAGACGACCTGGCCGCCGCTGAGGGTGTCCAGGCGCCGGTCGAAGGCAAGGTCGCCGAGGCCGAGCCGGTCCAACTGGGCGCGGGTCCGCTCCTCGATGTCCCAGTCGTTGCCGATCGTGGTGAAGTGTTCCTCGCTGGCGTCTCCGGACTCGATGGCATGTAGTGCCCCGAGCAGCGGAGCTATCCCCAGAACCTCGGCCACGGTCACGTTGCCGACGAGCGGCAGGCTCTGCGGCAGGTAACCGAGCACCCCCTGCACCGAGACGGACCCGGCGGTGGGCCGGTACTCGCCGGCGATCAGCTTGAGCAGCGTGCTCTTACCGGCACCGTTCGGCGCGACCAGCCCGGTACGGCCCCCACCGATCGTGAAGGAGAGGTTCTGGAAGACCGGCGTGTCATCCGGCCAGGAGAAGGTCAGGCTCGAGCAGACGATGAAGGAATCGGACATCGGGAAACAACCTCGGAGGTGAGGGCGAGCGGACCCCGGCCGCTCGACAGGAGACATGGTTTCGAGGCAACGACGACAGGGCCACGGCAACGGCGCTCACAGGCGCGGCCGATGGCCGGTCGCATGTCCGGTCTCACCCGGAGATGTCGTCGTCAACCACCATGTCTGGTCTCCCGTGTTTGTCTGATCACCCAGATTCAGATCACTCGCGATCTACCGTAGCACCGAACGGAACTCGGCCGGCTGCTGTACACAGGCATCATGCGCCGCAGTTCCGCGGTCATCGACTCGTCGTCGGTGGCGGTCACCGCGGCCTCGACCGATGTTGCGGTAGTAGCAGGCTGAGTGCCGCGATAGCCAGGCCGATTCCGGCTGCGATGAGGAAGACCAGGTGGTAGCCGGCGGCGAGGGCGGCCGGGGAGCCGGCGTCCGTTCCGGCCTTGATGCTGGCGGCTGTGGCGAGGATGGCCAAGGCTATCGAGCCGCCTACCTGGCTGGCGGTGTTGGCCAGGCCGCCGATGATCCCCGCGTCGCCTTCGGGTACGTCGGCGGTGGCCGCGGCCATCAGGGTGGGGAAGGTCAGGCCGATGCCGACGGCGGTGACCAGCGAGGGTCCGAGCACGCTGGTGACGTAGTCGCCGTCGGTGTGAGCCTGGGCGAGCCAGCCGAAGCCGGCCAGGAAGCAGGCACTGCCGGCCAGTACCAGGGCACGTGCACCGGTTCGGGGCAGCAGGTTGGCGGCGGATCGTGCGATGAGCACGAACGTCACGGCGGCGGGTGTCTGTCCGAGCCCGGCTTCGAGTGCGTTGTAGCCGAGGGCGTTCTGCATGAACAGCGAGGTGAAATACCACATCGCGATGGCGATGCCGCCGAACAGCAGCAGCATGCCGTTGCTGACGGCAACGGTCCGTATTTTGAACAGTCGCAGGGGCAGCATCGGCTGGGCGGCGAACCGCGCCTCCACCACGGTGAAGATGATGAGCAGGAGCAGTCCCGCCACGGCGGGGCCGAGGGCGCGGGAGGACGTCCAGCCGTGGTCGGCGCTCTGCATGACCCCGTAGACCAGCGCGGCCAGTCCAGCCGTTCCCGTGGCCGCGCCGATCAGGTCGAGCGATTCCCGCCGGCCGGCCCGCGCGCCGACCAGCGACGTCATGGCCAGCCCGATCAGCACGGCGCCGATCGGTACGTTGACGAGGAAGATCCACCGCCACGACAGGCCGGTGGTGATGGCGCCGCCGGTGAGCGCGCCGGCCATCCCGCCCACACCGCCCGAGGCGGACCAGGCGCCGAACGCCCGGGCTCGGGCCTGCGGCTCGACAAAACAGGTGTTGATCACGGCCAGCGTGGCCGGGGCCAGCATGGCGGCGCCGACGCCCTGCACGACGCGGGCCCCCACCAGGATCTCCGGAGCGGTTGCCAGGCCGCCGACCAGACTCGAGGCGGAGAACAGGAAGAGCCCGGCGACCAGCATCCGGCGGTTGCCGAACAGGTCAACGGCGCGGCCACCCAGCAGCATGAAGCCGGCGAGGGTAAGAACGTAACCGTTCACCACCCAGGCCAGGCCGGTGGCGGTGAAGCCGAGATTGCGCTGGACCGAGGGCAGCGCGACGTTGACGATGGACACGTCCAGGATCACCATGAACTGGCAGGCACACGCCAGCGCCAGGACCATCCGGGAGGATCTGGTCCGCGACCTGGCCCGTTCAGTTGCGGTACTGGTGCTTGTCATGACGTCTCTCCTTGGCTAACCCGCTGCACTCGCGGTCCGCGAGGCTGCCTCGGTCAGGGCTCCACGGCTGTTTCCGGTGCCCACGGAGACGTCGGGGACGACGTGCTCCCCCAGTAGCTGAAGTGTGATCCTGGCCAGCCGAAGTCCTTGGTATCGGGCAGCGTCCAGCGTTGTGGCATCGGGGCCGTCTCCGTTCGGGCTGGTTACGTGCGACGTGCCGTACGGGTTGCCGCCGGCGGCGTACACGACCGGATCGGTGAAGCCGGTCGGGACGATCAGCGAGCCCCAGTGGTAGAAGACGTTGGCCAACGACAAGATGGTGGCCTCGTTGCCGCCGTGCGGGTTGAACGCCGAGGTGAAGGCCGTCACCGGCTTGTTGGCCAGCGTCCCCTCGCGCCAGAGGCCGCCGGCCTGGTCGATGAACTGCTTGAGCTGCGCGGCCGGCGCGCCGAACCGCGTCGGCGTCCCGAACGCGTACGCGTCGGCCCAGGTCAGGTCCTCAAGTGCGGCTTGCGCAATCGACACGGTCGCGTCGGTGTGCCGCCGCCACTGCGGGTTCTGGTCGATCGCACTGTCGGGCGCCAACTCGGCGACCCGGCGCAGCCGTACGGCGGCCCCGGCCGAGGCAGCCCCCTCGGCGACGGCCTGCGCGAGCGCGTGTACGGCGCCGGTCGCGCTGTAGTAGATGACAGCGACCTTCACGGTCATGTGGGCTCCTCGATGCTGCTACGATTAGTTATCCGCATAATGTTATGCGCGTAACTACTTGTCAAGGAGAGTCCGTGGACTTCGAGTACGCCGACGCCCTGAACCAGGCCATCCGCCTGCTGAGCCTGCGCCACCGGGCCAGAGCCGCCGCGTTGCTGGCCCCGCTCGGCTTACACCCCGGCCAGGAGGCACTCCTGCTCGAACTCGACCGGACCGGCCCGCGGATCCAGGCCCAGCTCAGCGAGGCCCTCGGCTGCGAGCCGCCCAGCGTCACGCTCATGACCCGCAAGCTCGAGGCCTCGGGTCACATCCGCCGCGAACCCGCCCCCTCCGACAAGCGCGCCAGCATCGTCGAACTCACCGACAGCGGCAAGGCACTCGCCGATCAGGTCAAGCAGTTGTGGCACGCTCTCGCGGAGGAAACCGTGACCGGCCTGCCCGCCCGGACCGTGGCCGAACTACCCGCCATCCTCAACGCCATGACCGGCAACGTCGACACCAGGCGCCCGGCCACCCACAAAGCCGCCGGCACGGTCAAGCTGTTCGATCGAGGAGGCTGAGCGGTCCCGCTCGGCTACCACCGCCGGCTTCCCTGGCGGGCCACCTGGTCCCCTCATAGGCTCACTCGATATGCGCGTGACCCACTCACTCCTGCACGCCGAGGACCTCGCCCAGCTCGTCGAACGGGAGTACGCCATCGCAGCGCCCGTCACGGTGAGCTTGCTGAACCGCGGCTTCAACGACACCTACCTCGTCACCGACGCCGAGGGCGGTCGCCGCGTGCTGCGGGTCTACAACCGGGAGAAGTACTGGATCCGTTCGGAATCCGACCTCCGCTTCGAACTCGACCTGCTTGAGCACCTGGCCGCGGCCGGGCTGGGCGTCATCCGCCCGTACCAGCGAAGCCTCGGCGACCGGCTCGGCCGGCTGACGGCGCCCGAAGGCGAACGGTGCTTCGCCCTCTTCACCCACGCGCCTGGCACGCCGTTGCACGAAGGCACGCTCTCCGCCGAACAGTGGCGCGAGTTCGGCTCCGGCATCGCTCGGATGCACCTGGAGATGGACGCCTTCCGCACCAGCCACGACCGCTACCACCTGGACCAACGCATCCTCGTCGAACGGCCGCTGGCCAGCCTCGCACCCTATGCCCGCTCGGGCCGGGCCGCGGCGGACCTCGCCGAACTCGGCAGGCTCGGCGAGCGACTGACCGGCGAGATTCAACGGCTCCGAGCGATCGGCGGCGCATACGGGATCATCCATGCCGACCTGCACCGCGGCAACACCCACATCGACGGCGAGGGACGGTTCGTTACGTTCGACTTCGACCACTGCGGGTTCGGGTTACGCGCCTACGACCTGGTCAGTCTCTATCGCGGGCCCGACTCGCCGGCGGATGATCGCGAACGCTGGGCAGCGGTACTCGCCGGCTACCAGCAGGTCCGTCCACTGAGCCAGAGCGAGGTGGCCAGCTTCCCGGTACTGGCTGCCTGCCGGGCGTTGTGGGACATCGGTGATTGGCTGGGTGCCGCCATCCGTAACGGCGACGCCTGGGTGACCGAAGCGGTGATCGCCAGGCTGCTGGCGGACGTCCGCAGGGCGGAATCCGATCCCACACCCCCGCTGGCCGCCGAGGCGACATTGGAGCGATAGCCACCACACGTCGACTCCAGCCCACGCCACCGGGGTGGGTCCATCCGGTCCGGCGATCGCTTGGCGCGATCGTGGCTGCTACCTTCGGTAGCCGGACATGCCCTCCCCCGCTTGGGACCCGTTGATGAAGGTGTACGTCTCCGCGACCTTTCGCGACCTCGAGGAATGTCGTGCTGCCGTGAGGCTGGCGCTGCGGCGGCTCCGGGTCGAGGACATGTCCATGGAGTCGTACGTCGCCGAGGACCACCGCCCGCTGGCACGCTGCCTGGCCGAGGTGAACGAGTGCGACGTCTACGTCGGCATCTTCGCCTGGCGGTACGGCTTCGTCCCGCCCGGGCACGACCGGTCGATCACGGAGCTGGAGTACCGCCAGGCGCTCGCCGGCGGCAAACCCTGCCTGATCTTTCTTCTCGACGAGGAGGCGCCCTGGCCGCGCCGTTTCGTCGACCGGGGTCGGGACGCGGACAGGATCGAGCGACTGCGGGCGGAGTTGTCCGACCGGCACATGTGCAGCACGTTCCACGATCCGGCGGATCTCGCCGCGATGGTCACCGCCGCTGTGGCCAACGTGCAACTGGACGTCGTACAGCCCGCACAGGGGCTCGGAACGTTCCGTCCGGACGTCGTCGGGCAGTACTTCCAACGACTGCGCCAGCACTACGGGCTGCTTGACCTGGACGCGCTGACGCCGATTCGGGCCGACGACCACCTGCGGATCCAGTTGACCTCGGTCTTCGTCGAGCAGTGGGTACGCGAGGATCCGCCCCCGATCGAACTGCCCCGGGAGTGGCTGCGCCGGATGCAGTCCGAGGGGCGGATCGGCGCCGAGGACCTGCCCGAGGAGGTGGATCCCGGCGAGCTGGTGCACCTGCACGACTCGTACCGGGCGAAGCCGTTGCAGCGGCTCTTCGACGTGCTCGGCGCACCGGACCAGCGGGCGATCGTGTTGCTCGGCGACCCCGGATCGGGCAAGTCCAGCGCTGTCCGCTATCTGGCGCTCAGCCTGACCACGGGCCTGCTCGACAACCGGTTGGGCGCGCTGGCCAACCATCTGCCGCTGCTGATCGAGCTGCGTTCCTACATCACCCTGGTCGCCGAGGGCAGGTGCGACACCTTCGTCGACTATCTGGACTACCGGGCCAAGGCCGACGGGCTGGGTATCCCACGCCCGGTGCTGCTGCGGCACCTGCGCTCCGGCGGCCGGGCGCTGATGCTCGTGGACGGTCTGGACGAGGTCTTCGACCGGCGCCAGCGTGAGCGGGTGGCCGAGCAGATCGCCGCGTTCGCCGCGGATCACCCGCAGGTACGGATGATCGTCACGTCCCGGATCATCGGCTACTCCCGCCAGATCCTGACCAGCGTCGGCTTCACGCACTACACGTTGCAGGACCTGGACGAGGAGCAGATCGCCGAGTTCCTCTCGAGCTGGTACGGGCCGGCCGCGCAGACCAGGCCGGCGGAGGCGTGGACCCGCCAGGACCGGCTGCTGGACACGATGCGTCAGTCGTCCGCGATCCGCGAGCTGGCCGGTAACCCGCTGCTGCTGACCACCCTGGCGATCGTCGGCCGACACGAGCCGCTGCCCCGGGAGCGGTGGAAGCTCTACGACCACGCCGCGACCGTGCTCGTCGAACAGTGGGACGTGAACCGGCATCTGCGGGAGCAGTCCCAGGTCGCCGGCTTCCTGGACACCGAGGACAAGAAGGAACTGCTGCGCCGGCTCGCCTGGCGGATGCAGTCGGCCGACCGGGGCCTGACGGTCAACTACATCGACCGGGCGGAGCTGGGCGACGTCTTCGAGCAGTACCTGATCGAGCGCTACGGCCACGAGCCCGTCACCGCCCGGGTCATCGCGCTGGCGATGATCGACCAGTTCCGGGAGCGGAACTTCATCCTCAGCCGGTACGGCCCGCAGGTCTACGGCTTCGTGCACCGTACCTTCCTGGAGTTCTTCTGCGCCGACGCGATCCTGACCAGGTTCCAGCACGACCAGGTGCTCTCCTTCGACCAGCTCAAGGAGTTGTTCCGCCGGCACGCCGCCGACCTGTCCTGGCGGGAGGTCCTGCGACTGTTGACCAGCGCGATGTCGAGAGCGCACGCCGCCGCCCTCGTCGAGGTGCTGGCCGACGGTGTCCAGCAGTCCTGGACGGCGGGAGTGCCCGAAAGTCCGCCGTGGAACCTCGTCCTCGCGGTGCAGTGCCTGGCCGAGATCCGGCGCATCGACGACTCGGTGGCGACCATCGCGGACGACCTGCTACGCAAGGTCATCCTGCTCCTCGAACACGGAGTCGGGATCAACGACCCGGGCACGGAGCAGCTGTTCGAGGAGGAGATCCTGCCGGCCGCCCGGATGATCGGCAGCAGCTGGCCGGGGCGGGAGGTCTATCTCGACTGGTACCGGCGGCGCGGCGTCCGGTTGCTGTGGAGCCCGACGATCACGCACGCCACCCGGCTGGCCGTCATCCTCTCCACCCGCGCCGACGGGATCGAGGAGTTGATGCAGCGGGTACTGGCGAACATCGACGACAGTCGGTGCGCACACGCCGTGGTGGCGGGGCTGGTCGAACTCGCCGCCAGCCCGGCCGGTGACGCCGACACCGCACGGCTGCGCCACCAGCTCGTCCGGCGCGCCCGCGACGACGGGAACGCCAGCGTGCGGCTGGCGGCTCTGCAGGCGCTGGCCGAACAACACGGCACCGATCCGGAGGTCCGGGCGCTGCTCCTGGACCGCAGCCAGGCGGACCCCTCGGCGACGGTCCGGGCAGCCGGGGTGCAGACCCTGCGGGACCGGTTCCGGGGCGACCCGGCGGCCCGCCGGGTCCTGCTCGACCGGGTACGGCACGACGACAACACCGGGGTGCGGAGGACAGCGGTGCATGCGCTCAGCGAAACATCCGAGCCGGACGACGAACTCCGCCAGGTGCTGGTGGAATGCGTCCTGAGCGGTCGTGACATCGAGGTGCTGCGGATAGCCGTGCAGGCGTTGACGGACCGGTTCGCGGCGGGGGCCGAGGTGATCGGCCTGCTCACCGAGCGAGCCGGCCGGGACGAGGACAGCGCGATGCGCTCGGCCGCCGTACGGCTGCTCGGCGAGCGGAGCGCCGAGTCCGCCGACGTCGAGCAGATCCTGATCGGTCGGCTGCGCGAGGACTCCAACCCCGGTGTGCTGCGCAATGCGGCGCAGGTTCTGCTGGAACACTTCGACACCGCCGCGGAGCGCGTCTGCGCCGAGCTGGTCGGGCGCTCCCGCGACGACGCCGTGAAGGGTGTTCGGCGAACCGCCGCCCAACTGCTGGTGGAGCACTTCGGCACCGACCCGACGGTCCGGGCGGTACTGGCGGCGATCTCCGGACGCGATCCGGATCCGGAGAACCGGGCGGCGGCCACGAAGGCCCTGGCCGGCTGGGCGGCGTCCCACCAACCCAGCGCGCAGGCACTGCTCACGCTGGTCACCGAGGACCGCGACAGCGGCGTACGGTTGGCCGCCCTGGAGGGCCTGGTCGAGGCCGGCGACGCGGTGGCGGCCGAGTCGGTGCTGGTGGACGCCGCCCGGGTGGACGACGACGCCAACGTACGCGCGGCGGCGGTCCGGGCGCTGGCCCTGCGCTGCGCGGGCGACCCGCGCCTGCGGAAGATCCTGGTGGAACGGCTGCGCGAGGATCCCCACGAGACGGTACGGACCGCCGCGGTGCAGGGGGTCGGCCCACATCTCGCCGGCAACCTGGAGGTGCAGGACGGCGTCCTCTACGCAGCGCAGCACGACCCGTCCCCTACCGTCTTCGGCAGCGCCGTCACAACCATGATCGACCACGAGAGCACCGCCAGGGCGGCGCGCCGGCTTCTGCTGCAACGGGCCCGGACCGACGCGAACGCCGGGATCCGGCTCTCGGCACTGCGGCTGGTGGTGTCGCGTTTCCAGGTCAACGACGCCACCCGCGAGGTTCTGATGGACCACCTCCGGCGCGAACCCGACGTCGATATCTTCAGTACGGCCCTGGACGCCCTCGCCGCGCACACCGCCGCCTCGGAGACCCAGCGGGAACTGCTGACCGCGCGGGCGACCAGCGATCCCGACTCCGCCATCCGGGAGGCCGCCGTGGTGGCCCTGGCCGAACGGTTCGGTACCGAGCAGAGCGTCCGGGACACGCTGATCGAGCGCGCCCAGGACGTGACCGAGGTGCGGGTGCGGCGTGCCGCGCTGCGGGTACTGGGCGAGGGACTCGCCGGCTATCCGGAAGTACGCGCCCTGGTCGTCGACTGCCTCCGGGCCCGGGACTGGTCGCTGCGGGAACTCGCGGTACAGATCCTGGCGCAGCGGTACGGCACCGAGCCGGAAACCCGGGCACTGCTGAGCCAGTACGCCCTCAGCGACCCCGACCCGGACTTCCGCCGGCTGGCGGCGCAGGTGCTGAGCTACCTACCCGGCACCGACCCGGAGGACCTGCCGGACCTCTCCACCGACAGCGGTGCCACGGCGATCGAATCCGCTCCGGCCGAGTCGGGGGGCGACGGGCGGGACGCCGGCCTGGTGCACGAGCTGGGTGACGTCTTCACGCTCAACGGCACGCCCACGCTGACCTTCGTCGAGCCACCCGCGTTCCGCCGCTTCCTGGCCGCCCTGCGCCAGCCCGGCCTCGGCATCGTCCTGGAAGGGCCGTCGGGAATCGGCAAGAGCACGTTCCTGCAACAGGCGGTACGGCGGGAGAAGCGGCACGGGCGGACCATCCAGGTACTCACCCCGAAGCGACCCGAACACCTGGACCGGATCCGGGAGCTGTCGACAAAGCCACACCGGGGAATCGTGGCGATCGACGACTTCCAGCAGCTCTCCCCGGCCGACCGGACGCTGATCGCCAACCTGCTGAAGCTGCTCGCCGACGAGGGCACCGAGGACCGCCGGTTGGTGATCGCCGGAATCCCGGGCACCGGGGACAGCCTGGTCGAGGTACGGTACGACCTCGCGACCCGGATCCAGGTCTTCAAGATCCCACCGGTCGACGACGACCTGGTCACCCAGATGATCCGGCAGGGCGAGGCGGCACTCAACGTCAGCTTCGGTCAGGCCGATGAGATCGTCGCGCTCGCCACCGGCAGCCTGAACACCGCGCAGATGCTCTGCTGGCACCTGGCGCACCTCAACTCGATCGAGCGGACCCAGGCGATGCCGTTCACGATCGACCGCGGCCTCGACGAGGCCCTCGCGTACGTCGAGACCACCCTGGCGCTCAAGTACAAGGCGATCGTGCACGCGTTCGCCTGTCTGGACGGGGAGCGTCAACAGTCCTGCATCGAGTTGCTGCTGATGCTGCCCGTGGCGGGTGGCGTACTCGACCTGGACCAGGTGGCGGCCGAGCATCCGCACCTGGCGACCGCGATCGACGTACACCTGCTCGCGGCGTTTCCGGACGGCTTCGGCGCGTCGCTGGGCCGGCTGGAGGACACCCTCTATCTGAACCCGCACTCCCGTCAACTGATCATCGAGGATCCTCAGTTCCTGCTCTACCTGCGCCGGCAGTCGCGAGACGGACTGGCCCGGACCGCTGGCAAGCGACCCAGTACCCGGCGGAAGCAGATCTTCGTCAGCTACAGCCACCAGGACACCGAGTGGCTGGAACGGCTCCGGATCCACCTCCAACCGCTGGTACACGACGGACACATCCAGCTCTGGACGGACACCCAGATCGAACCCGGCAGTCAGTGGCGGGAGGAGATCGCGGCGGCCGTCGACCGCGCGTGTGCCGCGATCCTGCTGGTCAGCGCGGACTTCCTCGCGTCGACGTTCATCACCGAGGTCGAACTGCCCGCCCTGCTCGAGGCCGCCCGCGCCGATGGTTGCCGGATCATGCCGCTCATCGTCGCGCCCAGCCAATTCCAGAACCGGCCGGAGATATCGAAGTTCCAGGCGTTCAACGATCCCCGGCAGCCACTGAGCGGGGAGAAGCCCCATGATCGGGAGACCGTGCTGGCCGAACTCGCCGCCACGGTGCTGCGGCTGATCCCGAACACCACTTGATCCGGCACCGTCGTCAGGCTGGACAGCGGCGATCGGTGCTAGTCGGTGACGACGCCGACAACGGGCCGGCATCCGGCAAGGCTGCCTGCCTACGCCGGGACTGCCTGCGGATCACCGGCGGCGTCGTGGGCGGCCATGGTCTCCTGCCGGTGGGGTTCCTCACGCAGGATGGCGCAGTGCAGCCACTCCTCCGGGATGGCGAAACCGTCCACGAGCGTCCGCATCTGCGGGCGCAGCTCTTTGAGCAGGCCGTTCACCACGGCGGTGATCGCCTTCGAGCGGGCTGGCGTGAGCCGGCCGTGCTCCAGGAACCACCCCTTGTTGGCCTCGATGACGCTGAGCGCGTACAGGTCACAGACCCGGGAGAGCAGCGCCCGGACCGCCGGGTCGGCGGTTTCCTCGATGCCGGCGACGAACGCCTCCAGGGTGACCCGGTCGATGTGCGCGGCGGCAGCGGCCAGGACGTGGTCCTGAACGTCGTTGAAGATGTCGAAGGGACGGTCCTTCTTCGTGGCCGCGCCGTTGCGGAGGCGACGGACCGCGCCGTCGAGGAGGTGGTCCTCGCGGTCCTCGAACACCTTGAGCTGCCAGCCGCGGTGGGTGACGGCTACCTCCTCGTCGCGGCCGGGCACGGCGCTGATCAGCCGTTCGATGACCGCCCGCGCGGCGGTGCGCTCGAGCACCATCGCGCGGACCTGCTCGGCGACGAAGGAGGCGCGCCCCCAGCCGTCCAACGAGCCGAACTCGTCCCGGTAGCCGGTGAGCAGCCCCTTGGCCACCAGCTGCAGCAGCACCGTGTTGTCGCCCTCGAACGTGGTGAAGACATCGGTGTCCGCCTTGAGACTGGGCAGCCGGTTCTCGGCCATGTAGCCGGCGCCACCGCACGCCTCGCGGCACATCTGGATGGTGCGGGTCGCGTGCCAGGTTTGCGCGGCCTTGAGTCCGGCGGCCCGGGACTCCAGCTCCCGTTGCCGATGCTCGTCGACCGGGCCGCCGCCACCCTGCACCTCGTCCAGCGCGGCGACCAGTCCGGCCTGGGCGAAGTGCAACGCATACGTGGTGGCCAGGGCGGGGAGCAGCTTGCGCTGATGGGCCAGGTAGTCGTTGAGCAGTACCTCCCGGTCCGCGTCGGGGGTGCCGAACTGGCGGCGGACGTCGCCGTAGCGCACCGCGATGGTCAGCGCCGACTTGGTGGCCGCCGACGCGGCGCCACCCACGCTCACCCGGCCGCGGACCAGCGTGCCGAGCATGGTGAAGAAGCGCCGTGAGTCGTTCTCGATCGGGCTGGAGTACGTCCCGTCCTCCGCGACCTGCCCGTACCGGTCCAGCAGCATGTCGCGCGGCACCGCCACATGGTCGAAGCTGAGCCGTCCGTTGTCCACGCCGAGCAGGCCGGCCTTGGGCCCAGCGTCGCCGATGGTCACACCGGGCAGCGGGTTGCCCGCAGCGTCGCGGATCGGGACCAGCCACGCGTGCACGCCGTGCCGTCGCCCGTTGGTGATCAGCTGGGCGAAGACCACCGCCATCCGCCCGTCCCGGGCCGCGTTGCCGATGTAGTCCTTGCGGGCCGCCTCGTGCGGGGTGTGCAGATCAAAGGTCCGCGTCTGCGGATCGTACGCGCAGGTGGTGCGCAGCTGCTGGACGTCGGAGCCGTGGCCGGTCTCGGTCATCGCGAAGCAGCCGAGGATCTTGCCCGAGATGATGTCCCGAAGGTAGGCGTCGTGGTGCCGCCGGGTGCCCAGGGCCCCGACCGCGCCGCCGAACAGGCCCCACTGCACTCCCGCCTTGACCATCAGCGACAGGTCGACCTGCGCCAGCATCTCGCTGGCGACGATCGAGCCTCCCACGTCGGATCTACCGCCGTATTCGACGGGGAACGCCGAGGCCATACCCAGCTCGGCGGGAAGTTCGGTGAGCAGCCGGGAGACCCGCTCACGTGCCTGGTCACCGGTCTCGCCGTAAACCGGGAGAAATTTCCCATTCAGGTGATCCCGGTGTGCAGCGCGAACGGCGGCCCACGGTCCGTCGAGCACGTTCTGTAGGTGGGCGAGCTCGATGTGGCCGAATGCGTGATCGGGCATGGGCACCCCTCGACTTGCGGACATAAAGTCACATTCTGTACCCGATCAAGGGTACCGGGCCGCTGCGGTGATCCGGTGAGGGAGAGCGCGGTGAGACCGGACACCATCGACGAACTCCCACACCCGCCCTGCACGCGGATCGCGGTGACGGTGCCGGAGGTACCGAACGCGCCGCTCGCCGTCGAGGCGCTGCGTACCTCCCGGAGGCGGAGAGCACGGCGGTGACCGTGCCCTGGGCCGCGGCGATGGTTCGACTGCCGCCGGAGCCCACAACTGGTCGCCGCCGAAGCTGGCCAACCGGACCGGGCGGTCGGGGCGGCGGGCGTGCGCGTCGCGAATCGTGTCGGCGGCGATCGCGAGCATGTCGACCGGTCGCCGCTGCGGCTCCCGCTGACGGTCCAGCCGGGCCAGCAACAGCATGTCCTCGACCAGCAGCCCCATCCGCGCGGCCTCCCGCTCGATGCGGGACAACGTCTCGTCCAGAAGCCGCCCGGGCGGGGCTCCGCCACGCCGGTACAGCTCGGCGAAGCCGCGGATCGAGGTGAGCGGGGTACGCAGCTCGTGCGACGCGTCCGCGAGGAACTGCCGCAGCCGCTGCTCGGACGCGGTCGGCGCGGCGACCTCCGACTCGATCCGGTCGAGCATCGAGTTCAGCGCGATACCCAGCCGGCCCGACTCGGTGTGCGCTCCACCACCGCGATCCGACGCCAGACGTCCCGAGCGGTACGGGCGGTCGCGCCGGCGCATGGCCGTCACCGGCCCGTGGGAGAAGTACCTGGGCTGACGCAAACCTGTCGCTCCTGGCGGCCGTCTTCCGCGACGAGCCCCGGTCCGCCCGCGGACCGCTGTCGGAACCGGGCCGCACGGTCCGGGGACGAACATGGAGCGTGGCCGTCCGAACCAGGTCGGCATCGACGAAGGTGTGCGCCGGCCACCACACGGTGGTGGCCGACGCACGGGTTGTTCAGGCGCCGTTGCCGGCGTCAGCGATAACCGGCGCTCACCACGTTGGCCTGTACGGCGTTCTCGGTCGCGTCGGACGGATAACCGGCGACCATGGCTCCCTCGTAGAAGGTGCCGGCGCTCAGGTTCGCACCGCCGTCGGGCTTGCAGCAGTCACCGCCACTGCCCAGGATGATCGCGCCCTGCTTTCTCATCGGGCTGTATCCCGGCGGGAGCGCGCCGTCCCACAGCGTGTAGAGGCTGCCGGACCGGGCGTCGCTGCCCTTGATGGCGAAGCGCGTCGTGCCGTTGTTCTTGAGGGTCGCGGTGACGAACTTGCTGGTGAAGGAGCGCTGGTTCGGGTTCCACGTCTGGCTGCCGCCGGGGAAGAGACCCCACTCGAGGTCTGCCTGCACCCAGGGTCCGGTGCCGGAGCAGCCGCCGAACCAGCACTGTGTGCTGAAGTTGATGGCGTCCATCGCCCCGGCGGCGTCGGCCTTCCTGGTCGTCTCGCTGTTGCCGTAGTCGAAGCAGCAGCCGTTGTTGACGTGGGTGCCGCTGGTCACCATGTACATGCCCTCGGGAGCGGCACCGGTCGGCACTCCGGTCAGGTGCCCGTCCCGCCAGTAGCTGTTACCAGGATTGATGTAGAGCGAGTACGCTTTCGCGCCTCCCACGGTCAGCGACTCCGACGTCGCGATCGCCGGCCTGCTCTGCGGGGAGCCCGGAACCACGCCCGACCCCTGGTACCAGAGGTCGTTCCCACGCCCGGACTGGTCGAAGACGACGGTGATCACGCAGGTCGTGCCCGCGCAGAACGAGTCCTGCGTCGCCGCGTTGGCGGTGCCGCCCGCGCCGGAAAGCCCGATGTCGCGGGTCGTGTTGTCCGAGGAGCGCCGGACCTGGTAGAGGTTGCCGGCATACGCCGCGTAGAGGGCCCGCGTCGTGCTGTGCGCTGCTATGCACGGAGTGCCGCCGGAGGCGTAGATGTCGCACGGGCGGGTACCGGTCGGCGGCTGGGTGGTCGGCGGGTTCCACTGCTGGTTCGCGCCGCCGTGGCACGCCCACAGGTGGATCTTGGTGCCGTTCACGGTGCCGTAGCCGCTGGCGTCGAGACACAGCCCGGAGTGCATCCCGGTGATGGTGCCGTTCGTGTTGACGTTCCACTGCTGGTTGGTCTGGCCGTTGCAGTCCCAGATGATCGCCGGTGTGCCGTTGGCGGTGCCCTGGCCGGAGGCGTCCAGGCACTTGTTGCCGTAAACCGTGAGCTGCTTGCTCGAGGTCCAGGTCCAGGTCTGACCGGCGCTTCCCTGGCAGTCCCACAGTTGTGTCTGGGTGCCGTTGACGGTGCTGGAGTTGGGTACATCGAGGCAGCGACCGGACGGCGTGCCGACGATCGGGGCGCTCTGCCCCGGCTCGATGGCAGCCGACGACGACGGTGCGGCGGTGGCCTCGCCGGCGAGCGGCGGGGTACCGGGGGTGGCGCCGACGAGAACGCCAACCAGGACGCCGGCCAGGACGGTCAGTCGGACGCGACGGCGTCTCGGAATGAGATCGCGGGCCTTTCCTGGCCCACTTCGGGACGGAGTTCGCACGGGGTGTCTCCTCGGACTTGTGGAAGCGCCGGGCTTGTCGACGCGCCGGGGCGATGGTGGTGATGGCGACTCGATTCGCGGCCCGTCGTAGGATCGGTTGCGACTGGTATCAATGAATGTCGTCGGTGGGATCGGCGCGGGCCGTCGGGGCAGACGGGCCAGCACCTCCACTCTTCCGGGACGCCTACCGCCCCAGGATCCGCCACGTCTGGTTCAACGGGCTGCCCTGGCCGGCCGCGTTGCAGGTCCACTGGTGGATCGGTGCCCGTGCCGCCGTGGAGACCGCGCTGACGTCGACACACTTGCCGCTGTGCCGGGCGACGAGTTGATGGTCGTGCGAGTCGTTGCCCGGGTAGGTCACTCTGCGGAGGGTGAACTGCTGGTTGAGGCCGTTCAGGCAGGTCCACTGGTGCACGGCCGCGCCGTCCGCGGTCGACACGCCGCTGACGTCGAGGCACTTGCCGCTCTGCCGGTTGACCACCGTGTATGTGTCGGCCACGCCGGCGACCGGGCGGAAGTTCCAGAGCTGCTGGTCACCACCGTCGCAGTGGTTCTGCTGTTGGACGTTGCCGTCGGCGGTGCTCAGCCCGGCGTTGTCCAGGCACTGCTGGGAGTGCTGGGCCACCGCCACCGACTGGAAGCCACCGTCCGAGGGTGGCAACAGGGTGACGGTGTAGGCGTCGGTCTGGTTGGTGTACGGCAGGGTCACGGTGGCGTTGTTGTTGGACACGCCGACCACGCTGTTCGAGACCGTGACCGGCCCCTGCACCGCGCCGCCGCCGTTGTGTGGGATGCGTTGCGTGAGGACCCGCACCTGGTTGTTCTGCACGATACCGACGGTCGTGTCCAGGCGCCGCAGGTTGACGGTCAGGTTCCCGGTGGTACGACCGCCGCCGACCAGGACCTTCGCCACGCCGGTCGCCTTCGTGGCGTGCGCGTCGTAGGACGGGCTGGCGGTCACCGCGACGACCTCCCCGGTCTGGGAGGCGTAGTAGTGGTAGGCCCACCACTCGCCCTTGGGCTGGTGCTGGCCGGCCGAGTTGCGGACCAACAGGTTGCCGAGGTCGTTGTGCAGGTTGCCGCCGCCGGCCCAGTTCGCCCTGAGGCCGTCCGCGCGGGCCCGTTCCAGACGCGCGATGTACCAGGCACCGTCGGCCGGGTTCTGCTCGTCGGGCGCACCGTACTCGTTGATCTGGTACGGGCGCGGGTGGGCGATTCCCCGCGGGTCGAGGGTGGCGTTGGCGGCGGCGACGTTGGCGACCGGGTCACCCGGCAGCGAGTGCCAGCTGATGATGTCCGGCACCGTGTTGGTCGAGCGGACGAAGTCCAGGTACTGGTTCCAGAAGGTGTGCGTGGTCGACGGTACGCAGGCGCAGCTCGGCCCGACGATGAGCTGGTTGGGGAACTCCGCCCTGATGCGCTGGTGGGTGCGGCGCCACAGTTCGAAGTACTGCGAGATCGGACGGTTCCAGAAGAGGGTGATGTTGGGCTCGTTCCAGATGTCCCACTGCACGGACAGCCCGGACGCCCGGACGTCGTTGACGAGGCGGGTCAGGAAGTTGTCATAGTCGGTCCAGTCGCCGTTGTCGCCGGGGAAGCGGGAGATCGCCGCGCCGTCCGCACCCCACAGGTCATGCGGCAGGATGATGAACTGTCCGCCGAGGGCGATGGTCCGACGCGCCTGGGCGAGGGTGGAGTTCCAGCGACGGTCGTAGGTTCCGCCGACCCAGCCGCTCCCGGACAGCTGCGCGCCGCCGGCCCGCATGTACTGGAACTTGACGTCCCGGTAGAAGTGGTCAGCCGGACCGCTGGCGTTCTCGGTCATGCCGTAGATCCAGCCGGACGCGCGGTAGGTCGGCGTACCGCTGGTCGTGGAGAAGTTGACGGTGATCGACTCGTCGGCCGCCTGGGCCGGGGACGCGGCGACGGTTACGGCGGCGACGACGAGTGGGCCGACCACGAGGCGGGCGACAAACGCCTGGGCTCGTCCTGACCTGCCGCGGGGCGGGGTTTTCACGGGCGGCTCCTTGGTGGGGCGTGGGGGGACGCGCTCCGGAGGGCTGCATTTGCGAATCGATTCGCACGGATCGTAGGACCGGGAACTGAACTGTGTCAATGAAGAGACGGCCGGACGAAGCGCGTGGTTGCCAGCGCAACACTCATCGCAGGCCGGCCATCTCTTGACCACTGGGCATGGCCAGACCTATCTTCGTGCGAATCGATTCCTCGAACCGATTCGCTCGATGGCCCCGCTGTGGTACGGCCCGCCACGGTCAACCCGTGCATCCCACCTGACGATCGACTTGGAGTGAGGACACACATGACAGGACTCAGTCGTCGGCGGCGCCTGGCCGCCGTCGCCGTGATAGCGCTCGCCGCAGCGGCAGGCAGCGCCTGCTCGTCGTCCGCCGACGGCCCCACCGACGGTGACGCCCACCTCGTCTGGGATCCGTATCCGCAGTTCGCCGACGACTCCGAATGGGTCGCGCTGCTCAAGAAGTGCGGCACCTCCGCGGGGGTGACGGTCGAGCGGACCGGCCACGACACCACCGACCTCACCAACAAGGCGCTGCTCGCCGCCCAGCAGGGTAATTCGCCGGACGTGCTGATCGTGGACAACCCGGTCATCTCCACACTGGCCGAGGCCGGCGCACTCACCACCACCGACGACAACAAGCTGGACGTCTCGGCCGTGGAGCCGAACCTGCTCGGCGCCGGCCAGAGCGACGGCAAGACGTACGGCGTGCCGATCGGGGCGAACACCCTCGCCCTCTACTACAACAAGGACCTGCTGACCGCCGCCGGCGTCGATCCGGCCACGATCAAGGACTGGACGTCCCTGACCGCGGCGCTGACCAAGGTCAAGGCCGAGGGGAAGAAGGGCATCACCTTCTCCGCGATCGGCACCGAGGAGGGCAGCTTCCAGTTCCTGCCCTGGTTCTGGGGATCGGGAGCCCAACTGACCAGCCTGGACTCGCCGCAGGCGGTGTCCGCGCTGACGCTCTGGACGGACTGGCTCAAGCAGGGCCACGCCCCGAACTCCGTCATCAACAACACTCAGACCACGAGCTGGCAGGAGTTCGCCACCGGTGACTACGCGTTCGCCGAGAACGGCACCTGGCAGCTGGCCAACGCGGAGAAACTCGACTTCCCGTACGGCATCCTCGCGATCCCGGCCAGCGCGGGCGGCCCGGCGCCGGCGCCCACCGGCGGTGAGTTCGTCTCGATTCCGGTACAGAAGAACACCGGCCGGTACGAGACGTCGCGGAAACTCGTCGCCTGCCTGACCAGCGCCGACAACCTCCTCACCACCGACAGCACGCTCTCCTACGTCGCACCCGTCGCCGCCGTCCAGGAGCGGCAGGCGGCTGCGGACCCCAAGCTCAAGGTCTGGGTGGCGGCGGTCCGGGCGGCCAAGGGCCGCACCGGGGACAACCTCGGCACGAAGTACCCCAAGATCTCCGAATCCCTGTGGACCGCGGTGCAGGCGGCCCTCAGCGGCGGGAAGTCGCCGCGCGAGGCGCTGACCGCCGCGCAGGCCGCGGCCACGACCAGGTGAGCGCGCCGAACCGACACCATGCTCCCCACGACACACGACTCCACCGCCGCCCGAGACCAGGGTGGGGCGGCGACGACCGCCCCACCCGGGCCCTCCCCGTCGCGCGCCCGCCGGCCCGACCGATGGCTGGCCTGGGGCTTCCTGGCACCCGTGACCGTCTACCTGACGGCGTTCTACGCCTACCCGCTCTATCGCAACGTCGAGTTGAGCCTGCGCGAGTACACCGTCCGCTCCTTCGTGCAGGGCGGCGCGCCCTTCGCCGGCCTCGACAACTACCGGACGGTCCTGACCGACCCGGCCTTCGGGCCGACCTTGGCGCACACCCTGGTCTTCACCGCCGTGTCGCTCGCCTTCCAGTTCACCATCGGGATGGCCCTGGCGCTCTTCTTCTACCAGCACTTCCCGCTGTCGCGCACGCTGCGGGCGTTGATGCTCGTTCCGTGGCTGCTGCCACTGATCGTCTCGGCGTCGACCTGGTCGTGGCTGCTCAACAGCGACTCGGGGCTGGTCAACGCGGCGCTCGGCGTCGTTGGCATCGACCCGGTCAACTGGCTCACCTCGCCGGGCTGGTCGCTCACCTCGGTGATTGTCGCCAACGTCTGGATCGGCATCCCGTTCAACCTGGTGGTGCTCTACAGCGGCCTACAGGCGATCCCGGCCGAGATGTACGAGGCGTCCGCACTCGACGGCGCGACGGGATGGCAACGGTTCTGGTCGATCACCTTTCCGTTGCTGCGCCCCGTCTCCGCGATCACGCTGCTGCTGGGGTTGATCTACACGCTGAAGGTCTTCGACATCATCTGGATCATGACCAGGGGTGGCCCGACCGGCTCCTCGGCCACACTCGCCACCTGGTCGTACCGACTCGGCTTCGGCAATCTGCTGCCCGAGTTCGGACCGGGTGCGGCCGTCGGCAACCTGCTCATCGTGATGGCCCTGATCGCCGGGCTCGGCTACATCCGGATCGAGCGGAGGCAGCACCCACGATGACCACTTCAACACCTCGGACGTGCTGGAAGACCGGCATCGGCCTAGTGCTGACCGGGCTGATGCTCTTCCCGGTCTACTGGATGATCAACGTGTCGTTCACCCGGGACCAGGACATGCGGGCCAGCCCTCCACACCTGATCCCGACCGACGGCACGTTGGACGGCTACCGGGCGGTGCTCGACCAACAACTGCCGTACCTCGGCACCAGCCTCCTGGTCGGCCTCGGCACGGTGGCGCTGACCGTGGCGCTGACCGCCCCCGCCGGATACGCGCTGGCGAAGCTCCGGCCGCCCGGCGGCCCGGCGCTGAGCTTCGTACTGCTGATCGCGCAGATGATCCCGGGAGTCATCATGGCGATGGGCTTCTACGCCATCTATCTCAATCTCGGCGTCCTGAACACGCTGCCCGGGCTGATACTGGCGGATTCGACACTGGCAGTGCCGTTCGGCGTGTTGATCTTCACGGCCTTCATGTCCGGAATCCCCGACGAACTGCTCCAGGCCGCCCTGGTCGACGGCGCTGGTCGACTGCGCACCTTCTGGTCGGTCGTGCTGCCGGTCAGCCGCAACTCGATCATCTCGGTGTCGCTCTTCGCGTTCCTGTGGTCCTGGTCGGACTTCATCTTCGCCTCGACCCTCGCCGGCGGCGGCGACCACCAGCCGATCACCCTCGGCATCTACCACTACATCGGCAACAACAACCAGCAGTGGAACGCCATCATGGCCACCGCCGTCGTCGCCTCCATCCCCGCCGCAGTGCTGCTGGTCCTGGCCCAGCGATACGTCTCGACGGGCGTGACCGCCGGCGCCGTCAAGGACTGACCACCCGCACCACAGAAGGGCACCCGCCACCCATGACCGTCGCCCCGTCCGGTCCCGAGTTCCCCATCCAGGACATCCCCTTCAGCTACCGCGGATCCTGGTTCAACATCTCCCCGGTGGTAGCCGAGAAGACGTACGCCGACGACCTGCACCTGGTCTCCCACCAGACCGGGCTGCACCCCGTACTGCGCCTCGCACCCGCGGTCGCCGGCACCACGGTCGTCGCCACGCCCGCGCTGCTGACCTGGCGCAACGGAGTAGACCGGATCGAAGCCGTCTACGACGGAACGGACACCCTGCGGATCCGGGGCCGACGGCTCGGCCTGCGGGTAGCCGCGGTCGCAAGCACCCTCACCCCGTTCAGCGGCACCTACCTGTACCTCGACCCGGTCGACGGGTCACACGTGTTCACCTCGTACGAAACCGGTCGCCGCTACCGCATCACGGTGCTCACCGGTGCGCTCCGGCGGACCGACGGCGTGGAGGCCCTCGGCACCGCTGACCGGTCCCTGGAAACCGGCGGCGACCAGCCCTGGGAAATCGCGGTCGAAGAGTTCGCCACCGCGCGCCGCCCGTACGCCGGATCCGTCACCTTCGACCAGCTGTGCCGCCACCGGAGCGCCGAGTTCACGGCGTTCGTCGACGCGATCGCACCGTGGCGCGGCGCGGACACCCCGGCCGCCGAGCTGGCCGCGTACGTACTGTGGTCGGCCACCGTCGCTCCGGCGGGCTTCGTCACCCGCCCGGCCGTCCTGATGTCCAAGCACTGGATGGACAAGGTGTGGAGCTGGGACCACTGCTTCAACGCGATCGCCCTGGCCGCCGGCGAACCGGAGCTGGCCTGGCACCAGTTCCAACTGCCCTTCGACCACCAGGACGAGGCCGGCGCCCTGCCCGACTCGATCACTCACTCCGAGGTCCTACACAACTACGTCAAGCCGCCCATCCACGGCTGGGCCCTACGACACCTGCGCCAACGCCTTCCCCGGACACCGGATCGGGCGGCGCTGGCGCAGACGTACGACCGGCTTGCCCGCTGGACCCGGTTCTGGCTCGACGCGCGCCGGGCCCCCGGCCACGACCTGCCCCACTACCAGCACGGCAACGACAGCGGCTGGGACAACGCGACCACCTTCGACGTCGAACGGGTCCTCCAGACGGCCGACCTCGCCGCGTTTCTGGTCTCGCAGCTTCGCTGCCTCGCGGACCTCGCCGCCGAGCTGGGTGAGCCCGCCGACCAGTGGTCCCGGGAGGCCGACCGGATCAATGGCGCCATGCTGCGGGACCTGTGGGACGGCGACCACTTCACCGCCCGCAACCCCCACACCGGGCGGCAGAGGGTCAGCCGCAGCCTGCTCGATCTGATGCCGGTCGCACTCGGGGCCGACCTGCCCGCCCCGGTCGCCGTCGCGCTGGCTCGGGGTGTCGAAACCCACCTGACCACGCATGGACTGGCCACCGAGCCGACGGACTCGGCCCACTACGTTGCCGACGGCTACTGGCGTGGCCCGATCTGGGCACCCTCCACCGTCCTGGTTGAGGACGGCCTGCGGCGGGCCGGCCAGAGCCGGCTGGCCGACGACATCAGTCGACGATTCCTCGCGCTGTGTGAGAAGTCCGGGTTCGCGGAGAACTTCGACGCCGAAACCGGTGCCGGGCTCAGGGACCGCGCGTACACCTGGACCGCCAGCAGCTACCTCATCCTCGCGGCCGCGCAGGAGAAACGGCGAGTCACGGGTGGATAGCCTGATCGACTCAGCGGACCCGGACCGGACCGGTGCTGGAGCGCAACGAGATGGGCGGGCTGTACAGACGGTGGCGGGGCACGGCCCCGGGCGCGGCGATGATCCCCAGCAGCAGCGACACCGCCTCGGCACCCATCTCGACCATCGGGACATCCGCCGCGGTCAACGGCGGGCGGAAATCCTCCGCCCAGTGCTGGGCGGCGACCCCGGTGACGGAGAAGTCCCCCGGCACGGACAATCCGGCGCTGGTCAGGGCACGCTGCATCCCGGGCAGCGCGGCCTCGTTGATGGTCGCCACCGCCGTGACGTCCGGATGCATCGCGAGCAACTGTTCCACGCACGCCTCGCCGGAAGCCGTGTCGTCACCGCAGCAGACCTCCACACCGGTCAGCCCCCGCTCCACCGCAGCCGCCCGGAAACCAGCAAGCGCTCGATGGCTGGGGCCGTAACCCGCGGCCACCAACTCGACGGAGCGGTTCACGAGTGCCACATGCCGGTGCCCCAGATCGGCCAGGTGGTGCACGCACCGGGCGATCAGCCCAGCGTAGTCGATGTCGATCCAGCTCATGCCGTGCGGCTCGGCGGTCCGCCCGATCGTGACGAACGGCAGGCCGGCCTTGGACAACCGAGTCACCCGGTCGTCCTCCAGTCGGATCTCCATCAGGACCACACCGTCCACCCGGCGCCCGGTGACGATCCGCTCGAACGACCGGTCATGGTCGCCACCGGACGGGGACAGCAGTACATCGAGGTCATGGCGAGCAGCGGCCTCGACGACGCTGGCGACGAAGCCCAACTGCATGTCAGTCAACCGCTGGCTCGCCGGAGGAATCACCAACCCGAGGGTGCGGGTACGGCCCTCCTTCAACGCACGGGCGCTGGCGTTCGGCCGGTAGTCCAGCTCATCGATGACCGCCTGGATCCGCTGTCGGGTCGCCTCCGACACGGCCCGCTTCCCACTCAGCACGTAGGACACGGTGCTGCGGGACACTCCCGCCCGGCGGGCGATCTCCCCGATGTTCATACACCGCCCTCGAATCGGTTCTTTCCCGGCACGGGGCGGGCGCACCATGCTTCGCTGACGAGCATATCCGTGGCGCGACAGGCAGCACGTGGACGTGGACGACGTGTTGATGTCACAGCAGGCTGAGCCGCCTCATGGCGGCTGCGGGGACTTGCTGGTCCTCGTCGGTCGACATGTAGCGAGTCTGCGCCGTCCTACTCCGCTCGCCGACCCGGAGCGCGCGAGCCGTACGCCGGGCCGAACACCACCAGCAGCGCCAGGTCCTCGGTCACCTCGTCGAACCGGTGCTCCTCGCCAGCCGGCACGAAGATCACCGAACCCGGGCCCACCTCGGCCGCGCCGTCCGGCGTCACGATCCGGGCCCGCCCCGCGGTGACCACGTAGATCTCATCCTCGGTGTGCGGGCTCTGATCGTCGAGACCACCCGCCGGGATGCAGTACGTTCCCACCGAGAGGTCCGGCACTCTCAGGTGTTCGACCCAGTCGTTGGCGGCCCCAGTGGGTGCGGTCCACCGGCCCGCGCCTTCGATGATCAGCATGGCGGAAGCCTAGAGCCTGTGTCGTAGCCGGTGCCGGTACGAGCCGACTTAAGGATCTTGGCGTGTCGGAGGTCGATATATAGCGAGGTCTCCGGGAGAAGGTTCAACGACCAAGCAGGACCTGGAACCGGAGATGACCGGCGGCTGGAGAACGGGGAAGAAGTCGTGGTGGATCCCGGCGGGCCGGAGCTTGGCGAATACATGCGTCACGGAGCCGCCCAGGTCGCCGCTCACCTGACCGCCCTTCACCACGGCGACCCGCCCGCCCTTATCGTCAGGCCGGAGGAAAACGGTTCACGGTCTGGCGCTGGTACCGGGGTGAGTCCCACCCGGCAGGACGAAGCGTCGCCAGTGCCGGCGCGGGGCGGACGTGTTCACCGTCAGACCCGACACCGAAGCCACCTGCCTGCCAACCCCGAGGCGAGACGAGGCGACCCCGGCCGTCTGATCGACAAGGTCGCCGCCGGTACGCCGCAACTCTCCCGGGAAGACCTCACGCGCCTCGACGCGGTTCATGCGCGAGGGAGTGAACTCCATCCAGGCAGCTACCTGACGCTCCTCCGCGACGGGCCGTCATCGATGTTCACTCGGCAGCTCCGGTCAGGCGTCCCGGCGCGCGAACAATGTCCAGGCGGCGGTCAGGACGATGGCGACGAAGGCCGTGAAGACGCCACCGGCCGCCCAGCGGCCGAACAGGTCGAAGTTGTCGGCGTCGGTGAGAGCGGCGGTTCCGCTGAGGTCGACCAGCCGCAGGCCGGCGGAGAACGGCAGGAACTTGATCATGGGCGCGAGCCAGTCGAGCGCCGGGACGAGCGACAGCCTGAAGATCATCTGTTCCACGACGAGTGGCGTCACGAGGATCGCCACCAGCGCCGCCGGCACGCTGCGGAACAACTGGGCCAGTGCGGCGCCTAGCACCGCCCACAGCACGACGAGCAGGACGTAGCCGGGCAGTGCCGCATCGAGGGGCTGCTCGGTCAGCCCCGGGAACTCACCCCAGAAGACGAGGCCGACGGCGACGTTGACGAGCATGGACGCGACCGTGACCGCCACCGCCGCGGCGGCCACGACCGCGAGCTTGGCGGTCAGCACCGTGGCTCGGCGCGGAATGGTGGTCAGCGTTGGCTGGATGGTGCCGTACCGGTACTCGTGACCGGTGGCGAGGATGCCGACGGCGGCCATGAACACCGCCAGCAGCGGCAGCGGCGAGGCGGTGCCTCCGCCGGTCACGGTAGCCCCGACGATGTCGGTGTCCGGCGGATTGTTCCGGGTGGCCAGATTGACCAGGAACGCCACCGCGGCGTTGAGGAACAGGGCCAGGCCGATGAGCCAGTACGTCGAGCGGATGGTACGGAGGCGTACCCATTCGAAGCGCAACGCGTCGATCATGCGGCACCGCCGGCCGTGCTGAGCTGACGGGCGACGTACTCCTCGGAGGCGCCGGTGGCGGAGATGAACGCCGTTTCCAGCGACGCGGTCAGAGTGGTCAGCTCGTGCAGCGGGATGTTGTTGGCGAACGCGATTTCGCCCACGGCGGGCGCGTCGGCCCCGGACACCCGCAGCGTGCCGTCATCGGCGACCTCGACCTCGACGCCGTGGGTACCCTTCAGCACCTGGGCGAGCCGGTCGGACCGGGGGCTGCGGATCTGCACGGTCGCCTGGGTGAACTGCCTCACGAACCCGTCCACGTCGCCGTTGTAGATCCTTCTTCCGCGGCCGATCACCACCAGTTCGTCGGCCATCAACTCCATCTCCGACAGCAGGTGACTGGAGACGAGGATGGTGCGCCCCTGCGCCGCAAGCGACTTCAGTATGTCGCGCAGCCAGTGGATGCCGTGCGGGTCCAGCCCGTTGGCCGGCTCGTCGAGAATCAGCGTCTGCGGATCCCCCAACAAGGCCTGCGCCAGCCCCAGCCGCTGCGCCATGCCCAGCGAGAAGCTCCGCGGCTTCCTCCGGGCCACCTCCGCCAACCCGACGAACTCCAACACCTCGTCTGCCCGGGCCGCCGGGATCCCGCCTCCGGCGGCCAGCATCCGCAGATGGTTCCGGGCGGTGCGGGTCGGGTGGAACGCCCTGGCCTCCAATACGGCGCCGATCTGGCGCATCGGATGCCGGATCGTGCCGAACCGGCGTCCGTCGAACAGGGTCTCGCCGCCGCCGTGGTCGAGACCGAGCATCAGGCGCATGGTGGTGGACTTACCGGCCCCGTTGGGACCGAGGAAACCCGTCACCATACCCGGAAGTACCTCGAACGAGAGATCATCGACGGCGACCCTCTCGCGGTACCGTTTATGCAGTCCTTGGGCTCTGATCATGTCCCGGACGCTACGAGGAACCGGTCTACCGGACATCGGTCTGTCGTCAGGCCTGCCCCTGACTTTCGTCAAGGGTGCCGCCGGCACCAGCGTATGTATCGTGGCCTGGTGCGTTACGACCGGGCGGACCGGGCGTGGACACCGCTGCTGATCGTGTCGGCCGGGGTGTCGGTCTCGGAGGTCTTCACCACCGGCGGCTGGCTGCCCCTGCTGGCAATCGTGCCGGCTTTCGTTGCCGGGCGGCGGATGGCCTCGCTCTCGGTCGCGCTGTGGGTTTTCACGGCGGCGGCGTTCGCCGGGCTCGCGGTGGCGCTGTGGCGCTCCACCAATCCGTTGCCGTACTGGCTCACGCTGGTCCTGCTGTTGTTCGTCGTCTCGGTGCTGCCGTGGTGGGTGGGCCGCTACCGGCGCCTGAGTGCCGAGCACGGCGAGCGCGAGCGCACGATCGTCGCGGGACAGGCCCGGCTGCGCGAGCGGGCGACGATCGCCCGGGACATGCATGACTCGCTCGGACACGAACTGGCCCTGATCGCGCTGCACAGCGGTGCGCTGGAACTGGCCGGCGACCTCACCGACAAGCACCGTCACGCCGCCGGCGAACTGCGGGCGAGCGCGGTCCGGGCCACCGAACGGCTGCGCGACATCCTCCGGGTACTCGGCAACGCCGATGCCGCCGCCGATCTGCAACCCGCCGACGAGAGCGTCGACGATCTGGTCCGCCGCGCCGTCACGGCCGGCATGCAGGTGCGGCTTCGCCGGGACGGATCAGGCCCGCCATGGTTGCCGATGAGCAGCCAGGCGGTGCACCGCGTGGTCCAGGAGTCGTTGACGAACGCCGCCCGACACGCACCCGGAGCGCAGGTCACCGTCACTATCGCCCGCCAGCACGCTGGCACCCGCATCGACGTCGTGAACAAGGCACCGGCGCGGCCGGGCGACGGTACCGGCAGCGGGCAGGGGCTGATCGGGTTGGACGAGCGCGTCCGGCTGGTCGGCGGCCGGCTCGAAGCCGGACCCCGGCCGGACGGCGGCTGGGCCGTCACCGCAGTGCTGCCCGACGACGCCGGATCGCGGCTCGACGACGGTCCCGCCGGATTCGAACTGCAAGGCACGAGGCGGCTCACCCGCCGCCGGCAGATGCAGTCCGCCGCCCTTCCCCTCGGCGCCGCGCTCCTGCTCGTCGCGGCCCTCACCCTCCTGCAGATGTACACCGTTGCACGCACCGGGCTCTCCGACGAGCTGTACCAACACCTGCGGCTCGGCCAGACGCGTGCACAGATCCAGCCGCAGTTGCCGCCACGCGAGATCGACCCGCTGCCGCGAGTCCTGAACGAGCCACCGACGCCGCCCGGCTCGACCTGTGCCTACTTCCAGGCCGGTACCAGCCTGTTCAGCGACGCCGCCATCGTCTACCGACTCTGTTTCAGCGACGAAGACGTACTCGTCGCCAAGGACCGGATGGAAAAGGTGTGATGGTGACCCCGATCCGGGTACTGCTGGCCGACGACGAGGCCATGATCCGCGCCGGTGTCCGGGCGATCCTGGACACCGACGACCGTATCGAGGTCGTCGCCGAGGCCGCCGACGGACGCCGAGCCGTCGAGCTGTGCCGCGCCCACCGTCCCGACGTCGCGCTGCTGGACATCCGGATGCCGGTTCTCGACGGACTCGCCGCGGCCGACGAGATCGCCGGCACGGTACCGACCACCAGCATCGTGATGCTCACGACCTTCGGCGAGGAGGAGTACATCGCCCGGGCGCTCGGCGGTGGTGCCGCCGGGTTCCTACTCAAGGCCGCCGACCCGCGCGAACTGATCGCCGCGGTGCACGCCGTCAGCGACGGAGCCGCCTTCCTCTCGCCGGCCATCGCCCGGCAGGTCATCGCAACCTACCGCGACAGCCACCGCCGCCGGGCCGCCGATGCGGCGCGGCGCGTCGGGTCGCTGACCGAGCGGGAACGCGAGGTACTCGCGCTGCTCGGCACCGGACACTCCAACGGCCAGATCGCTCGCTCCCTGCACGTCGTCGAGGGAACCGTGAAGGCGCACGTCAGCTCGATCCTCATCAAGCTCGACGCACAGAACCGGGTCCAGGCCGCCGTCCTCGCCCACCAGGCCGGCCTGTCGT